>NZ_JBBKZU010000004.1:0-487280 GCF_037889935.1 Variovorax ureilyticus
CCTGCTGGCTCGCCAGGTGGGCGTGGGCTACATCATCGTCTACCTGAACAAGTGCGACATGGTGGACGACAAGGAGCTGCTCGAGCTGGTGGAAATGGAAGTCCGCGAACTCCTCGACAAGTACGAGTTCCCTGGCGACGCCACCCCGATCATCCACGGCTCGGCCAAGCTGGCCCTGGAAGGCGACAAGGGCGAGCTCGGCGAAGGCTCGATCATGAAGCTGGCCGAGGCGCTGGACACCTACATCCCCACGCCCGAGCGCGCGGTGGACGGCACGTTCCTGATGCCCGTGGAAGACGTGTTCTCGATCTCCGGCCGCGGCACCGTGGTGACCGGCGCTGTCGAGCGCGGCATCATCAAGGTCGGCGATGAAATCGAGATCGTCGGTATCCGTGCGACCCAGAAGACCACCTGCACGGGCGTGGAAATGTTCCGCAAGCTGCTGGACCAGGGCCAGGCGGGCGACAACGTGGGCGTGCTGCTGCGCGGCACGAAGCGCGAAGAAGTCGAGCGCGGCCAGGTGCTGTGCAAGCCCGGCTCGATCAAGCCGCACACGCACTTCACCGCCGAGGTGTATGTGCTGAGCAAGGACGAAGGTGGCCGTCACACGCCGTTCTTCAACAACTATCGCCCGCAGTTCTACTTCCGCACGACCGACGTGACCGGCTCGATCGAGCTGCCCAAGGACAAGGAAATGGTCATGCCCGGCGACAACGTGTCGATCACGGTCAAGCTGATTGCTCCGATCGCCATGGAAGAAGGTCTGCGCTTCGCGATCCGCGAAGGCGGCCGCACCGTGGGTTCGGGCGTCGTCGCCAAGATCCTCGACATCTGATTCGAACGTTCGCTAGGAAGGAATCAACATGGCCACCAAGCAAAAAATCCGCATCCGCCTCAAGGCGTTCGACTACAAGCTGATCGACCAATCGGCTGCCGAGATCGTGGACACCGCCAAGCGTACCGGCGCCATCGTCAAGGGTCCGGTGCCGCTGCCGACCCGCATGAAGCGCTTCGACATCTTGCGTTCGCCGCACGTCAACAAGACGAGCCGCGATCAGTTCGAGATCCGCACGCATCAACGCCTGATGGACATCGTCGACCCGACGGACAAGACGGTGGACGCGCTCATGAAGCTCGACCTGCCGGCCGGCGTGGACGTCGAGATCAAGCTGCAGTAAGCGCATTCCTACCGCTGTGTAAGCCCGCACGCAGAAATGCGTGCGGGCTTTCTCTTTTGGGCGCCGAATGTGGCATCCTAGAAATCGTGAAGAGCGTTCGCGCCTGAATGCTCTGGATGCGGCACGAGGTGGTCAGGGTATGAATTGCAGATCGTATTGGCAAGGGTTCGCGGTGTGGGCCCTGGTGTCGCTTCTCGCCGGGTGCGGCGGCGGGGGTGGTGGTGGCGGCGGTGCTGTATTCCTGCCGGCAGCGGTCAGTTCCGTCACGCTGAGCGGCACGGCAACCTTCGATTCGATTCCCAATGACAGCGGGCCGCTGAACTATGCGGCCGTGAGCTCCAAGCCGGTCCGCGGCGCCGCGGTGGAGGTCGTGAACAGCGCCTCCGCGGTCCTGGCCTCGACGAGCACCGATGCCAATGGCGCCTACTCCGTGACCGTGCCGGCCAATACCTCGGTGATCGTGCGCGTCCGCGCGCAGATGACGCAGGGCGGCTCGGGGCCGAGTTGGGATGTCTCCGTGCGAGACAACACCCAGTCCGATGCGATCTACGCCATGGAGACGCCGGCCTTCTCGTCGGGATTCAATGCCACGCTCCAGCGCGATATTCACGCGCCGTCCGGCTGGGGTGGTTCCTCCTATACCAGTGCGCGCGTGGCGGGGCCTTTTGCGCTGCTCGACGTCGTCTATGCGGCGCAAGCCAAGGTGCTGTCGGTGGCGCCCGCCACGGCATTCCCGGCATTGCGCGTCTTCTGGAGCGTCAACAATGTGCCGGGCGGCAACAATCCGGCCATCGGCCAGATCGGAACGACCTTCTTCAGCAACGGCACAGCCGCACGCGCCATCTACGTGCTGGGCAAGGAGAACGTCGACACCGATGAGTACGACGCATCCGTCATCGCGCACGAATGGGGCCATTACTACCAATCGGCCTTCAGTCGCGACGATTCGCCGGGCGGCAGCCATTCGATGACGGACAAGCTCGACCGCCGCGTGGCTTTCTCCGAAGGCTGGGGCAACGCCTGGTCGGGCATCGCGCTCGGGCGCAGCAACTACACCGATTCGGTCCTGACGGGACAGGCTTCGGGCTCGAACGTGAATCTGGCGATCGGCTACCCCACGGACCCGGGGTGGTACCGTGAGGCCTCGATCCATTCCATCTTATGGAACCTGAACAGCCAGATCGGCTTCAAGGCGATCCACGACACGCTGACCAACAGCGCCTTCAAGAGCGGCATCGCGGTGACAGAAATTCACCCGTTCGCGGCCGCGTTCTATGCGGTGGCACCCGGGGCCGCCTCGAACCTCAACGCGCTGCTGAGCGGCCAGGCGATCAGCGCGGCCTCGGCCGACCCGTTCGGCGTGTCGGAAACGAATGGCGGCAATGTGTCGACCGCACTGCCGATGTACCGTGCGGCCACGCCGGGGGCGACCACCCAGGCCTGCGTGAGCAACGCGGCCGGTGCCGACAACAAGCTCGGAAGCTACGCCTACCTGCGCTTCACGGTGCCGTCGGCGGGCACCCGCACGATCTCCGTGTCCGGGCCCGCCGGTAGCGATCCGGATTTCGCGGTCTTCCATGGCGGACAGATCGCTGCGTCCGACGCCGTCGCCACGACCGAATCCGCCGCGGTCGACCTGCCCGCCGGCGAAAGCGTTCTGGTGATCAACGACTTCAACAATTCCTCGGCCTCGACATGCTTCAACGTCTCCATCCAATGATCGGCTCGATCGCCCGCGTGGGCGCAGCGGCATGGCTGATGCTCGCCCTCGCCACGCCGCCGCAAGCCGCTGCCGACGCCGCACGGCCTGACCCGCGCGCCGCTGGCGTGGCGGGCATGAAAACTGCACCGATGAAGGGCAATGGCTCCGGCGTGACCGTCCGCTACCGCATCGACGGCACTCCGCGGGCCGGCGCCGCGATCCCCGTGGTGCTGAGCTTCGATGGCGTGACCGATCCGGCCGGGGCCTCACTGCGCTTGCAGACCGAGGGCGGACTCAGCCTGGGCAGCGCGGCCGAATCCCGAACGCTGCCGGCCGGCGCTGCAACCACCCTCACGATCGAGGTCACGCCGTCGGCCGCGGGCACGGCATACCTTCACGTGTTCACGGCGCAGTACGGGGCCGTGAGCGCGATCTCCATTCCGGTCCAGGTCGGCAAGGCGCCGTCCGGACTGCCGGAGGCGCAGGGCCTCAAGCAGGGGCCCGACGGCGAAAAGATTCGCTCCATGCAGGTCAAGTAGGGCGGCTTTCTGCGCGGCCCGCTGCCCAGTTGCGGCAACTAACGGCCCGGGCTATAATCGCCGGCTCTGCCCAAAATGCGTCTATTGGCCCCTGCCGGTAGCGCGGTTGTGCAGAGCTTTATCAACCTTCTTTCGCACACCAAACGCTGTCGCCAATTGAAGTGGCAGCGGCGGAAGTTTTGGAGAAAACCAATGAGTCTGAGCAACTCCCTCGGGTTGCTGGGCCGCAAGGTGGGGATGATGCGTCTCTTCACCGATGACGGGGACGCAGTTCCTGTCACGGTGGTGGATGTGTCCAACAACCGCGTGACCCAGATCAAGTCCCAAGAGAACGATGGCTACGTCGCACTGCAAGTGACGTTCGGTTCGCGCAAGGCATCGCGCGTGACCAAGCCCGAAGCCGGTCACCTCGCCAAGGCGGGCGTTGAAGCTGGCGAAATCATCCGGGAATTCCGCGTGACCGCAGACGCCGCCGCCCAGCACAAGGCGGGTGGCGCGATTGCCGTCGGCAGCGTCTTCGCCGTGGGCCAGAAGGTCGACGTGCAGGGTACCTCGATCGGCAAGGGCTACGCCGGCACGATCAAGCGCCACAACATGGGTTCGCAGCGCGCCTCGCACGGTAACAGCCGTTCGCACAACGTTCCTGGCTCCATCGGCATGGCGCAGGATCCCGGCCGCGTGTTCCCCGGCAAGCGCATGACGGGTCACCTGGGCGACGTCACCGTCACCACCCAGAACCTCGATGTGATCCGTATCGACGAAGCGCGTCAGTTGCTCCTGATCAAGGGTGCGATTCCGGGCTCGAAGGGTGGCTTTGTCACCGTGCGTCCGGCCATCAAGGCCAAGCCGCAAGCCGCTGAAGGAGCGAAGTAATGGAACTCGAACTCCTGAACGAACAAGGCCAGGCGGCGTCGAAGTTCGACGCGCCGGAAACCGTGTTCGGCCGTGACTTCAACGAAGACCTGGTTCACCAGATCGTTGTCGCCTACCAGGCCAATGCACGCCAAGGCACGCGCGCCCAGAAGGACCGCGAGCAGGTCAAGCACTCGACCAAGAAGCCTTTCAAGCAAAAGGGAACGGGCCGCGCCCGTGCCGGTATGACTTCCTCGCCGCTGTGGCGTGGGGGCGGCCGCATCTTCCCGAACATGCCTGACGAAAACTTCACGCAGAAGATCAACAAGAAGATGTACCGCGCCGGCATGGCCTCCATCTTCTCGCAGCTCGCTCGCGAAGGCCGTCTGGCGGTGGTCGATTCGATCAAGGTCGACTCGCCCAAGACCAAGGCGCTGGCCGCCAAGTTCAAGGCGATGAATCTCGAGTCCGTGCTCGTGATCGCCGAGGAAGTCGACGAAAACCTGTACCTGGCATCGCGCAACCTGGTGAACGTGCTCGTGGTCGAGCCGCGTTACGCCGATCCGGTTTCGCTGGTCCACTACAAGAAGGTGCTGGTCACCAAGGGTGCCGTCGACAAGCTCAAGGAGATGTTCGCATGAGCCGCATGAACCCTACCCCCGCACAGCGTCAGTTCGACGAAGGTCGCCTGATGAACGTGCTGGTCGCCCCGATCGTGTCCGAAAAGGCCACGATGGTCGGCGAGAAGTCGAACGCAGTCACCTTTAAGGTGCTGCAGGACGCCACCAAGCCTGAGATCAAGGCGGCTGTCGAACTGATGTTCAAGGTCGAAGTTCAAGGCGTGTCGGTGCTCAACACCAAGGGCAAGACCAAGCGCTTCGGCAAGTCGGTCGGTCGCCGCGACAACGTTCGCAAGGCCTACGTGACGCTGAAGGCCGGTCAAGAGCTCAACCTCGTCGGGGAAGGCGCTTAATCATGGCCGTCATCAAGCAGAAACCCACTTCGCCGGGCCAACGCGGCGCAGTGAAGATTTCGCGCGACCACCTGTACAAGGGTGCACCGCACGCGCCGCTGCTGGAATCGCAATTCCAGAAGGCCGGCCGCAACAACAACGGTCACATCACGACCCGTCACAAGGGCGGTGGCCACAAGCACCACTACCGCGTGGTGGACTTCGTGCGCAACAAGGACGGCATCCCGGCCAAGGTCGAACGTATCGAGTACGACCCGAACCGCACCGCCCACATCGCGCTCGTGTGCTATGCCGACGGCGAGCGCCGCTACATCATCGCCCCGCGCGGTCTGGAAGCCGGTGCAACGCTGCTGAGCGGTTCGGAAGCCCCGATCCGCGCCGGCAACACGCTGCCGATCCGCAACATTCCCGTGGGTTCGACGATCCACTGCATCGAACTGCAGCCCGGCAAGGGTGCGCAGATCGCCCGCTCGGCCGGCACCTCGGCCACGCTGCTGGCCCGCGAAGGCGTCTACGCCCAGGTCCGCATGCGTTCGGGCGAAGTTCGCCGCGTGCACGTCGAGTGCCGCGCGACCATCGGTGAAGTTGCCAACGAAGAGCACAGCCTGCGCCAGCTCGGCAAGGCCGGTGTGAAGCGCTGGATGGGTATCCGCCCGACCGTTCGCGGCGTGGTGATGAACCCGGTCGACCACCCGCACGGTGGTGGCGAAGGCAAGACCGGCGAAGGCCGTCACCCTGTCGACCCGTGGGGCAACCTGACCAAGGGTTATCGCACCCGTAACAACAAGCGCACGCAGGTCTTCATCGTGTCGCGTCGCAAGAAGTAAGGGATAGCAAATGACTCGCTCTCTCAAGAAGGGTCCGTTCGTCGACCACCACCTCGTGGCCAAGGCCGACAAGGCCGTGACGACCAAGGACAAGAAGCCGATCAAGACCTGGTCGCGTCGCTCGATGGTCCTGCCCGAGTTCATCGGCCTGACCATTGCCGTGCACAACGGCAAGCAGCACGTGCCCGTGTACATCACCGACCAGATGGTCGGCCACAAGCTCGGCGAATTTGCGCTCACGCGCACGTTCAAGGGCCACCCCGCGGACAAGAAAGTCCAGAAGAAGTAAGGAACGACCATGTCTGAAACACGTGCAGTCCTCCGCGGCGTCCGCCTCTCGGTCGATAAGGGCCGTCTGGTCGCCGACCTGATCCGCGGCAAGAAGGTCGATCAAGCGCTCAACATCCTGCAGTTCACGCAGAAGAAGGCCGCTGTGATCGTCAAGAAGGTGCTCGAGTCGGCCATCGCCAACGCCGAGCACAACGACGGTGCCGACATCGACGAACTGAAGGTCAAGACCATCTACGTCGAGCAAGGTGCCACGCTCAAGCGCTTCACCGCGCGCGCCAAGGGTCGCGGCAATCGCATCAGCAAGCCCACGTGCCATGTGTACGTGACGGTTGGCAACTAACAGGCTGGCAGAACTATGGGACAGAAAATCCACCCAACCGGCTTCCGCCTTGCGGTCAGCCGTAACTGGTCCAGCCGCTGGTACGCAAGCAACCGCGACTTCGCCGGCATGCTGGCCGAAGACATCAAGGTGCGCGAGTACCTGAAGAAGAAGCTCAAGAACGCGTCCGTTTCGCGCGTGCTGATCGAGCGCCCCGCCAAGAACGCACGCATCACGATCTACTCGGCACGTCCGGGCGTCGTGATCGGCAAGAAGGGCGAGGACATCGAGAACCTCAAGCGCGAACTGGGCAAGCAGCTCGGCGTGCCGGTTGCGGTGAACATCGAAGAAGTGCGCAAGCCCGAGATCGATGCGCAACTGATCGCCGACAGCATCACGCAGCAGCTCGAGAAGCGGATCATGTTCCGCCGCGCGATGAAGCGTGCGATGCAGAACGCCATGCGTCTGGGTGCCCAGGGCATCAAGATCATGTCGGCCGGTCGTCTGAACGGCATCGAAATCGCCCGTACCGAGTGGTATCGCGAAGGTCGCGTGCCGCTTCACACGCTGCGCGCCGACATCGACTACGGCACCTCGGAAGCCAAGACCACCTACGGCGTCATCGGCGTCAAGGTCTGGGTCTACAAGGGCGACACGCTGGGTCGCAACGACCTGCCGGCCGTCGAAACGCCGCGTCCCGAAGAAGAGCGTCGCCCGCGTGGCCCGCGTCGTGATGGCCGCCCCGGTGGCGACCGTCCCGGCTCCGACCGCCGTGGCCCCCGCGCCGGTGCCCGTGGCCCCATCGGTGGCAACACCGCTCCGGCCGACGGCAGCGACAAGCCCGCAGAAGCGACCGGTGCAGACTCGAAACCCGCCGTTAAGCGCGTCCGCAAAGCCGCGCCCGCTGCAGCAGCGGACGGTGCCAAGACCGAGTGATCGGTCTTAGAACTACGGAGTAACAAACATGCTGCAACCTGCACGCAGAAAGTTCCGCAAGGAACAAAAGGGCCGCAACACCGGCATCGCGACGCGCGGCAACGCGGTGTCGTTCGGTGACTTCGGCCTCAAGTCGATCGACCGCGGCCGCCTGACGGCCCGCCAGATCGAAGCCGCACGTCGCGCGATCTCGCGTCACGTCAAGCGCGGTGGCCGTATCTGGATTCGTGTGTTCCCCGACAAGCCGATCTCCCACAAGCCCGCAGAAGTGCGGATGGGTAACGGCAAGGGCAACCCCGAGTACTACGTCGCCGAAATCCAGCCCGGCAAGGTGATCTACGAGATCGTCGGCGTTCCCGAAGAACTCGCTCGCGAGGCCTTCCGTCTGGCCGCTGCCAAGCTCCCGCTGCGCACGACCTTCGTCGCACGCCAGCTCGGCGCCTGATCGAGGAGAACACCATGGCAACACGTAAGAAGAAGGACGCCGCGGCAACCGCCAAGACGTCGAAGGCTGCCGAGCTGCGCAACAAGGACGTTGCCGGCCTGCAAGCCGAAATCAAGGATCTGCAGAAGGCCCATTTCGGCCTGCGCATGCAGAAGGCCACGCAACAGCTGTCGAACACCGCCACGCTGCGCGTCACCCGTCGTGACATCGCACGTGCGAAGACCATTCTTGCTCAGAAGCAGCAAGAAGCCGCCAAGTAAGGAGTGACCATGACGGAAGCTAAAAAGTCCCTCAAGCGCACCTTGATCGGCAAGGTGGTCAGCGACAAGCGCGCGAAGACCGTGACCGTTCTGGTCGAGCGTCGCGTGAAGCACGAGCTCTACGGCAAGATCGTCGCCAAGACGAGCAAGTACCACGCCCATGACGAAAAGGGCGAGTACAAGCTCGGCGACATCATCGAGATCACGGAAAGCCGTCCGATCTCGAAGACGAAGAACTGGGTTGTGACCCGCCTTGTCGAAAAGGCCGCTCTGGTCTGATCCCGGCGAAGCAGCCAACGCAAAAGCGGCCCACAATGTGGGCCGTTTTTCTTTTACAGGAGCACTTCACATGATCAAAGTTGGCGACACGCTACCTTCCGCAACGCTGCAGGAGTACTCGGAGGTGGAAGGCGAGGGCTGCAGCATCGGCCCGAACCCCGTGGACGTGACCAAGGCGACGGCCGGCAAGACAATCGCGTTGTTCGCGCTTCCGGGCGCTTTCACGCCCACCTGCTCCGCCAAGCATGTGCCTGGGTACGTCCAGCACTTCGACGATTTCAAGGCCGCGGGCGTGGACGAAATCTGGTGCGTCAGCGTCAACGATGCCTTCGTCATGGGCGCGTGGGCTCGCGACCAGAAGACTGCCGGAAAGGTCCGCATGCTGGCCGACGGCAGCGGCGTGTTCGCCAACGCGACGGGCCTCACCCTCGATCTCACTGCACGTGGCATGGGTGTGCGCAGCAATCGCTATTCGATGCTGGTGAAGGATGGCAAGGTCGCTTCGCTGAACGTCGAGGCCCCCGGCAAGTTCGAGGTCAGCGGGGCCGACACCCTCCTCGCCCAAGCAAAGGGCTGAGTCTGATCCTGCGTTCGCGGGAAACGCCGCGGAACCGGCTTCGCCGGTCCGCTGGCGTTGCCCCCGGAAGGGGGTGTCCGAGCACACGAAGTGAGCGAGGCTGGGGGAGAGCCAAAGCTCCAAGGCTGGGGGAGGCTAAAGCTCCACCTTGAGGTAATGCGACCCGGCAATCGGGTTGTGATAGTAGGGGGGCACTTCGGCGAAACCCAGGTCTTCGTAGAGTGCCCGCGCCGATTCCATGTCGTCGAGCGTGTCGAGCAGCACGCATGCATACCCGGCGCCGCGCGCCGCGTCCAGGATGGCCTCGGCCAACTGCCGCCCGAGTCCGACACCGCGAAACTCCGGCCGCACGTACAGGCGCTTCATTTCCGCCGCATTGGGGTAGTCGGCCGAGTCCAGCGGGCGCAGCGCACAGCAGCCCGCAACATGAGCAAGGCCGCCATTGGCCCGCCGCAACGGCTGAGCCTGGACGGGCACGGCCGTGTCCGCGGTGCTGACCAGCGCGAGCAGCAGGGCGCCCCGCGGTTCGGCGTACTCGCCAGGGAGGGCCGCCAGTTCTTCCTCGAAATGCTGGAACCCGAGATCGATGCCCAGGGAGGCAGCGTAGTCACGGAAGATGGCGCGGGCCGCGTCGAACTCGTGCGGTTCGTCGGGCGTGAGCAGCACGATCTCGGGCATGTCCGCCAGGGGCAGTGGACGCGACGTCGAATGACTCATAGGCGAAGCGAGGCAATCCAGGCGGCGAATCCGCTGCAGATGACGATGACCACCAACGCGAGCGTTCTCGAGGCCGCATCGTCGCGGCTCGAAGCAGCGGCTCCGGCAGCAATGCGCTTGTCGCCGCCGAGCATCGGCCGCACCAGTTGCTGATGCTTCACCCGCACATAGAACAGCACGGCCAGGATGTGCACGCTCACCAGCGCGATCACGATCCACTTTCCGAAGCCCACGTGCCAGCCGCTCGCAAGACTGACGACCGCGCCCGGAACGAACCGCGTCAGTGGGCCCGATGCCGAAATCTCGTCGTCGGCGACGAGCCCTGTCGACGCCTGAGCGATCAGGAGGACAAGCAGGGCGTAGACCGACAGCGCCCCCAGCGGTGTGTGTCCGACCAGATGATCCGGATGGGCCTGGCCCCGGAGGTAGGCAACGAGTGCACGCGGCGCGTAGATGAAGGCGGAAAAACGCGACCAGCGGCCGCCGATCAATCCCCAGACCACCCTGAACAGCAGCAGCGAGAGCGACGCATAGCCGAACCGGAAATGCCACTCCATCACCCCGCCGAATCCAGTCGCGAGCAGACAGGCCACGGTGAGCGTCAGCGCCCAGTGGAACAGCCGCGTGGGCAGATCCCAGACACGCACCGAAACGGACACGGCGCCGGCGTTGTCCGACCCGGGGCGGCGTCTCGCGGGCTCGAGGGAAGCGGTCATGGTGGCGGTGGGCGCATGGCTGCGGGAAGCGCAGATTAACAAAGTTCGGGGGCGGCCCGTCCTGCGGGTTCCCTCTAATCTCGGCCGCCGGCAAATCCCTTACCTTGCCGCGGCACCGTGTCTCGCGATGCATCCACAGGAAGGGTTCACATGAAACGTCTCGTCACGTCTGCGCTGGCGATGGCCTGCGCCGCCCTTGCTGCGCCATCCCAGGCCCAGTTCGCGAAGGCCGAGGATGCGGTCAAGTACCGTCAGAGCGCGATGTTCATTCAGAGCCAGAACGTGGCCCGCCTCGGCGCCATGGCCAGCGGCCGGGCGCCCTACGATGCCGCCGTGGCAGTGGCGAACGCCGAAGTGGTGGCGCAGATCTCGAGGCTCCCATGGGCCGGCTTCGCGCCCGGCACCGAGGGCGGCAAGGCGAAATCCGAGATCTGGAGGGAACAGGCCAAGTTCAAGGAGCTCAGCGAGCGCCTCATGGCCGATGCCGACAAGCTCCTCGTCGCCGCAAAAGCTGGCAGTGTCGATGCGCTGAAAGCTGCCATGGGGCCCTTGGGCGAGACGTGCAAGAGCTGCCACGACACGTTCAGGAACCGCTGAAAAAACGAAGGCGCTGTATGGAACAGCGCCTTGTCTGAGTGGGCCGGGGCCCGCTTCACGCCTCGGCGAGCAGCTTCTCGATCAGCTTGTGGAGCTCGGCGAAGTCCGGTTCACCCACGTAGCGCTTGACGATCTCTCCGCGCTTGTTGACGACGTAGGTCGTCGGCGTGAGCTTCACATCGCCCCAGGCCTCTGCCACAGCGCCCGTGTTGTCGATGGCCACCTTGAACGGCAGTTTGCGCGTTTCGGCGAAGTTGACGACATACGCCGGCGGGTCGTAGCTCATCGCGACGGCGAGCGTGTCGTAGCCCTGGCCCTTGTACTTGTCGTACGTGGCGATCACCTTGGGCATCTCCGCGACGCAGGTGACGCAACTCGTCGCCCAGAAGTTGACCAGCGTCACCTTGCCCTTGAGGTCCTCCGTGCTCTTCTTGCTGCCGTCGAGCAGGACGAAGGTCGAAGCCGGGGCAGCGGACGTGCCGGTGTTCAGGTAGACGCCCGCGCCGACAGCCAGGGCAACTGCCACAAGGGCAACGGGGATGAATTTCTTCATGATGAACAAGGAGATGACTGGAAGCGATTTTAGTTCCGCCGCGCAGAACACGCAGAACGCCCGCGAAGGCAGGCCGCCCGGCGGCCAGGCGGGTTCGATAATGACCGCTCCATGTCAACCCGCTCCCGAATGGGCCGAGCCACGCTCGTCGCAGCTGCGGCCGTGTTCGCCGCCTGCAGCCCCACCTTCAATTGGCGCGAAGTCCCCGTCGGCGACGCGGGCGTGATCGCGCTGCTGCCCTGCAAGCCGGAGCGAGCGACGCGGGATCTCCCACTCGGCACCGAATCGATCCCTGTCGAGATGGCCGGATGCAAGGCCGGCGGCGCGATCTTCGCGGTCGCCCATGCCCGGGCGCAAAGCGCCGAACAGGCCGAGCTCTGGCTGCGCGCCTGGCATGCGGCGACGCGCAGCCAACTGGGCGACGTGCCGGTGGTCGAGTCGCCGGTGGTGCTTGCCCGGGCCGCGTCCTCGCCCGCGCCGGCCCGCCTCGATACCGGGGGCAACGACCCCGCGGCGGGCGCAGCCGCCACCCACGTGCTCTGGTTCGCCCATCGCCGCCTGGACGGGGGCGCGTCGGTCTACCAGGCGACCGTCTCGGGTGTGCCGTCATCGACGGACGCCGTAGGGACGTTCTTTGAGGGGTTCCACATCCCATGAGCGTGAAAAATCAAGCCATGCGAACGGGGCCCCTGTCGTGGATGCCCCCGCATAATCGACTAGCAGCAGATCGACCCGCATGAACAGCATCTTCATCATCGCCCACATGCCGCTCGCGAATGCGTTGCGGCAATGCGCGCTGCATGTGTTTCCCGATTGCGAGTCGTCGATCGCAGCGCTCGATGTGCTGCCCAATGTGTCGCCCGACGAAACCCTCGCGGCGGCGCGCATCACCCTGGCGCAGCTTCAGCGCTCGCCGCGCTCGCAGGTGCTCGTGCTGGCCGACGTGTTCGGCGCGACGCCCTGCAACGTCGCGCAGAAGCTCGTCGACGGCGTCCGCTCGCGGCTCGTGGCCGGGGTCAATCTGCCGATGCTGCTGCGCGCGGTCAGCTATCGCAACGAGCCGCTCGAGACCCTCGTGCAGCGCGCGCTCACCGGCGGAACCGCGGGCGTCATGCAGGTCGCAGTCACCGCTCCCCAGAACCAGGCAAGAAGAAAGCACAGTGATCAAGACATCCGTGACCATCAGCAATAAGCTGGGCCTGCACGCGCGCGCCTCGGCCAAACTCACCAAGCTCGCGGGGAGCTATCCCTGCGAAGTCTGGCTCGCGCGCGGCGACCGCCGCGTCAATGCCAAGAGCATCATGGGTGTGATGATGCTGGCCGCCGGCCTCGGCGTGACGGTGGACGTCGAGACCAACGGCGAGCGCGAGCAGGAGGCGCTCGACGCGATCGTCGCGCTCATGAACGACAAATTCGGCGAAGGAGAGTGATGAAGCCCACCCCCGTTGCTTGTCCACTTCGTGTAGCAGCCTCCCCCATCGAGGGGGCGCACCCGGCGACCCGGCCGAGCCGGTTCCGCGGGTGCCTGCGAACGGGCCTGCTACGCGGCCGGGGGGATTGGGGCGCTCTGATCGCAGCGGGTGACTGACATGACTTTCTCGATTCACGGTCTTCCGGTTGCCCGTGGCATCGCCATCGGGCGGGCGGTGCTCGTCGTGTCGAGCCGGATCGACGTCGCGCACTACTTCATCAAGCCCGAAGAGGTCGAAACCGAGATCGACCGCGTGCGGGTAGCGCGCGACGGGGTGGCCGAGGAACTGCAGAAGCTGCAGGCCAGCGTTGCCCTGATGGGCCCCAACGACGCGCCGCACGAGCTTTCGGCGTTGCTCGACGTGCACCAGATGCTGCTGCAGGACGAAGTGCTCACCACCGGTGTCAAGCACTGGATCGTCGAGCGCCTCTACAACGCGGAATGGGCGCTGACCACCCAGCTCGAGATCGTCGCGCGCCAGTTCGACGAGATGGAGGACGAGTACCTGCGCGAGCGCAAGGCCGACCTCGAGCAGGTCGTCGAGCGCCTGCTGCACCGGATGAAGGGCACGGCCGCGGTCCTCGCGCCGCCGCCTCCGCGCCGCAAGCGGGCCGCGGAACACCACGACGAGGACCACGCCGACCCGACCGCCGGCGAGGCCTTCGACGCGCCGCTGGTGCTCATCGCGCACGATCTCTCGCCGGCCGACATGCTGCAGTTCAAGAAGAGCGTGTTCGCCGGATTCGTCACCGACGTGGGCGGGCGCACGTCGCACACCGCCATCGTCGCGCGCAGCATGGACATCCCCGCCGTGGTCGGCGCGCGCAGCGCGAGCCAGTTGGTGCGGCAGGACGACTGGGTCATCATCGATGGCGATACCGGCGTGGTGATCGTCGATCCGTCGCCGATCATCCTCGCCGAGTACGGCTTCAAGCAGCGCCAGGGCGACCTCGAGCGCGGACGGCTGTCCAGGCTGCGGCACAAGCCGGCCGTCACGCTCGACGGCCAGCGCGTCGAACTGCTCGCCAACATCGAGATGCCCGAAGACACGCTCGGCGCCGTCAAGGCGGGCGCGGTCGGCGTGGGACTCTTCCGCAGCGAATTCCTCTTCATGGGCCGCGAGTCGCAGCGCAAGACGCGGCTGCCCGACGAGGACGAGCAGTACGAGGCGTACAGGCGCGCGATCGATGGGATGCAGGGCATGCCGGTCACGATCCGCACCATCGACGTCGGCGCGGACAAGCCGCTGGACGGCAAGTCGGTGCGCGACGACGCCCACCTGAACCCCGCGCTCGGCCTGCGTGCGATCCGCTGGAGCCTGGCCGATCCGGCGATGTTCCTGACGCAGTTGCGCGCCATCCTGCGCGCCGCGGCTCACGGCGAGATCCACCTGCTGATCCCCATGCTCGCGCACGTGAGCGAGATCCGGCAGACGCTGTCGCTCATCGACTTCGCGCGCGCCGAACTCGACAACCGTGGCGTCGCCTATGGGCACGTGAAGGTCGGCGCGATGATCGAGATTCCCGCGGCGGCGCTCACGCTGCGCACCTTCCTCAAGTACTTCGACTTCCTGTCGATCGGCACGAACGACCTGATCCAGTACACGCTGGCGATCGATCGCGCCGACGAGTCGGTGGCACACCTCTACGACCCCGCGCATCCCGCGGTGCTTCGGCTGGTGGCCGACACCATCGCCGAGTGCCGCCGCCAAGGCAAGGGCGTGAGCGTCTGCGGCGAAATGGCCGGGGACGTGATGTTCACGCGCCTGCTGCTTGGGCTCGGCCTGCGCAGCTTCTCGATGCATCCCTCGCAGATCCTGGCCGTCAAGCAGGAAGTTCTGCGCGCCGACGTCAGCAAGCTCGAAGCCTGGGCGCGTGAGGTCGTGGAGGCCGAGGACCCGGCGGCCGCGCTGGCGCGATAGATCGTCCGTCGCAATAAAACGAAACAGAGCGAAACCGCCGCGAAAGCACTTCGCGGCGGCTCGCCGCGAGCATCGAGTCTTCCGATCGATCCCCGATCGCAATGCAAGGAAGACTCATGAAGCCCTGGTTCAAACGATCCCTCTTCGGCCTCGCCGGCGCAGCGCTGGTGGCGGGCAGCCTCACCGGCTGCGGCTATCGCCATGGCGGCTGGCACAACGCCTCCGAGCAGGACCGCGCCGAGTTCCGCGCCCGCATGGTCGAGCGCGTCAGCAGCAAGCTCGAACTCGACGCCACGCAGAAGGCCAAGCTCGCGGCCTTGAGCGAGAAGATCCAGGCCCAGCGCGCCGCACTGCGCGGCGGTGGTGATCCGCGTGCCGAGTTCCGTTCGCTGTTCGCCGGCGCCAAGCTCGACCAGGAACGCGCGAAGAAACTCGTCGAGGACAAGACGGCTGCCATTCAGGCCGGCAGCCCCGAGGTCATCGCCGCGGCGGCCGACTTCTTCGACAGCCTCAATCCGGAACAGCAGCAGAGGGTCCGTGACTTCATGGATCGCGGTCGTCGCTGGGGCCGGGGGTGAGCTACGTCCCGCCTTCGTCCGGCGTGTCGCGCGCCGGAAACCGGCCTGCCGCATGGGCAGCCCGCCGGCACGCGCCCGGCGGCGCTGCAGAAGGTGCCGTCTCCGGTGGCGTCCGTGCGGCGCTGCGCCTTGAAGGCCTCGCGGTTCTGCTCGCGTCGGTTGCCGCCTATGCGCAACTCGGCGCGGGATGGGGCGCATTCGCGATGCTGTTCCTGGTGCCCGACCTTTCGTTCCTCGGCTACCTGGCCGGGGCGCGCACGGGCGCGGCGATCTACAACACTGCCCACTCGTACGTCGGGCCCGTCGCGCTGCTGGCGCTCGGCGCGCTCGCGGACCTGCCGGTCACGCTGGCGATTGGCCTGATCTGGTGCGCGCACATCGGATTCGACCGCATGCTGGGCTACGGGCTGAAGTACGCCTCGGGCTTGGCGGCCACCCACCTCGGCCGCATCGGTCCGGGCGATCCATGGTGAAGCCATGACCAGCGTATGCACAATGCCCGCATGCCACGCATCCTGCTGATCGACGACGACGAGCACCTGGGCGCGCCGCTCGCGAGCTATTTCGCGCGCTTCGACTATGTGCTCGAAAGCACGACGCGCCCCAGCGACGGCCTCGCGAAGCTGCGCGCCGGCGGCTATGACGTCGCGATCCTCGACGTGATGCTGCCCGAGATGGATGGCTTTGCGCTGTGCCGCGAGATCCGCAAGGAAAGCGACATCCCCATCGTGATGCTGACTGCGCGCGGCGAGGTGATGGATCGCGTGGTCGGGCTCGAACTCGGCGCCGACGACTACCTGCCGAAGCCCTTCGAGCCGCGCGAACTCGTGGCGCGCGTGCAGACCATCCTGCGGCGGCAGCGCAGCGCGCCGGCCGCCGTGCCGGCGCAACGCAGGGAGTTCGATGGACTGTCGATCGACCTCGACAAGCGCGAAGTGCTCCGGCACGGCGAGCGCGTCGAGCTGACCGGCACCGAATTCGAGCTGCTGGCGCTGCTGGCCGACCAGCCCGGCAAGGTGTGGAGCCGCGACGACATCCTCAACCGCCTTCGCGGGCACGAGGCCGAGCTCTACACCCGCGCGGTCGACATCGTCGTCAGCCGCCTGCGCAAGAAGCTCGAACCGCTGGACTGCATCAAGACGCTGCGCAACGCGGGCTACACGCTCGCGGTGGGCAAGAGCGCGCCATGAGGCGTCGCCAAGGACGGCCCGGGCATTGGCGCCATCGCTGGGGCCATTCGCTACGCGTGCGCCTCATCACCGTCTTCGTGCTGCTCGCGCTGGCGATGACCGCGGTGTTCCTCGGCGGCATGCAGCACGCCTTCTCCAGCGGCTGGCGCGATGCCGCGCGGCCGATCGTGTCCGACTACCTCGACCGCCTCGTCGCCGACCTCGGCACGCCGCCGGATGTCGAGCGCGCGAAGGCGCTGGTCACGCGACTGCCGATCTCGATCCGCATCGAAGGCCCCGCGGTGAACTGGGACTCGCATCCCGATCGCCGCCGCCACGGCTTCGGCGCGCGCGGCGACTGGCTCAGCCGCACGACGGCAGACGGCCATCGCGTGACCTTCGGCCTCGGGACGCTGCCCTGGCAGCGCGAGCCGCAGGGCATCGGCTGGATGACGCTGGCGCTTCTGCTGGGACTGATCGTGCTGGCCTATGCCTACGTGCGACGGCTGCTGCGGCCACTGGACGATATCCGCGCGGGCGCCGAGCGTTTCGGACGCGGCGCTTTCGACACCCCGATCCCGCTGCGCCGGCGCGACGAGCTGGGCGACCTCGCGTTGCGCATCAACACCATGGCGCGCGACATCCAGGGCATGCTCGATGCCAAGCGGGCGCTGCTGCTGGCGCTCAGCCACGAACTGCGCTCGCCGCTCACCCGTGCGCGGCTCAATGCCGAACTGCTGCCGCCGACGGCCGAAGGCGCCACCGAACGTGCCGCGCTGCTGCGCGACCTGGCGGAGATGCGCGACCTGATCAGCGACCTGCTCGAAAGCGAGCGGCTCGCCAGCCCGCATGCGGCGCTGCATCGCGAACCGGTCGATCTCGCCGCGCTGGTGCGCGACGTGGCCGGCGAGCTGGAAGGCGGCGGGCGGGTCGCCATCGACGCGACGGCCGATCTGCCTGCGCTCTCGCTGGACCGCTCGCGCGTCCGCCTGCTGGTGCGCAACCTGATCGACAACGCGCTGCGCCACGGCGGCGACAGCGCGCAGCCGCCGCAGCTGACGCTGCGCCGCGCGGGGCAGGGCATCGAGCTCGAAGTGCGCGACTTCGGTCCGGGCGTCGATGCGGCCCAGCTCGACCGCCTGACCGAACCCTTCTACCGCACCGACAGCGCCCGCCAGCGCGCGACCGGCGGCGTCGGTCTCGGCATGTACCTTTGCCGGCTGGTGGCCGAGGCGCACGGCGGGCGACTCTCGGTGCGCAACGCCGAGCCGGGGCTCGCGGTCACAGCAGTATTGGCGTGACCGCGTCTGCCGCAGCACCGCCCGTGCGCTGGCCGGCCTGCTGCACCGCGTCGTCGACGCTCCACGCCGCATAGGCGCTCGGCGGCAGGTCCTCGGATCGGACCTGTTCGAGCAGGTCGCGCAGCGTGTCCTTCACCCGGGCGAGCGTCAGTTGCGCGCCGCGCTGGCGGACGTGGGCCGCGAAGTCGCACAGGGCTTCGACGCTCGTGCCGTCGAGGTCGGCGGATTCCTCCAGACTCACGACCACGTGATCGAGGTTCCGCGTCTGCGCCACCTGCGCCCGGATCGTGGCGAACACCGCTTCGACATTGCCGAAGAAGAGCGGCGTCTCGGGCCGCGCGATCAGCATGCCGGCCGGCACCCGCGCTTCGGGGTGCCGCGCGATGTCGACGAAGTCGTGGCCCCCGTTGAGCCGACCGAGCCAGCTCACGCGCGCCGTCGACATCCCGCGCAGCAGAAGCAGCAGGCTGACGCCGATGGCGGTCAGCAGCCCGTCGAGCACGCCGAGCAGCAGGACGGCCACGAAGGCCACGATCGCGACCAGCCGGTCGCGTCGCCACGAGAAATAGGGTCGCAGGCTGTCCGGGTTCAGCGTGTGGCCGACCGCATGGATCACGATGGCCGCGAGCAGCGGCTCGGGCGTGTGGGCGATCCACGGCAGGAGCGCGATCGCCGCCAGCAGGACCACGCCGCCCGCGATCAATCCTGCCGCCCGGGTTCGGGCGCCGGCGGCTTCGTTGGCCGAGGTGGCCGAAAAGCCCGCGCCGACCGGCATGCCCTGCAGCAGGCCCGAGGCGAGATTGGCCGTTCCGAGAGCCAGCAGATCGCGGTTGGCCGAGACGCGGTCGCCATGCCGCAGCGCGAAAGTGCGGATCGATCCGTACGACTCCGCGTACAGGATCAGTGCCATCGCGAACGCCAATTCGCCCATGCGAAGCCACAGCTCGCGCGAAAGCGACGGCAGGCTCGGCGTCGTCAGCCTGAAATCGATGGGACCCACCGCGTCGATGCCCCATTGCCGGCACACGCCGGACAGGTCGAGGGCGATTCCGGTCGCGATCACCAGCAGCGCCGCGGGCACCGCGCGCGTCGCTCGCCAGCGGCCCAGACCCTGCAGCAGTGCCACGCCGACCGCCGCCATGGCGAGCCCCGCGAGGTTCCAGCGGTCGAGGCTCGTGATCAGTTCCCACGACAGCCGCAGGAAATCGCCGTGCGCCGTCTGCACATCCAGCACCTTGGGCATCTGCTTGACCACGATGGTCAGCGCCAGGCCCAGCGCGAAGCCGCGCAGCACCGGCTTGGCGATCAGGTTGGACACGGCGCCGAGCCGCGCCGCCGCGGCGATCAGGAAAAACACGCCGGTGAGCACGATGATGCCCGTGCCGAGCGCGAGCCGCGTCGCCAGATCGCCCTCCGCTGCCGAGTTGGTGGCGGCCAGCAGCACGGCGGCGGATGAAGAGGTGGCCGAGACGATCGCGAATCGGCTGCTGCCGAGCAGGCCGTAGACGAACAGGCCCACGAGCAGCGCGATCACGCCCGCCTGCGGCGGCAGCCCTGCGATGCCCGAATAGGCCACGGCCTCGGGCAGCAGCAGCCCGGCGATCGACAGACCGGCGACCCAGTCGGCCGCGCGAAAGAGGCGAGGCGCGGACGGCGCGTCCACGCCTCAGGCTCCGCGCCGCGTCTGCTGCCTGAACTCGCTCGGGCTGCCGCCGGTGTGCTCCCGAAACACCCGGCTGAAGTGCGAGAGGTTGCCAAAGCCCGAAGCCAGCGCGATGTCGGTGATCGAGCGCGTCGCGTTCGCCGGATCCTGAAGGTCGCGGATGCAGGCGGCCAGCCGCTGCTGGAGGATGTAGCCGGTCAGCGTGTCGTCGTCGCCCGCGAAGGCGTTGTGCAGAAGCCGCTTGCTGCAGCGCAGCGACTGCGCGATCGCCTCGATCGACAGGGCCGGGTCGTGCAGGTGCTGCGCGACATGGCGGCGGATGCGGTCCTTCAGGGCTTCGCGCTGCGTGCGCGGCGTGTCCTGGCCGGCCAGTTCCATCAGCGACAGCCGCACGAGCTGGATGATCAGGTCGCCCGCGCCGCGCGCCGCCGCTTCGCTCATGCAGGGCAGCTCCTGGTAGGTGTTGCGCATGGTCTCCAGCGCCACGCGCGAGATGCCGCTGCCGCCGCCGATGCGCCGGGCCACGAGGTCGCCGAGCGGTAGCCCGGCCGCGGCGATCTGGTCCTTGGGCAGCATCACGATCAGGTGGTCGCTGCGCTCCGGATTGGCGACGGTGTAGTCCGTCGTGGTGTCGTAGAGCGTCCAGCCGCCCGCGCGCACCGCCGCTGCGCGCCCGCACTGGGCGACTTCGGCCGAGCCCTGCCAGGGCGCGACGATCTTCAGGTAGGGCGCTTCGCTGGTCCGCGCCATCTGCCGGGTGCGCAGCACGCGGTGGCGGTTGGCTTCGAGCCGCGTCAGCATCACGTCGCCCGCATGCGAGGCCGCGAGATGACCCTCGAATTCGGTGTCGCCGTACAGGTCGGATTCGAGGCCGCCGAAATGCCGCCACACCCAGTCGCGCCACACCGGCGCGCGTTCGCGCGAAGGCACTTCGTCGGTCGACAGGAGAGAGGAGGCGGTCATGGCTCGGCGTTTGAAAGCCCGCCTATTTTCCGGCGCGGGCATTGCTGCGAGGCTTGCGGGTTAACCACTAGCGGCGTGCACGCTGCGACAAGCGCTTTGTGCGCAGAGGGCACAGCGCGCGTCCGCCGCCCTTCCTACCATGCCGGCACCGGACGCATCGGGACGTCCGGAAAGGAGACCCCATGCTTCACCACGCCAATCGCCGCCGCTGGATCCAGGGAACCGCCACCGCGCTCGGCGCCGCCGCCGTCGCGCCGAAGCTCTTCGCGCAGGGCGCACCTGTGCGCGTGGGCTATGCCATCGCCCGTACCGGCCCCTGGGCGGCCGGCGCCCAGGTCAGCCAGGAGCCCAACTACCTGCTGTGGGCCGAGCAGGTCAACGCCGCGGGCGGGCTCTCGGTGAAGGGTGCGAAGCGGCCCATCGAGCTGATCGGCTACGACGACCGCAGCGAAACCGAAACCTGCGTGCGCACCTTCGAGAAGCTCATGGGCAGCGACAAGGTCGACCTCATATTGCCGCCATGGGGCTCGGGCGCGAACTTCGCGGTCGCGCCGCTCGCCAACCGCTTCGGCTATCCGCTGCTCGCGCCCACGGCGCTCTCGCGCAAGCTGATCGACATGCGCCTGCCGTACTTCTTCTCGCTGCTGCAGCAGCCCGACAAGATGATGGGCGCGCTGGTCGACATGCTGGTGGCCAACAACGTGAAGACGATCGCGATCGTCTACATGGACGACCTCTTCGGCCTGGAGAACTTTGCCGCGCTCAATACCGCGCTCAAGAAGACCAGCATCCAGGTGGTCGACCGCAAGAGCTATCCGCTCGGCGTGAAGGATCTCGCGCCGGTGCTGCGCACCATCAAGGACCTGAACCCCGACGCCTTCATCGGCATCACCTACCCGCCGGACACGATCCTCGTGAGCAAGCAGTCGCGCGAGATCGGCTTCAACCCGAAGTTCTTCTACGCCTCCGTCGGCACGGCCTTCCAGCTCTACCCGACCGTCATGCAGGCGAACGCCGAAGGCGTGATCGGCATGGGCTCGTGGAACGCCAGGACCAGCCCCGAGGCCAAGGCCTACTTCGACGCGCATACAAAGAAGTTCGGCAAGGAGCCCGACCGCTGGGCCAGCGGCCACTGCTGGGCGGGCCTGGAGATCCTGCAGCAGGCCGTCGGCAAGGTCGGCCTCGACCGCAAGGCGCTGCGCGACCAGATCGCGAAGAACGAGTTCAAGACCGTCCTCGGCCCGATCCGCTTCGAGGGCAGCGAAAACGCATCGATCCCGGGCACCGTCGCACAGTGGCAGAACGGCGAGTTCGAGGTCGTCTGGCCCAAGGACCGCGCGACCGCGCAACTCGTCACACCCAAGCCGGCCTGGAAATAACGTGTCCTGGAGCGGATGGGCCGAGCTGCTGGCCGGCGGATTGATCACGGGCGGCATCTATGCGCTCGTGGCCATCGGACTGAACCTGCAGTACGGCCTGATGCGCATCATGAACATCTCGCACGGCGAGTTCCTGATGCTCGGCGCCTTCGTGACCTGGTGGGCGCACACCACGTGGGGCATCTCGCCGCTGGTCTTCCTGCCGGCGGCCTTTGCGGTGCTCATGGTGATCGGCATGGCGGTGCACTGGCTGTGCTTCCGGCAGGTCGCGGCGCGCGCGCCCAATGTGGAAGTGTTCGAGGCCCGCAGCCTCATGGCCGGCTTCGGCCTGATGTTCTTCGTGCAGAACACCGCGCTCCTGATCTGGGGCGGCGATCTGCGCGGCTACGAGTACCTCGCGGAGCCGGTGCAGTTCGCCGACATGCGATTCACCGCGAACAAGCTGGTGCTCTTCGGCGTCGCGCTGGCACTGAGCCTGGCACTCATCGCGCTGCTCAAGCTCACGCTGCTCGGCAAGGCGGTGCGTGCGCTGATGCAGTCGCCGGTGGGCGCGCAGCTCGTGGGCATCAACACGAAGCGTCTGCATCCCCTGATGTTCGGCATCGGCCTCGGGCTCTCGGGCGTGGCCGGCGCGCTGCTGTCGATGACCTATGAAATTTCCCCCTCGATGGGGGAGCCCTACACGGTGACCGCGCTGATCGTGATCACGCTGGGCGGTTTCGGCAGCATCGCGGGCAGCCTCGTGGGTGGCCTGCTGCTGGGCGTGGTCGAGGCGCTGGGCATGCACTTCACGAGCCCCTCCCTCAAGATGCTGCTGTCGTATGCCGTCTTCATCGGCGTACTGATCTGGCGGCCCAACGGATTGTTCTCTCGATGAAGGCGCAACTCGCGGACAGGCCCTGGGGGGTGTTGGGCATCGGCGTGGCGCTCGCGGCCTGCGTGCCGTGGGTGGCTTCGGACTTCGTGACCTCGGTGGCGCTCTCCTGCCTGATGTACATCGCGCTCGCCACGAGCTGGTCGCTGTTCTGCGGCGCGACGCGCTACCTGTCGCTCGCGACTTCGGCCTTCTTCGGGCTTGGCGCGTATGCGAGCGCGACCCTGCTCGACGTGCTGCCCTGGCCGCTGGTCATCCTGGGCGGCGCCGTGGTCGCGAGCGTGATCGCGGTGCTGATGGGCGCCGCCGTGCTGCACCTGCGCGGCACCTATTTCGCGGTGCTCACCTTCGGCATGACCGAGCTGATTCGCCATGCGGTGACTTTCGTCGAGAAACAGGTCTCCGGCACCGTCGGCCGTGTGCTCGCGGTGGTGCCGTCGAACGAGACGGTCTATCTCACCGTGCTCGCGATCGCGGGCGGCGCCATCGCCACGGCCATCGTGGTCAAGCGCAGCCGCTTCGGACTGGCGCTTGCGGGCATCGGCGCCGACGAGCAGCGGGCGCAGACGCTCGGCGTGGATACGCGCCGCATCAAGATCGCGGGCTTCGCGCTCACCGCAGCGTTTGCCGGAGCCGTCGGCGCGGCGATGGCGGTGCGCTGGACGTACATCGAGCCGCCAGCGGTGTTCAGCCCCTTCATCGGCTTCCAGACCGTGCTGATCGCGCTGATCGGCGGCGCGGCGAGCATCGGCGGGCCGGTGGTCGCGGCGATCGTCTTCAGCCTGCTGGCGGAAACGCTGCGGCTGCAATTGCCCTACGGCTACATGATGGTGCTCGGGCTGCTGCTGATCCTCTGCGTGATGTACCTGCCGAACGGACTTGCTTCGCTCTGGCAACGCCATGGTGTGCGAGGGGGCGGGCGTGGCTGAAGGACCCATCCTGCTCGAAGCCCGCGAAGTCACGGTGCGATTCGGCGGCCTGACCGCCGTCGATGCGGTCTGCATGCAGCTGCGCGCGGGCGAGCTGGTCGGCATCATCGGCCCGAACGGGGCGGGCAAGACCACCTTCTTCAATGCCGTCTCTGGCGTGGTCGCACCGACCAGCGGGCATCTCTTCGCGGAAGGCGTCGACCTCACCGGCCGCGGCCCGCATCTCTATGCAGCGCACGGCGTCGCGCGCACCTTCCAGACGCCGCGCGTGATGGTCGACATGACGCTCACGGACAACGTCCGCTTCGGCATGGAGTTCGCAGGAAGGCGCCGCGAACCCATCGCAGGATTGCGCAGCGAGCACGAGATCCTCGACATGCTCGGACTCGCATCGCTCGCCGACCGGCCCGCGTCGGACGTGACGCCGTCGCAGCAACGCCTGCTGGAGATCGGCATGGCGCTCGGCACGCGGCCGCGCGTGCTGCTGCTCGACGAAGTGGCCGCCGGACTCACCGAGGCGGAAGTCGACGCGATGGCCCGCCGCATCCGCAGATTGCGCGACGAGCACGGGCTCACAGTGGTGTGGATCGAGCACGCGGTCACCACGCTGCTGAAGTACGTCGAGCGCGTGCTGGTACTGCACCAGGGCCGCAAGATTGCCGACGGTACGCCGGGTGAAGTGGTACGCAATGCCGAAGTAGTCGAAGCCTATCTCGGCGACGAGATGGTGGAGGTGGAATGATGCTCACCCCCAGGCTTGGCGCACTTCGCGTCGCTGCGCCAACCCCCTCTCCGGGGGCGCACCCGGCAGCCCGGCGAAGCCGGTTCCGCGGATGCCCCAAGCAGGGCTGCGCCAGCTTCATGGGGCGCCCGGGGCGCATGGGAGAGCTGTCATGAATGCGAACCTGAAAGTGCGCGGCCTCGTCGCGGGCTACCACGGGTTCCAGGTGCTGCAGGGCATCGATCTCGATGCGCTGCCGGGCATCACCGTCGTGCTCGGGCCGAATGGTGCGGGCAAGACCACCTTGTTGAAATCGCTCGCGGGCCTGCTGGCGCGCCAGGGCGAGGTGAAGCTCGATGGTGCGCGGCTGCCGGCCGAGGATGCGACCGCCTGCGTTCGCCACGGCCTCGCGCTGGTCGCGGAAGGGCGGCAATTGTTCCCGCAGATGACCGTCACCGAGAACCTCGAACTCGGCGGCTGGCTGGTGCCTGCGCGCGTGCGCGCCCAACGGCTCGCCCGTGCGTTCGAAGACTTCCCGCGCCTCAAAGAGCGTGCCTCGCAACTGGCCGGCACGATGAGTGGCGGCGAGCAGCAGATGGTCGCGGTTGCGCGCGCGATGATGAGCGGGCCGCGCCTGTTGATGCTCGACGAGCCCTCTCTGGGATTGGCTCCGCGCATGGTGGACGAGCTGCTCGCGATCGTGCGGCGCATCGCGGCGCAGGGCGTCACCGTGCTCATGGTCGAGCAGAACGTGCGCAAGGCCCTGCAGGCGGCCGACCGGGGCTACGTGCTCGAGCGCGGACGTGTCGTCGCCTCCGGCGATGCTGAAACGCTGCTCCATTCCGACGTGATTCGCCACGCCTATCTCGGCAAGACATGAGGCTCTCCCCCCTCTTGGCATAGCACTGATCCCTTAGTTTGAGGAGTTCTCACATGACCACCATTTCCATGCTCATCAACGGCGAGCGTCGCCAAGCCGAAGGCGGCGCGACCTTCGAGCGCCGCAATCCGCTCGACGGCGGCGTCGCCACGAAAGCACCCGCGGCCACGACGCGCGATGCGATCGCCGCCGTCGAGGCCGCGCATGCCGCGTTCGATGCCTGGTCGCAGACCGGCCCAGGCGAACGCCGCGCGCTGCTGCAGAAGGCCGCGCATGCGCTCGAAGCGCGCACCAACGATTTCGTGAAGGCGATGGCGCGCGAGACCGGCGCATCGGCGATGTGGGCCGGCTTCAACGTGCATCTGGCGGCAGGGCTGCTCACCGAAGCCGCGGCGCTGACCACGCAGATCGGCGGCGAGGTGATCCCTTCGGACGTGCCCGGCAGCCTCGCGATGGGCGTGCGGCAACCGGCGGGCGTGGTGCTCGGCATCGCGCCGTGGAACGCACCCGTGATCCTCGCCACGCGTGCGATCGCCACGCCGCTCGCCTGCGGCAACACCGTGGTGCTCAAGGGCTCCGAGCTGTGCCCGGAAACGCATGCGCTGATCGTCGACGCGATGAACGAAGCCGGCCTGCCGCCGGGCGTGGTGAACTTCATCACCAATGCGCCGGCCGATGCGGGCGCGGTGGTCGAGGCGATGGTGGCCCATCCGGCGGTGCGGCGGGTGAACTTCACCGGCTCCACGCGCGTGGGCCGCATCATTGCGCAGATCTGCGCCAAGTACCTCAAGCCCGTGGTGCTCGAACTCGGCGGCAAGGCACCGCTGGTGGTGCTCGACGACGCCGACATCGATGCGGCCGTGAACGCGGCCGCCTTCGGCGCCTTCGCCAACTCGGGGCAGATCTGCATGTCGACCGAACGCATCGTGGTCGATGCGGCCATCGCCGATGACTTCGTCGCGAAGTTCGCCGCCAAGGCGAAGAGCCTGCCGGTCGGCGATCCGCGCGAGGGCCCGGTGGTGCTCGGCTCGGTGGTGGATGCCAGCACGGTCGCGCGCTGCAATGCGCTCATCGACGATGCGCTCGCCAAGGGTGCGAAGCTGGTGTGCGGCGGACGCGCCGAGAACACGCTGATGCCGGCCACGGTGATCGACCATGTCACGCCGCAGATGCTGATCTACCGCGAGGAATCGTTCGGTCCGGTGAAGGCGGTGGTGCGCGTGAATGGCGTCGAGGAAGCGATCACGACGGCCAACGACAACGAGTTCGGCCTTTCGTCGGCGGTCTTCGGCCGCGACATCGCGCGTGCCCTCAACGTCGCGCGCCGCATCGAATCCGGCATCTGCCATGTGAACGGCCCCACGGTGCACGACGAGGCGCAGATGCCGTTCGGCGGGGTCAAGGATTCGGGCTACGGCCGCTTCGGCGGCAAGGCCGGCGTCGAGGCCTTCACCGAGCTGCGCTGGATCACGGTGCAGACCACGCCGCGCCACTACCCGTTCTGACCACGCGCGCTTGTCGCCTTCGCTACCCACGCAAGGGCCGGCCGGGGCTACGATCCGCAGCCCCAGCCCTGAAGGAGACACGCGCATGAGCAGCACCACCCTGAGCAACCGGCAGATCCGCCTCGCCAAGCGCCCGCAAGGCGCGGCCACCCGCGACGACTGGCAGTTCACCACCGAGCCGGTGGCCGATCCGGCCGAAGGCGGCGTGCTGGTCAAGACGCTGTCGCTCTCGCTCGACCCCGCGATGCGCGGCTGGATGAACGAGGGCAAGAGCTACATCGCGCCGGTCGAGATCGGCGCGGTGATGCGCGCCGGCGGCGTGGGCCGCGTGGTCGCGTCGCGCAACCCGGCCTTCGCGGTGGGCGACATCGTCTACGGCACGCTGGGCGTGCAGGAATACGCGCTGGTCCCGCAGGAGGAGATCAAGCGCTCGGGCCTCGCGAAGATCGACCTCTCGCTCGGCACTATCGGTCAATGGCTCAACGTGCTCGGCATGCCGGGCATGACCGGCTACTTCGGCCTCATGGACATCGGCGAACCCAAGCCGGGCGAGACCGTGGTGGTGTCCGGCGCAGCCGGCGCGGTCGGGCAGACCGTCGGCCAGCTCGCGAAAATCAAGGGCTGCCGCGCGGTCGGTATTGCCGGTGGGCAGGCCAAGTGCGACTTCGTGGTCAAGGAACTGGGATTCGACGCCTGCATCGACTACAAGGCCGGCCCCGCGGCGGTGCGCGAGGGGCTGAAGGCGCATTGCCCCAAGGGCATCGACATCTACTTCGACAACGTCGGCGGCGACATCCTCGATGCGGCGCTGGCGAAGATCACGCGCGGCGCGCGCATCATCATCTGCGGCGCGATCAGCCAGTACAACAACACCACGCCGATCCAGGGCCCGAAGAACTACCTGAGCCTGCTCATGAACCGCGCGCGCATGCAGGGCATGGTGGTGTTCGACTATGCCGACCGCTACCCCCTCGCGATCGCCGAGATGTCGGCCTACCTGAAGGACGGCCGCATGAAGAGCCGCGAGGATGTGGTGGAAGGGCTCGAGACGTTCCCTGAAGCGCTGACCAAGCTCTTCACTGGAGAAAACTTCGGCAAGCTGGTCCTGAAGGTCGCCGACTGACGTTCAACGTGCCCGCGTGCCCATGACGGCCGCGGAGATGATCAGTACGGCCGCAAGCGCGATGCTCCAGCTCAGCGGCCGCCCGGTCACGATCAGCAGCAGTGCGGTCGAAGCCAGCGGCGTGATGTAGCTCAGGATGCCGATCTGGCGTGCATCGCCGCGCTTGAGCGCCAAGTCCCAGAAGAAGAACGCCGCGCCGAGCGGGCCGAGTCCGCAGAGCGCGACCAGCAGCCAGTCGCGCGTGGACAGTGCGACAGCGGGCTCCAGCAGCCAGTGGCAAAGCAGCGACAGCGCGCCCGAGACCAGCCCGAACAGTCCGATGGCGCTGGTCGGAAACGCGGCGACGCGCTGCGTCCAGAGCGAATAGCTCGCCCAGATGAAAGCCGAGCCGAGCGCCGGCAGAAAACCCCAGTAGCTGCCGCCGTCCGAGGCCGCGCCGCGCGCACCCAGGATCGCGATCGCCGCGCCCGCGAAGCCCAGCAGGGCGGCGACCACATGCAACGGCCGCAGCGACATGCGGGGCAACAGCACCGGCGCGAGCACCACCATGAAGAGCGGCCAGAGATAGTTCACCAGATTCGCTTCCACCGGCGGCGCGAGCCGCAACGCGATGAAGAGCAGGAAGTGAAAGCCGAACAGCCCATAGATGCCCAGCGCCAGCGTGCGTGCCGGCACCGCCCAGGCGCGCGGATTGCGCAGCACCAGCGGCCAGCTCATCGCGCTGCCGATCATCAGTGCGAGGCCGGTCAGCAGGAAGGGCGGCAGATGTGAAAGCGAAGTGCCCAGCGATGCCAGCGTGGCCCAGAGGGCGATGGCGGCGAGGGCGTACAGCGTCGAAGACATGGCCGCCGAGCTTAAGCGCAGCCATCGTCGCGAAACGACGGCGCGTCGTCGCGCAATGGCGGTTCGTCGCTTCAGCTCGGGGTGGTTGAGCGTCGCATCGCGGCTGTCAGCGCCGACGGCGAACGGTAGCCGGTGCGCCGCGCGGTTTCGGAGACGCCAATGCCGCGATCGCGCAACTGGCGCGCATGGAGCAGGCGTTGCGCGCGCAGCCAGTGCATGGCGCTCATGCCTTGCTCGTCGCGGCACCGTTGTGCGAACTGGCTCGGGCTCAGGCAGGCCACGGCGGCGAGATCCGCGACGCTGAGCGGGCGATGCCAGCGGCCGCGCGCCCAATCGGAGAGGGCTTGCCAGTCGATCGCCCGACGACGGCCGTTCGGCACCACCGGGCCCCAGGCTTCGAGCAGCAGCGACGGCGCCTGGTGCAGCGCGGTGGGCGAAGTCGCGGGCTCCGAGACGCACAGCGCGAGGTAGCGTGCGAGCGCCAACAGTTGCGGCGCGAGCGGTGCGCGGCCTGCGCATTGCGCCCAGAGATCCTGCGTGGTGTCGAGGATGAGGCAGCGGCTTCCGTCTTTCGATTCGAAATCGTGCCGGTCGCCCGGTGTCACCACCCAGCCCTCGCCGGCCCCGACCCGGCGGCCCCGACCCTCGACTTCCAGGTCCAGCACGCCATCGAGGCCGATCAGCACCTGGAAGTGGTCGTGCGAATGGCTGCCGCGCGATGCGCCGTAGCGTCGCAGGGAAAGGCCATTCGAGGAAGAAAGCGCAGCGCCCATGGGAGACGGTGGATTTTCCATTCGGCGTCGGCCGTTGTCACCTGAGTCGGAACAAGAGAGCGGTCGCGCCGCACAGCAGCAGGAACGGAATGCTGATGCGATGGAACTCGCGCAGCCCATGGGGCAGCTTCGCGAGCCGCAGCGCGATCAGGTTCGCGAGCGAGCCCAGCACGCAGCCGAATCCGCCGACGCTCACGCCGGCCGCGAGCGCAGGCAAGTCGTGCACGAAGCCGTCGAGCAGGATCGCGGCCGGCACATTGCTGATCACTTGGGAGGTGGCGATGGCCGCCAGGTACGCACGCCAGCCGTCGCGGATCGGCAGTTGTGCGAACAGCGAAGTCACCGAGGGCAGCTCCGCGAGTTGTCGCAGGTCGATGAACATCAGCGCGATGATCAGCAGCAGCGTCCAGTCCACGCCGAGCAGCACGCGCGGGCGCAGCAGCAGGAGGGCGCCGAACACCAGGGCGAGTCCGGCCAGCATCCAGTGCCGGTCGAGCGCGATCACGAAGGCGACGAACAGCATGCCCGAGAGCGCCAGCAGGCGCGGCTCGACCGCCGCCTCGTCGCCCGAGGGCTTGAGCAGGATCGGGGCGCGCGGCACCAGGAAGCGGATCGCGGCGAAGAGCCAGAACAGCATGACCGCGACGGTCGGCGACATCATCGTCATGAAGCCGATGAAGCTGTCGCCCGAGCGGTGCCAGAGAAAGAGGTTCTGCGGATTGCCGATCGGCGTCAGCGCCGAACCCGCATTGACGGCGAGCGCCTGCAGCACCACGAGCCGACCGAGCGGCAGATGGGCCTGCTGCGCCAGCACCCGGGTGAGCGGCACCAGCAGAAACAGGCTCACGTCGTTGGTGACGAGCGCCGACAGCAAGGCGGCGCTCGCGGTCAGCAAGTAGACGAGATGGCGCAGCTCGGTGGTGCGTGACAGCAACTGCGTCGCGAGCTTCTGCAACATGCCGCTGCGCTCGACCCCCTGCGTGATCGCGAGCAGGCCGGCGAGCGCGCCGATGGTCTGCCAGTCGACGAGCCGGACGTAGTCGATGGGCGCGCGCGGCCGCACGAAGGCGAAGACGGCTGCCGCCGCGACCAGCACCCACAAGAGGCCGTTCCCGCCGCCCTCCTTGTGGACGCCGGCTTGGCCGTCAACGAATTTCGCGTTCACGCAGTTCTCGCTTGAGCACCTTGCCGATCGCGCTGCGCGGAAGCTCGTCGATGAGGTTCAGCCGCGCGAGCCGCTGCGTCTTGCCCAGCTGGGCGTTGGTCCATTGCAGCAGCGTGTCGGTGTCGGTGACATCGCCTTCGCGGCGCACCACGAAGGCCACCGGCGTCTCGCCCCATTGCTCGGACGGCACGCCGACCACCGCGACATCGGCGACGGCCGGATGGCTGCGCACCACGGTTTCGAGGTCGCTCGGGTAGATGTTGAAGCCGCCGCTGATGATCATGTCCTTCTTGCGATCGAAGAGCGTGAGGAAGCCGTCCGCATCGAAGCGGCCGACATCGCCGGTGCGGATGAAGCGCTTGCCGGTGGCGTCGAACCACTCGACCTCGCGCGTCTTCGCGGGCTGGCGGTGGTAGCCGACCATCATTCCGGCCGAGTGGCCGACCACCTCGCCGGCCTCGCCGACCGGGACTTCGCGGCCCGATTCGTCGACGAGGCGGATGTCGCTGCCTTCGGCGGGCTGGCCCACCGTGTGCAGCTTGTCCGGATGCAGATGCGCTTCGAGGATGCACGTGCCGCCGCCTTCGGTCATGCCATAGAACTCGATCAGGCCGCCCGGCCAGCGCGCGAGCACATCGGCCTTGAGCGCCGCATTGAACGGCGCGCTGGTGCTGAACTTGAAGCGGAAGCTCGAGAGGTCGTGCGCGTCGAAATCTGGCCGTGCCATCAGGCGCTGGTACTGCACCGGCACCAGCATCGTGTGCGTGACGCGCTTACGCTCGGCGAGCTTCAGATAGGCCGCGGCGTCGAACTTGGGCATCAACACCACGCAGCCGCCGAAGGCGATGGTCGGGAAGAACACGACCAGCGTGGTGTTCGAATAGAGCGGTGTCGACAGCAGCGTGACCGTCTCCGGGCCGTATTCGTACTTCGCGCCGCGCCGCACATGCGCCCAGCGCATGCCGTGGCCCTGGACGATGCCCTTGGGCTCGCCGGTGGTGCCGGACGAGTAGATGATGTTGAAGGGCGAAGAAGGCTGCAGCTCGACCTCGGCAGGCCGGGTGCCGGCCGGCATGAGCCAGCCTCCGAGCGCCGTTCCGGCATCGGAAGCGTCGAGCGCGATGCGCGCAATCGCGCCAGGCGCAGCCGGCCCGATCGCCTCGGCCGCCATCGCGTCGACGAACAGCAGGCGCGCACCGGCGTCCTCGATCATGCGCGCGAGGCTGGCCGGCGTGGAGCCGGGCGCGAGCGGCGCGACCGCCACCCCGGCGCGCAACGCGCCCAGGAACACCGCCGCGTAGTTCACGCTCGACGACGCGCAGATCGCGATCGCGTCACCCGCGCGCAAGCCGTCGCGCTGCAGGCTTGCGGCCACGCGATCCATCAGTGCATCGAGCGAGCCCCAGTCGAGGCTGTCGGCGGCATCGACGAGTGCAGTTCGCCCAGGCGCCTGCGCCGCATGCGTCCGGATCAACCGGGCGATGGTGTCGAATTCCTGCGTGGCAATCATGTCGGAAGTCTCCTTGTTGCTTCGGCCGCCTCGCGCACGACCTCGATGACGTAGTCGATTTCGTGGTCCTCGAGCATCGGATAGAGCGGCAATGCCAGCGAGCAAGCCGAATGCCGGTCACTGTTCGCGAGCGTACGTCCGTCGTGCCACGCGCGCAGCGCCTCGTGGCGGTGCAGCGGCTTCTCATAGTAGATGCGCGTGTCGATTCCGTTGGCGGCGAGCTGCGCGGCGAAGGCATCGCGCCCAAGCCGCGTGCTCAGCGCGACGACGAAGTAGTTCCAGGCATGCCCCTCGGCGTCGAGCGGCATCCGGATCGGACCGCCGGACCACGCGGCGCGGTAGCGCGCGGCAATGGCGCGGCGACGAGCGATCGCCGCCGGGAAGTCGTCGAGCGCCGCGAGCAGCAGGCAGGCCTGCAATTCGTCCATGCGGCTGTTGTGGCCGAGGCAGAGATGCGTGCCGTCGCGCCAGCCGTGGTTGCGCAGCAGGCGGGCGCGCTCTGCATGGCGCGGATCGCGAAACGCCAGCGCACCGGCGTCGCCCGCAGCGCCCAGCGTCTTGGTCGGATAGAAGCTCATCGCCGCCGCATCGCCCCAGGTGCCTGCAGGGCGGGCGAGGCCCTCGATGTCCGGAACGTTCGCACCGAGACACTGGGCCACGTCCTCGACGAGGTACAGGCCTTCGCCTTCGCAGTAGGCCGAGAGTTCGGGCAGACCGGTCGGGTCGCCGAAAAGCCCGACTGCGAGGATCGCCCGCGTGCGCGGAGTGCGTGCGGCGCGGAAATGCGCAAGCGGGGGCAGAAAGTCGAAGGCCGCGCTGTCGACGAAAACCGGGCGAGCCCCCGCGGCCAGCACGGCTTCGGCGCACGCGACGAAGGTGTAGGCGGGCAGCAGGACTTCATCCTCGGCATTCCCGCCGGCCGCGCTTCCGATGCCGAGGCTCTTGAAGGCCAGCAGCAGCGCCTCGGAACCCGAACCGACGGCGACCGTCTGGCGGCCTTGCAGCATCGCGGACAGACGGTCCTCGAAGGCGCGGACCTGCGGCCCGAGGACGTAGACGCCGCTGCGAAGCACGTCCGCCCAGGCCCGGGTCACGCGTGCAACCGTGGGTTCGGCGGATGCGGCCGACCGGAACAGCGGGATCTTCATGCTTCGAGGATCTGGCAGGCCCGCGTCACCGCCGCGAGGCCGTCGGCGCCGGATGCGATGCGCCGGCCCCTGCCATGGACGGCACGCCGGAAGTCGCGGTACTGGCGTGCGAGTGCATCGTCGCCTGTCAGGGCAGGGTGGGCGCGGCTGCGCAGATCGAGCACCAGTGGCCGGCTCTCATGCCCCGCCTGCATGCGAGCGTTCGCGGGCGCGCTGCCATAGCCGCTTTCGAGATCGGCGACCCAGTCGCCCAGACGCACCCGCGCGCGGACATGGCGGGCGCAGATGCGGCGCGCCAGCACCTGCATCGGCGCGTCGGTCGGGATCGCGCACAGCCAAGCGAACAGGTCGAGGTCGTGCACCATGAGATCGAGCACGCTGTCGAGCGCACCGGCGTCGCGCGATGAATAGCGGCGAAAGCGCAGAAACGGGTGGGTGCCGTGGCGATGGGCGCGCGCCATGTGCCGAAGCCGGGTCAGCGTGAGATCGTCGAAGACCGGATTGAAGCGCTCGATGTGTCCGGTGCTGAGAGTGACGCCGTACTGCTGGGCGGTCCGGATCATGAGTGCACCGTCGCGCCTTTCCGTACACAGCGGCTTTTCGACCAGCACATGGCAGCCGCGACGCATCAGCGCCTGCGCCACGGGCGCATGGGCCGCATCGCTGGTGGCGACCGTTGCCGACTGGACGTCCGGCGGCAGATGATCCACTGCGGCCAGCCGCGGCAGGGCGGCGAGTTCAGCGCAGTCAGCGGCGGCTTCTGCCGGGTCGACCGTCGCGCGCAGACGGAACCCCGAAAGACCGGCGAGCTTGCGCGCATGCGTGGTGCCGAAGCGGCCGAGCCCCACGATGGCATGAATCAGGGGGGCGTCATCGCTGGGCGGCGACGCGGAAAGAGCCACCGGGGCGGACCGGAAGTCTTCGGGATCGAGCGCGACGAATGTCATCGAAGGCCGTTTCAGCCAATCCCCCGATCGCACAGCCGGTCTGCCACCGCCTGCAGATGCGCGCCGCGGATCACGTACTTGTACACGCCGGCAGCGACCCGCTCTTCGCCGATGGTTTCGAAGAGCGGCTTGCCGGCTGGCGCCACGGCTTGTTCGTAGCGCGTGGCTCGCGCCGCGAACAGGCACTCGCGGCCATAGGCGCCGGCGCCGAATTCGTCGATGAAGCCGTCGAGCTCGCGCTGCAGCTGCCCGCCGAAGCTGCGGGCATAGCGGACCATGTCGTCCAGCTTGCGCTGCAACTCGTTCGCGGTGAGTTCCACGAGCAGGTGGTGCTCGGTATCGAGGCGGCGCTGCGGACTCGGGTGCCCGACCGTCGGATAGCCGTACGCGGCGACCGCATGGCCGCGCGCAGTCGCCCGCGCAGCCACCTGGTTGGCCAGCAGCCGGCACAGGTCGTGCGACGGGTTGTAGTCTTCCGCCTCGTCGGCCACGATGCAGTCGATGCCTTGCGCGAGCACATGGTCGGTCAGCGCGTCGAGCCATTGCGAGAAGAGGCGGGTGTCGCCGTCCAGCAGCGCGCGATAGATGTCCGCATCGGCCATCGGCTGGACCACGCCCGGGACCCAGTTCGCGCCGGCGCGCGCCAGGTTGTCGATCGTGGGTTCGAGCCGCGGCACGCCGGTGGAGCCGGCGCCGTTGGTCAGCACGACGAAATCGGGCCGCGCTTCGCGCAGCCATTTCCACAGCAGCAGCTCGTGCCCGGAATGGGCCGCGACCACCAGGGCCTTCATGTGCGCCGGCCCTTCGAAAGCAGTCCCCCGGAGAGTCTGCGAAGCGGGGCGGTCACTCGCCAGGAGCGACTGGCGTGGAACTCGCGCAGGTGCGTCTGCAAAGCCGCGACTTCGGCGCGCGCTGCGCGGAGTTGGTGATCGGCGTCGGCGCGCACGGCTTCCAGCTCGGCGCGCAGTTGCGCGTCGTGCCGCGCCTGTTCGGCGGCGAACGCTTGCTGGTGGGCATGCTGGCGGTCGTCGAGCACCTGCTGGAGCCGTTCGGCGTGCTGCCGCGCCGATGCGAGATGCAGATGCACGGACGTGGTGCTGCCACGGCGGATCCAATCGTCCATGTAGTGCGCGACTTCGCGTGCGCGCTGCTCGGCAGGCACCGCGACCACCGCATGCTGCTCGGCGAGGCGCATGGCGCAGCGCTCGAGTTCGCCGAGCGACGCGTCGAGCCCGCCGCGTTCGCGCATCCATGCGGCGGCAGTTTGCGCATCGGCCGCGTCGTAGCGGTCGAGTTCGGCGCCGACGCTGTCCCGCGTGATGGGGCGGGTGAGGAGTGCGCGGCCGAAGTTCCAGCGCCGCGCGTGCGCCACGTTGGCTGAAGTCACCATCTCTCCCATGCCGTAGCCGGGATCGAGCATCACGACCGCGTTGCCCGTGACGAGCGCTTCGGTGGCGCAGCGCGCCTTGCCGAAGACGACGTCGTAGCGGCCCAGTGCCTGCGCGGGGTCCGCGAGGTGATTGCCGGAGGCGAGGCCGACGACGTCCAGGCGCATCCCGCGCGCCACGCAGGCGGCACGGATCTCGTCGAGCTGCGCATCGTCGACCGCCTGGTTGCTGAAGACCAGCGCCGAAAGCGGGCGCGCAGGCAGCTCGGGGCGGGGCAGGAAGCGCGAAAGGTCGATGCCGTTCTGGATCAGCTCGATGCGCTCGCGCGCGATCCCGAACTCGTTCACGAGCCGCTCGGCACAGTTCTCGTCGACGGCGACGTGGCACTTCACCTGGGCGAACTGCGCCGGCCGTCCATGGTCCGCGCTGCGGTCGTGGCAGATCGTGAGGACCGGCACGTCATGGAAGTGGAGCAGGGCGCGCACCGTCTCGTGGTGCGTGTTGCCGATGATCACGTCGGGCCGCGCCGCCATGTCTGCCACATCGGTGATGCATGCGATCGAAGCAAGGCGCAGTTCGTCGGCCATGTCGCCGAACGCGGTGGCGAAGATCGTCACCGCATGCCCTCGCCGGCGCAGCCACATCGCCAGATCGCGCGTGAACATCTCCGCCCCGGTGCGGTGCACGAGGTAGCACATGGTCAGGAGGATGCGCAGGGGCCTTCCGGCCGGCGATGCCCCCGGTTCTGCGCTTGCAGTGGGCACGATCAGTCGAGGGCGGGCGCGCCGGCCAGCACGTGGCCGGCCTGCTGATCGGCGTGGTAGCTGCTGCGCACCATCGCGCCGACCGCGGCGTGGCTGAAGCCCATCTTGTAGGCCTCTTCCTCGAACATCTTGAAGGTGTCGGGGTGCACGTAGCGGCGCACCGGCAGGTGACTGTTGCTCGGCGCAAGGTACTGGCCGATGGTCAGCATGTCGATGTCGTGCGCGCGCATGTCGCGCATCACCTGCAGGATCTCTTCATCCGTCTCGCCGAGGCCCACCATGATGCCGCTCTTGGTCGGGACGTTCGGGTGCAGCGCCTTGAACTTCTTGAGCAGGTTCAGGCTGAACTGGTAGTCGCTGCCGGGGCGCGCTTCCTTGTAGAGGCGCGGCACGGTTTCGAGGTTGTGGTTCATCACGTCCGGCGGCGCCGCCTTGAGGATCTCGAGCGCGCGGTCGTCGCGGCCGCGGAAGTCGGGCACGAGAATCTCGATCTGCGTCTCGGGCGACAACTCCCGCGTGCTGCGGATGCAGTCGACGAAGTGCTGGCTGCCGCCGTCGCGCAGGTCGTCGCGGTCGACGCTGGTGATCACCACGTACTTGAGGCGCAACTTGGCGATGGTCTTCGCCAGGTTGAGCGGCTCGTCCTTGTCGAGCGGATCGGGCCGGCCGTGGCCGACGTCGCAGAACGGGCAGCGGCGCGTGCACTTGTCGCCCATGATCATGAAGGTCGCGGTGCCTTTGCCGAAGCACTCGCCGATGTTCGGGCACGAGGCTTCTTCACACACGGTGTGCAGGTTGCTTTCGCGCAGAATCTGCTTGATCTCGTAGAAGCGGGTGGTGGGCGAGCCGGCCTTGACGCGGATCCACTCGGGCTTCTTGAGCACTTCGCCCTGGACCACCTTGACGGGGATCCGGGAGAGCTTGGCGGCGGCCTTCTGCTTGGCGGAAGGGTTGTAGTCGGCGGCGCTTTGGGCCTCTCGGACGACGGTGGATTCAGCGTGCGGGGTGCTCATGAGTTCTCTCTGGCGGGCTCAAGGTGCGAGGTAGACGTTGAGCTTGCTGCCCAGCACCTGCGCCGCTTCGTCCCAGGTTGTTTGAACGCCGATTGTAAAAAGATCGACGGTTTTCAGCCCTGAATAGCCGCAAGGGTTGATCCGGGTGAAGGGTTCGAGGTCCATCGCCACGTTGAGGGCGACGCCGTGGTAAGTGCAGTGCCGGCTCACCTTGATGCCCAGGGCGGCGATCTTCCCGAGGCCGCGAAACGGGTCGTCCGGGTGGGCCGGGCCGGTGAGCGCGGCATGCGAGAACGGGTCGTCGAGCCGCACATAAATGCCGGGAGCGCCACTTACGCGGTGCCCGGTCACGCCGAAGTGGGTGAGCGTACGGATCACGGCTTCCTCGATGCGAAAGACGTATTCCTTGACGTAGTACCCGGCACGGCGCAGGTCGATCAACGGGTAGGCCACCACCTGGCCGGGGCCGTGGTAGGTCACCTGCCCGCCGCGATTGGTCTGCATGACCGGGATGTCGCCGGGGCTCAGTACATGGTCGGCCTTGCCCGCCAGCCCCTGCGTGAAGACTGGCGGGTGCTCGCAGATCCAGAGCTGGTCCGGCGAATCGGCCGCGCGCTCCTCCGTCGTCTTCTGCATCGCCGCATAGGTGCCGGCGTAGTCGACGCGGCCGAGCAGCGAAACCTGCAGGGCGCTCACCGAGTGACCTCCGCGCAACGCACTGCGGTGCAAGCCCCCTTCGGAACGGCCGGGCGGGGGCTCAGAGCACCACCTTGACCATCGGGTGGCTGGAGAGCGCGCGATACAGGTCGTCGAGCTGCTCGCGGCTGGTCGCGGTCACGGTGATCGTCACGCCGAGGTAGTTGCCCGCCTTGCTGGGGCGCAGCTCCACGGTGCTGGCGTCGAAGGTCGGGTCGAAGCGTTCGGCGACCTGCGTCACCGCATGCACGAAGCCGTCGACCTTGGCGCCCATGACCTTGATCGGGAATTTCGAGGGGTACTCGATCAGCGAGTCCTTGCGCGCGTCCACCGGGGTGTCTGGCGTTGCGCCGGTGGGCGGGCTGGGCGTGTTGGGCGTGGTTGGGGTGCTCATGCTGTGACTCCGTTGTCCTGAGTGCTGCTCGCCTTGGCCTCTTCCTTGGCGTGCTGATAGGCGGCGAAAAGGGTCTGGTAGACCGGGCCGGGCCGGCCGGCGCCGATCGTGCGGCCATCGAGCGTCACGACCGGCAGGATCTCCTTGCTGGCCGAAGACAGCAGCAGTTCGTCGGCGTCGAAGACCTCCTCGCGGGCGACCCGGCGCAGCGTGAAGGGGATGCCGGCTTCGGCGCAGAGGCGCTCGATCAGCCCGTAGCGGATGCCGGCAAGTACCAGCTCGTCCTTCGGCGGACCGATGACCACGCCCTGCCTGACCACCCACACATTGCTCGACGACGCCTCGCTGAGCCAGTCGCCTCGGAACATGATGGTTTCGGCCGCGCCGGCCTCGACGCTGATCTGCCGCGCGAGCACCGCGCCCAGCAGGCTGGTGCTCTTGATGTGCGCCTTCTGCCAGCGGAAATCGTGCGCGCTGACGCACGCGACGCCCTTGGCACGCACCTCGTCCGGAACGGGCTTCATCGGGTTCACCATGACGAAGACCGTCGGCGTGAGTCCTTGCGGCATCGCGTGATCGCGCGGTGCGACGCCGCGCGTCACCTGGATATAGAGGCCTTGCATGCCCGCGCGTGCGGCCGTGGGCGAGGCCTCGATCAGCCGCTTGGCGATGCCCTGCCATTGCACGGAGGCCATCGGGTTCCTGATCTGCAACTCGACAAGCGAGCGTTCGAGCCGCGCCATGTGCTCTTCGAAGCAGAAGAGGTGTCCTTCGTAGATCGGCACGACCTCGTAGACGCCGTCGCCGAAAATGAAGCCGCGATCGAGCACGCTCACCTTCGCTTCGCGAAGCGGCGTGTAGGCGCCGTCGAGGTAGCAGAGTGTGTCCGGGAGCGCGTCGATGATCGGGTGCATGGGCAATTATGGTGGGGGCGCATCGACGCTTTCCAAGCGGAGCGATGCCGATTCGGCGTCCGGCGCAGGGACCAAATCCCGGCATGTGTCGTCAACTTGGCCGAAGCGCGTGGCTTTCTACCTATAATCAATGGCTTTGTAGAAATTCTGGGTCGTCATCCGGGCTTCATTCGCAATGAAAACAATCGCCCGTGATGGATCGAAGGGAATCCATGAGGACACTCCCGACCTGGACGGAGATTTCAAGTCGCTGACCGCCGAGGAGGCGCAGCGGCTTCGCGACAGGAAGCCGTTGATCTCGCCGTGGCGCGTGATCGCGATTCAGGTCGTGGCGGGACTCCTGGTGGCGTTGGCTGCCTGGGGGCTCACAGGGAGGCAAAATCTGGGATGGTCCGCCGGATACGGCGCGCTCGCGGTGGTTCTTCCCGCGGCGGTGTTCGCACGTGGGCTGACCGGCAGGTTTGCTTCGCTGAATCCGGGTACTGCGGTATTCGGATTCTTTTTGTGGGAAATGGTCAAGTTGGCCTTGACGATGGCGATGCTGATCGCCGCGCCAAGGCTGGTAGAGGCGCTGAGCTGGCCGGCAATGCTGATCGGCTTGGTGGTGACAATGAAGGCGGCTTGGGTGGCTGTGATGCTGACTCCCAAGCGCCCGAAACTTTGAGACGAGTAACGGATGGCTGCTGAAAACGCTGCGGAACATGGTCAAACCGCTGGTGAATACATCGTTCACCATTTGACGCATCTTCAAAGCCACGCCCCCAAAGGTGTGGCCGACCTTTCGGTTTTCAATCTCGATTCGATCCTTTTCTCGATCGCGCTCGGCGTCATCACCTGCTGGTTTCTGTGGGCGGCGGCCCGCAAGGCCACCTCGGGCGTGCCCGGCCGCTTTCAGGCCGCGGTCGAGTTCCTGCTCGAAATGGTCGACCAGCAGGCCAAGGGCATCGTTCACAACGCGCAAAGCCGCAAGTTCGTCGGGCCTCTCGCGCTGACGATCTTCGTGTGGATCCTCCTGCTCAATGCGATGGACCTGCTGCCGGTCGACCTGCTGCCCTGGGTCTGGGGCCAGGCCTACGGCGCTGCCGGCGGTGATCCGCATCACGCCTACCTGCGTGTCGTGCCGACTGCCGATCTTTCGGTGTCCATGGCGTTCTCGGTCACGGTGCTGCTGATCTGCATCTACTACAACATCAAGATCAAGGGCCTGGGCGGCTGGGTGCATGAGCTGTTCACCGCACCGTTCGGCAACCACTGGGCGCTGTATCCCTTCAACTTCGCGATGCAGATGGTCGAGTTCATCGCCAAGACCGTCTCGCACGGCATGCGGTTGTTCGGCAACATGTATGCCGGCGAACTGATCTTCCTGCTCATCGCGCTGATGGGCGGTGCATGGACCCTCTCGGCCACCGGCATCCTGCTGGCGCTCGGCCACATCGTCGCGGGCACCGCGTGGGCCATCTTCCACATCCTGATCATCACGCTGCAGGCGTTCGTGTTCATGATGCTGACGCTCGTCTACGTGGGTCAGGCACACGATCACCACTGATCGCCCCGTTTCAGTTTCGTTTTTCTTTTCTCTTCAACCAAAGTCCTCTAGGAGTCATCATGGAAGTTATTAGCTTTGTCGCTCTGGCCGCTGGCCTGATCATCGGTCTGGGTGCTGTTGGCGCTTGTATCGGTATCGGCATCATGGGTAGCAAGTACCTCGAGTCGGCCGCGCGTCAACCTGAGCTGATGGGCGAACTGCAAACCAAGATGTTCCTGCTGGCTGGTCTGATCGACGCCGCGTTCATTATCGGCACCGGTATCGCGCTCTGGTTCGCAACGGCCAACCCGTTCCTCTCGCAAATCGCCAACCTGCCGAAGTAATCGGCCCAGGCTTTCTCGTCGAACCCATGTCGTTCTTCATTGAATGGCGTTGGATTCATTCCCAAAGAGAGGGTGAAAAGTGAGCATTACCGGTACCCTGATCATCCAGATGATCGTGTTCCTGATCCTGGTCGGGTTCACGATGAAGTATGTGTGGCCGCCTATCGCCAAGGCGCTGGACGATCGTGCCCAGAAGATCGCCGAAGGTCTGGCTGCTGCCGACAAGGCGAAGTCCGAACTGAGCGCCGCCAACAAGCGCGTCGAAGTCGAACTCGGCCAGGCTCGGAACGAGTCCGCCCAGCGTCTTGCTGATGCCGAACGTCGTGCGCAGGCCATCGTTGAAGAGGCCAAGGCCCGCGCCACGGAAGAAGGCAACAAGATCATCGCTGCCGCCCGCGTCGAAGCCGACCAGCAGGCCATGAAGGCGCGCGAAGCCCTGCGTGAGCAGGTCGCTGCGCTGGCCGTCAAGGGCGCAGAGCAGATCCTGCGCAAGGAAGTGAATCCGGCCGTCCACGCCGATTTGCTGGCCCGCCTGCAGACGGAACTCTGATCAAGCCATGGCAGAACTCGCCACCATTGCACGTCCCTACGCCGAAGCGCTGTTCAAGGCCTCCGCGTCGGATCTGAGCGGCGCGGCAGCCTGGCTCGAAAAGGTCGCGGCCATTGGCGCCAACCCCGAGCTCCAGCAGTTCGCGGACAACCCGAAGGCCACCACCGACCAGGTGGTCGGCGTCGTCGCCGGCGCATTCGGCGCGCCCTTGCCGCCTGCCGCGAACAATTTCCTGATGGCGCTGCTCGAGAACGGGCGTTTCAGTGCGCTGCCGGAAATCGCGAAGCAGTTCCGGGTCCTGGCGAACGCCCAGAGCGGTTCGTCCGATGCCGTGGTGTACAGCGCCTTCCCGATCGATGCGAACGCATTGAGCAGCGTCGCTGCCACGCTCGAAAAGCGCTTCGGCCGCAAGCTGCAAGTCACGGTCCAGCAGGATCCGTCGCTGATCGGCGGCATCCGCGTGGTGGTCGGCGACGAAGTGCTCGACACCTCCGTCAAAGCGCGTCTTGAACAAATGAAAGTTGCGCTGGTGGCCTAAGGCCGCCAGCCCCCTTAACGAAAGAAGGAAAGAGTCATGCAACTCAATCCCGCAGAAATTTCCGAACTGATCAAGAGCCGCATCGAGGGTCTCGGCGTCAGCGCGAACATTCGCAACGAAGGCACCGTGGTGTCGGTGACCGACGGTATCGTGCGCGTGCACGGCCTGTCGGACGCCATGCAGGGCGAAATGCTCGAGTTCCCGCCCACGGCCGACGGCACGCCGTCGTACGGCCTCGCGCTGAACCTGGAGCGCGACTCCGTCGGCGCCGTGATCTTGGGCGAGTACGAGCACATCTCCGAAGGCGACACCGTCAAGTGCACGGGCCGCATTCTGGAAGTGCCGGTCGGTCCCGAACTGATCGGCCGCGTGGTGAACGCACTGGGCCAGCCGATCGACGGCAAGGGTCCCATCAACGCCAAGCTCACCGACGTGATCGAAAAGGTTGCTCCGGGCGTGATCGCACGTCAGTCGGTCGACCAGCCGATGCAGACCGGCCTGAAGTCCATCGACTCGATGGTGCCGATCGGGCGCGGCCAGCGTGAGCTGATCATCGGCGACCGCCAGACCGGCAAGACGGCCGTGGCGATCGACGCGATCATCAACCAGAAGGGTCAGAACATGACCTGCGTCTACGTCGCGATCGGCCAGAAGGCCTCGTCGATCAAGAACGTGGTGCGGTCCCTGGAACAAGCCGGCGCGATGGATTACACCATCGTCGTTGCAGCCTCTGCCTCCGAATCGGCCGCCATGCAGTACGTGTCGGCCTACTCTGGCTGCACGATGGGCGAATACTTCCGCGATCGCGGCCAGGATGCGCTGATCATCTATGACGATCTGTCCAAGCAGGCCGTGGCCTACCGTCAGGTCTCGCTGCTGCTGCGCCGCCCACCGGGCCGCGAAGCCTATCCGGGCGACGTGTTCTATCTCCACAGCCGTCTGCTCGAGCGCGCTGCGCGCGTGAACGCCGACTACGTCGAAGCCTTCACCAAGGGTGAAGTCAAGGGCAAGACCGGCTCGCTCACCGCACTGCCGATCATCGAAACGCAAGCCGGCGACGTTTCCGCCTTCGTTCCGACCAACGTGATCTCGATCACCGACGGCCAGATCTTCCTGGAAACCAACCTTTTCAACGCCGGTATCCGCCCCGCCATCAACGCCGGTATCTCGGTGTCGCGCGTGGGTTCGTCGGCGCAGACGAAGGTCATCAAGGGCCAGTCCGGCGGTATCCGTACCGACCTCGCCCAGTACCGTGAACTCGCGGCTTTCGCGCAGTTCGCTTCCGACCTCGACGAAGCGACCCGCAAGCAGCTCGACCGCGGCGCCCGCGTGACCGAGCTGCTGAAGCAGGCCCAGTACAGCCCGCTGCCGATCTCGCTGATGGGAGCGTCGCTGTTCGCGGTGAACAAGGGCTTCATGGACGACATCGACGTCAAGAACGTGCTGTCCTTCGAGCACGGCCTGCACCAGTTCCTGAAGTCCAGCCATGGCGCGCTGCTCGACAAGATCGAGCAGTCCAAGGCGCTCGACAAGGATGCGGAAGCCGAACTGAACGCAGCAGTCGCCGCGTTCAAGAAGTCGTTCGCCTGATCGACCGAGCAAGGAGCCCCAATGGCAGCTGGTAAGGAAATCCGCGGCAAGATCAAATCGGTGGAGAACACCAAGAAGATCACCAAGGCCATGGAAATGGTGGCCGCGTCGAAGATGCGCAAGGCGCAGGATCGCATGCGTGCCGCCCGCCCCTACAGCGAGAAGATCCGCAGCATCGCGGCCAATCTCGGCCAGGCGAACCCGGAGTACACCCACGCGTTCATGAAGACGCACGACGCGAAGGCGGCGGGCTTCATTGTCGTCACGACCGACAAGGGTCTGTGCGGCGGCATGAACACCAACGTGCTGCGTGCCGTGACGGCCAAGATGCGCGATCTGCAGTCGGCTGGCACCGCCATCGAGGCGGTGGCCATCGGCAACAAGGGCCTGGGCTTCCTGAACCGCGTCGGCGCTCGCGTGGTGTCGCATGTCACCCAGTTGGGTGACACGCCGCATCTCGACAAGTTGATCGGCCCCGTGAAGGTGCTGCTCGACGCCTACGCCGAGGGCAAGCTCAGCACGGTCTATCTCTGCTACACCAAGTTCATCAACACGATGCGGCAGGAGTCGGTGGTGGAGCAGCTGCTTCCGCTGCCCGCCGAGTCGCTCAAGGTCGAACAGGGGCAGCACTCGTGGGACTACATCTACGAGCCCGACGCGCAGAGCGTGATCGATGAACTGCTGGTGCGCTACGTCGAATCGCTGGTGTATCAGGGCGTCGCGGAGAACATGGCTTCCGAGCAGTCGGCCCGCATGGTCGCGATGAAGGCGGCCACCGACAACGCCGGCAACGTGATCAACGAACTCAAGCTGGTCTACAACAAGACCCGCCAGGCAGGCATCACGAAGGAGCTGTCCGAGATCGTCTCGGGCGCTGCGGCCGCCGCTGGCGTCTAAGCCAGCCAGGTGTCGGACGTCAACCAGATTTAAATTTTTATCGGAGCAGATGATGGCTCAAGAAAACGCAGCTCAAGGCAAGATCGTTCAATGTATCGGCGCCGTGGTCGACGTGGAGTTTCCGCGCGACCAGATGCCCAAGGTCTACGACGCCTTGAAGTTCGAAGGCGGTGGCCTGACCCTCGAAGTGCAGCAGCAGCTGGGCGACGGTGTGGTCCGTACCATTGCGCTCGGTTCGTCGGACGGTCTGCGCCGCGGCATCACCGTGGTCAACACCGGTGCGGCGATCACGGTGCCGGTCGGCAAGGCCACATTGGGCCGCATCATGGACGTGCTCGGCAATCCGATCGACGAGCGTGGTCCCGTCGGCCAGGAACTCACCGCACCGATCCACCGCAAGGCGCCGGCCTATGACGAGCTCTCGCCCTCGCAGGACCTGCTCGAAACCGGCATCAAGGTGATCGACCTGGTCTGCCCGTTCGCCAAGGGCGGCAAGGTGGGCCTGTTCGGCGGCGCCGGTGTGGGCAAGACCGTGAACATGATGGAACTCATCAACAACATCGCCAAGGCGCACTCGGGTCTGTCGGTGTTCGCCGGAGTGGGCGAGCGTACCCGCGAAGGCAACGACTTCTATCACGAAATGTCGGATGCCAAGGTGGTGGACCAGGAGAACCTGGCGAACTCCAAGGTGTCGATGGTCTACGGCCAGATGAACGAGCCGCCGGGCAACCGTCTGCGCGTGGCGCTGACCGGCCTGACGATCGCCGAATCGTTCCGCGACGAAGGCCGTGATGTGCTGTTCTTCGTGGACAACATCTACCGCTACACGCTGGCCGGTACCGAAGTGTCGGCGCTGCTGGGCCGTATGCCTTCCGCCGTGGGCTACCAGCCGACGCTGGCCGAGGAAATGGGCCGCCTGCAAGAGCGCATCACGTCGACCAAGGTCGGCTCGATCACCTCGATTCAGGCCGTGTACGTGCCGGCGGATGACTTGACCGACCCGTCGCCTGCAACGACCTTCGCCCACCTGGACTCCACCGTGGTGCTGTCGCGTGACATCGCTTCGCTCGGTATCTACCCCGCCGTGGATCCGCTCGACTCGACCTCGCGCCAGCTCGATCCGCACGTGGTCGGCGAAGAGCACTACGGCGTTGCCCGCGCCGTGCAAGGCACGCTGCAGCGCTACAAGGAACTGCGCGACATCATCGCGATTCTGGGCATGGACGAACTCGCGCCGGAAGACAAGCTGGCCGTGGCCCGCGCGCGGAAGATCCAGCGTTTCCTGTCGCAGCCTTTCCACGTGGCCGAAGTGTTCACCGGCTCGCCTGGCAAGTACGTGCCGCTGGCCGAGACGATCCGTGGCTTCAAGATGATCGTGAACGGTGAATGCGACCACCTGCCGGAACAGGCGTTCTACATGGTGGGCGGCATCGACGAAGCGTTCGAGAAGGCCAAGAAGGTCGCTTAAGGAATCACCATGGCAGGCACCATTCACGTGGACGTGGTCAGCGCCGAGGAGTCCATCTTCTCGGGCGAGGCCAAGTTCGTCGCGCTCCCCGGCGAAGCCGGTGAGCTCGGCATCTACCCGCGCCACACGCCGCTGATCACGCGCATCCGTCCCGGCGCCGTGCGCATCGAGACGGCCGACGGCGGCGAGGAATTCGTCTTCGTGGCCGGTGGCATCCTGGAAGTGCAGCCGACCACCGTGACCGTGCTGTCCGACACCGCGATCCGCGGCAAGGACCTCGACGACGAAAAGGCCAGCGCCGCCAAGGCGCGCGCCGAAGAGGCTCTGAAGAATGCCAAGAGCGACATCGACATCGCCCTGGCCCAGTCGGAGCTCACCGTGATGGCCGCGCAGATTGCCGCGCTGCGAAAGTACCGCGACAAGAAGTGACCCACACGGTCTGATTTCTACGGAGAAGCCGCCCCATCGGGCGGCTTTTTCATTGGCGTGCGTCGTGGATCGCCCATCGTTGACGAAGCGCGTTGGGTCTTGAGGAGCTCCATGCACCGTCCGGACGCATGCACGAACGCCACGAGCAACTTCGATCCGAATTTGGCTGAAGTTAAGTCTTGTTAGGCTGAAGACGCGCTCCTAGTATTCGCGTTCGCCCAATGTTCTGCGGGACCTCGGCGATCGACGAAAAAACGACGGAGACGACGCGTGACCCCCTGGAGTCGCCTGACTGCGGATGAGTTGCAGCTGCTGGAGACCACGTTCTGGTCGGCCGGCGGCTCGCGCCATCGCATGGCGGAGCGGCTGGGCTTCTCCAAGAGCAAGGCGAATGCGTTGGTCGCCGGGCTCGTCGAGCAGGGATTGCTGACCGAAGCCGGCCTGCAGCGTTCGACCGGTGGCCGCCGCGCCGAAAACCTGCAGCTGAATGCAGGACTGGGCGTGCTGGTGGGCGTCGACATCGGCGCCACGAGTCTCGACGTTGCCGTTCTCGCCCCGGACCTCGCCGTGCTCGCGCATCACGCGGAGCCCGCCGACGTGCGCGAGGGGCCAGGCGTGGTGCTCGCGCGCGTTCGCGGGCTCATCAAGGAATTGCTCGCGCGCGCCGGCTTCACGGCGAAGCAGGTGATGGGCATCGGCATCGGTGTTCCGGGCCCGGTCAACTTCGAGATCGGCCAGCTCGTGAATCCGCCGCTGATGCCGGCCTGGGACAGCTTCTCGATCCGCGACTACCTGCGCGAGGACTATGCGGCGCCGGTCTTCGTCGACAACGACGTCAACCTCATGGCGCTGGGCGAGCTCTGGCGGCTCAAGCGATCGCTTTCCAACTTCCTGGTCATCAAGGTCGGCACGGGCATCGGCTGCGGCATCGTCTGCCATGGCGAGGTGTACCGCGGCGCCGCTGGATCGGCCGGCGACGTGGGCCACATCTGCGTCGACCAGGAAGGCCCGCGCTGCCATTGCGGCAACCTCGGCTGTGTCGAGGCGATGGCCGCGGGCCCGGCCATCACGCGCATGGCGGTCCAGGCCGCCGAAGCCGGCGAAAGCGCCGGGCTCGCCGAATGCCTGCGCACGCAGGGCCGCATCGAGGCCATCGATGTCGGGCAGGCCAGCCGGGCGGGCGATGCAGCGGCGAACGCGATCGTCCAGCGCGCCGGCAACCTCATCGGCCAGATGCTCGCGTCCATCGTCAACTTCTTCAATCCGTCGCACGTCTTCATCGGTGGCGGCATCACGCGCATCGGGCCGCTGTTTCTCGCCGCGGTACGCCAGAGCGTGTACCAGCGATCGCTGGCCCTCTCGACGCGGCATCTCGAGATCCAGTACACGCCGCTCGAAGGGCAGGCCGGCCTGATCGGCGCCGGCGTACTCGCGATGCAGGAAACCCTCAAGGTGCGGGGCGTGGCGCCATGACGAGCACCGCCGCAGCGATCGCCACCCCGCGGCAGAAGGCCGCCGTCTCCGTCGAGTTCGACCACGTGGTGAAGGCCTTCGGCCCTGTGCAGGTGCTGCATGGCGTGAGCTTCTCGCTCGAACCCGGACGGGTCTACGGGCTCCTTGGCGAGAACGGGGCGGGCAAGTCGACGCTGATGAAGATCCTCGCAGGCTACGAGCCGCTCACCTCCGGCAGCCTGCGCGTCAACGGCCACGCCCAGCAGTTCGCCGGCTCGCGGGATGCAGAGGCGCTGGGCATCGTGCTGATCCACCAGGAGTTCAACCTCGCGGAAGACCTCGGCATCGCGCAGAACATCTTCCTCGGCCATGAAAAGAAGAAGGGCTGGCTGCTCGACGACGCCGCGATGGCGCGCGAAGCCGCCGCGGCGCTGGCCGAGGTGGGCCTGCACATCGACCCGGCCACCAAGGTGCGTCGACTGATCGTGGCCGAGAAGCAGCTCGTGGAGATCGCGAAGGCGCTCTCGCGCCACGCGCGCCTGCTGATCATGGACGAGCCCACCGCCACGCTGACCCCCGGGGAGACCGAACGGCTCTTCAAGCTCATCGCGCAGCTGCGCGCGGACGGCGTGACCGTGGTCTACATCTCGCACAAGCTCGACGAAGTCGAGCGCGTCACCGACGAGGTGATCGTGATGCGCGATGGCCGCTTCGTCGCGCGCGCACGCACGGCCGACGTCACGCGGCAGCAGATGGCCAACCTCATGGTCGGCCGCGAACTGGCCGACCTCTATCCGCCGCGCGACGTCGTGGCCCTGGACGCGGCGCCGGCGATGCGCGTGAGCCACTTCACCGTGCCCGGGTGGGCCGAGGACGCGAGCTTCGAAGTGCGGCCGGGCGAGATCCTGGGCTTCGCGGGCCTCGTCGGTGCAGGTCGCACCGAACTGTTCGAAGGCCTGCTCGGGCTGCGATCTGCAAGTGGTCGCGTCGAGATCCACGGGCAGGCGGTTCAATTGCGCAATCCGCGCGAAGCGGCGAAACACGGCCTCACCTACCTGAGCGAGGACCGCAAGGGCAAGGGCCTCCACGTCAACTTCGGTCTGCGCCAGAACCTCACGCTGATGGCGCTCGAACGCTACGCCACGCCGTGGCTGCACCCCGACGCGGAGCGCCGCGCGCTCGCGGTCGCCGTGAAGGACTACGGCATCCGCACCGGCGATCTCGATGCGCGCGCCTCGTCGCTCTCCGGAGGAAACCAGCAGAAGCTTGCGCTGGCCAAGGTGCTGCAGCCGAAGCCGAAGATCGTGGTGCTCGACGAGCCCACGCGCGGCGTCGATGTCGGCGCCAAGCGCGACATCTATTTCCTGATCCAACGCCTTGCGCGAGAAGGTCTCGCGGTGATCGTCGTCTCGTCCGAACTGATGGAGCTGATCGGCCTGTGTCATCGCGTCGCGGTGATGCGCGCCGGCCGGCTCGTCACGACCCTTGACGCGGAAGCATTGACTGAAGAGGAGCTCATCGCTCATGCCACCGGAACGAGATGAACCCACCCCCAGGCTGCGCGCACTTCGTGTCGCTTCGCCAACCCCCTTGCAGGGGGCGACACCGGTGGCCCGGCGAAGCCGGTTCCACGGTGCTCCCCGCATCGCTTGCCGGATAGCATATGGCTTCAACGCCTGATTCCGCTGCCGCACACCGCAGCGAAGCCAAGCCGCGCTGGACCGAGCGCCTGCACGGCTTCGGACCGGTCATCGGCCTCGTGCTGCTGTGCATCGCCGGCACCCTGCTCAACAGCGACTTCGCGACGCTCGACAACGCGATGAACGTGCTCACGCGCACCGCCTTCATCGGCATCATCGCGGTGGGCATGTGCTTCGTGATCATCTCTGGCGGCATCGACCTGTCGGTGGGATCGATGGCCGCGCTGATCGCAGGCTGCGTGATCATGTTCATCAACGCGATGGGTCCGGTGGTCGGCTCGCCGCTGCTGGCCGTGGTGCTCGGCGCGCTGCTCGCGGTGGTGCTCGGCGCGGTGTTCGGCCTCGCGCACGGGCTGCTCATCACCAAGGGGCGGATCGAGCCCTTCATCGTCACGCTCGGCACGCTGGGCATCTTTCGCGCGTACCTGACCTACTTCGCCAACGGCGGTGCGCTCACGCTCGACAACGACCTGTCGGATGTCTATGCGCCGGTCTACTACGCGAGCCTGCTCGGCGTGCCGGTCCCGGTGTGGGTCTTTCTGGTTGTCGCGGTCATCGGCGGCTTGATCCTCAACCGCACCGCCTACGGCCGCTACGTGCAGGCCATCGGATCGAACGAGCAAGTGGCGCGCTACGCGGCGGTCGGCGTCGACGGCGTGAAGGTGCTCACCTACGTGTTCCTCGGCGTGTGCGTCGGCATCGCGACGCTGCTCTATGTGCCTCGGCTCGGCTCCGCATCACCGACGACCGGCCTGCTGTGGGAGCTCGAAGCGATCGCCGCGGTGATCGTCGGCGGCACCGCGCTCAAGGGCGGATCGGGCAGCGTTGTCGGCACCGTGATCGGCGCGATCCTGCTCTCGGTCATCAGCAACATCCTCAACCTCACCAGCATCATCAGCGTGTACCTCAACGCGGCGGTGCAGGGCTTCGTGATCATCGTCGTCGCGTTCCTCCAGCGCGGCCGCCGATGACGCTCGACCGGTTTTTCGTCCGTTCCGTTTCATCAACCAAGGAGACAAGCAGCATGAAGACTTCCATTTCCCGTCGCATGGTCCTGAGTGCGGTTGCCGCGGCGAGCTTCGCCGCGATCCCGGTCCTCGCGGCCGCCGAGCCGGTGCACCTGGGCGTGTCGATCCCGGCCGCGACGCACAGCTTCATGGGCGGCATCAACTACTGGGCCAACCAGGCCAAGAAGGACCTGGAGAAAGAGCACAAGGACCTGAAGATCACGATCAAGACCGCGGCGAATGCGCCCGAGCAGGCCAACCAGTTGCAGGACCTCTCGACCGTGAGCAAGATCAATGCGCTCGTGATCTTCCCGTTCGAATCGGCCGCGCTCACCAAGCCGGTCGCGCAGGTCAAGGCCAAGGGCACCTATGTCACGGTGGTCGATCGCGGCCTGACCGATACCAGCGCACAGGACGCCTATGTCGCCGGCGACAACACCGCCTTCGGCAAGATCCCGGCCGAATACATCGCCAAGAAGCTCGGCGGCAAGGGCAATGTCGTCGCGCTGCGCGGCATCCCGACCACGCTCGACAACGAGCGCATGGACGCGTTCAACAGCGTGCTCAAGAACTACCCCGACATCAAGCTGCTGGATGCGAAGTACGCCAACTGGAACCGCGACGATGCCTTCAAGGTCACGCAGGACTACCTGACGCGCTTCAAGGACATCGACGCGATCTGGGCCGCCGACGACGACATGGCAGTGGGCGTGCTCAAGGCCATCGAACAGGCCAAGCGCAACGACATCAAGGTGATCTTCGGCGGCGCGGGCGCCAAGGGCATGGTCAAGACCATCATCGACGGCAAGGACAAGCGCATCGATGCCGACGTGAGCTATTCGCCGAAGTTCATCTACGACGCGATCAAGCTCACGGCCGAGGCGCGCCTGAAGGGCGAGAAGCTGCCGGCGACGACGATCATTCCTTCGGTGCTGATCACCAAAGAGAACGCGAAGGACTTCTACCATCCCGATAGCCCGTTCTGAGCTCACCCCCAGCCTCGCTCACTTCGTGTAGCTCTGCACCCCCTTTCAGGGGGCGACACCAGCGGCCCGGCGAAGCCGGTTCCGCGGTGTCTCCCGCTTGGTATGTGCGAGTGCGGCTGTCGCAAGCTATTGGAAGCGTCCAATGACAGAAACATCCTTTCGTAGATTGCGCTACGCCATGGTGGGTGGCGGGCGCGATGCCTTCATCGGCGCGGTGCACCGCAAGGCGATCGCGCTCGATGGGCAGGCCGAGCTGGTGGCGGGGGCGCTTTCTTCGAGTCCGGAGAAAGCGAAGGCCTCGGGGCGCGATCTGTTCCTGGCGGACGATCGCAACCACGGCGACTGGCGCGGGCTGCTGGATGACGAGTTGAAGCGGCCCGCGCATGAGCGCATCGACTTCGTCTCCATCGTCACGCCGAACCACATGCACTTCCCGGTGGCGCTGGCCTTCGTGGAGGCGGGCTTCCACGTGGTCTGCGACAAGCCGCTGGTGCACACGCGCGCACAGGCCGATGCGCTCGTGGACGCGGTCGCACGCATGGGCACCGTCTTCGGCGTGACCTACAACTACACCGGCTATCCCATGGTGCGGCAGGCGCGCGACATGGTGCGTTCGGGCGTGCTCGGCGAGATCCGCAAGATCGTCGTCGAATACAACCAGGGGTGGCTCGCGACGCGGCTCGAAGGCGAGGGCAACAAGCAGGCCGCTTGGCGCAGCGATCCGGCGCAAAGCGGCGCGGCCGGCGCCATCGGCGACATCGGCTCGCATGCGGAGAACCTGGTCGCCACGGTGACCGGGCTCGAAATCGAAAGCCTCTGCGCGGATCTGAATTCCTTCGTGCCCGGTCGGCCACTCGATGACGACGGCAGCCTGCTGCTGCGCTTCAAGGGCGGTGCGCGCGGCGTGCTGATCGCCTCGCAGATCAACACCGGCCTCGAGAACGACCTGCGCTTGCGCATCTCCGGCGCGCAGGGCACGCTCGAATGGCGGCAGGAGCGGCCGAGCGAGCTCACGCACCTCCCGCACGACGGGCCGAAGCGCATCCTGACGCGCGGCGCACCCTGGCTCTGCGAGTCGGCACGGCGTGCGAGCCGGCTGCCGAGCGGGCATCCGGAGGGCTTCATCGAGGCCTTCGCCAACCTCTACGGCGGCGTGATCGCGGACATCCGCGCGAAGCTGGCCGGCACGGCGGCCGATCCGCTCGCGGCCGACTATCCGCGCGTGGAAGATGGTGCGCGCGGCGTGCGTTTCATCGAACGCACGGTGGCCTCGGCGACGAGCGAGGCCAAGTGGACCGCCTGGTAGGCGCGCGCCGCGCGTCGGCCTGAACCGACAGCAGGTCGCGCCCGCTGCGCGGCGCGCGGATCGGCGGCCCGACCTACGATGTGCGCCACCACCATGGCCGAACCAGCGAACGCCCCGGCGCCTCGCGACCTCGTCGTCGCGCGCCCCGAAGGCCTCTACTGCCCGCCGGGCGATTTCTACATCGACCCGTGGCGGCCGGTCGACCGCGCTGTCATCACGCATGCGCATTCGGATCACGCACGCGTCGGACACGGGCACTACCTCGCGCACCACGACAGCGCCGGAACGCTGCGCGTGCGGCTCGGCGACATCACGCTGCAGACGCTCGCGTACGGCGAGACGATCGAGCACAACGGCGTGCGGATATCGCTGCATCCTGCCGGCCATGTACTGGGTTCGGCGCAAGTCCGCATCGCGCACGGCAGCCGCGTCTGGGTCGCCTCGGGCGACTACAAGACCGAAGCCGACGGCACCTGCACGCCCTTCGAGCCGGTGCCCTGCGACACCTTCATCACCGAATCGACCTTCGGCCTGCCGATCTACCGCTGGCCCGCACAGCCGGCGCTGTTCGAGGAGATCAACGCATGGTGGCGCGCGAACGCGGCGCAGGGGAGGGCGTCGGTGCTGCTCTGCTATGCCTTCGGCAAGGCGCAGCGCATCCTGCATGGCGTGGATGCACAGATCGGGCCGATCATCGTGCATGGCGCGGTCGAGCCGTTGAACCAGATCTACCGCGCGGCGGGCGTCGCGCTGCCGCCCACGCTGCGGGTCACCGATCCCGGCGTCGACGCGGCGACGATCCAGCGATCGCTCGTGCTCGCGCCCCCATCGGCGCACGGCACGCCGTGGATGCGGCGCTTCGGCCACTATTCGGACGCTTTCGCGAGCGGATGGATGCAGCTTCGTGGCACCCGGCGGCGGCGCGGCGTCGATCGCGGCTTCGTGATGTCGGATCACGCCGACTGGCCCGGCCTGCAGGCGGCGATCGCGAGCACCGGCGCCGAGCGCGTCTTCGTGACGCACGGCAGCGTGGCGGTGATGGTGCGATGGCTCGCCGAAGCGGGACTGGATGCGCAGTCGTTCAAGACCGAGTACGGCGACGAGGATGCGGTCGAAGGCGCGGCGGAAGTGCCCTCGGAAGTGCCCGTGCGAGGATCGCCCGAGTCATGAAGCAGTTCGCCGCCCTCTACCGCGAGCTCGATGCCACAACGTCCAGCCTCGGCAAGCAGACGGCCTTGCAGCGCTACCTGATGGCCGCCGAGCCACGCGATGCGGCATGGGCGGTCTACTTCCTGGCCGGCGGCAAGCCGCGCCAGCTCGTGCCCAACAAGATGCTGAGGCTGCTCGCGCAGGAGTCCGCCGGCTTGCCCGAATGGCTCTTCGACGAAAGCTACGAGGCGGTCGGCGACCTCGCGGAAACGATTTCGCTGCTGCTCCCGCCGCCGACCGATGCGCACGACCTCGGCCTCGCGGACTGGGTCGAGCAGCACCTGCTGCCGCTTCGCCACACGCTGCCGGATGCGCTGGCCGACAAGCTGCGCCGGCAATGGCAGCGGCTCGCGGTGGAAGAGCGGCTGGTCTATTTCAAGCTCATCACCGGCGGATTCCGCGTCGGCGTCTCGCGCCTGCAAGTCACGCAGGCGCTGGCGGCGGTCGGCGGGCTCGACCCCAAGCGCGTCGCGCAGCGGCTGATGGGCTACACGCACATCGGCGGCCAGCCGGGCGCCGGCGACTACGCCGCCCTCATCGCGCCCGAGAACAACGGCGAGCTCGACCAGCAGACCAGCGGCCAGCCGTATCCGTTCTTCCTTGCGCACCCGTTCAACCTCCCACTGGCGGAGTTCGAGGCTGCGCTCGGGCCGCCCTCGGACTGGGTCGTCGAATGGAAGTGGGACGGCATCCGGGCGCAGCTCGTCAAGCGCGCGGGACAGGCGTGGCTCTGGTCGCGCGGCGAAGAACTGGTGACCGATCGCTTTCCCGAACTTGCCACGATGGGCGAGTCGCTGCCCGACGGCACCGTCATCGATGGCGAGATCGTCGTCTGGCGCGAGGACCGCGTGCAGCCCTTTGCGGAACTGCAGAGGCGCATCGGCCGCAAGACGCTCGGCGCGAAGCTGCTGCGCGAAATTCCCGTGGTGGTGCTGGCCTACGACCTGCTCGAGCGCGAAGGCCGCGACCTGCGCCAACTGCCGCAGCAGGAACGCCGGGAGATGCTCGACGCACTGATCGCGGACGCGCAGCATCCCTCGCTCATCGCCAGCCCGATGCTTTACGGCGAGGACTGGAACGACCTTGCAAGACAGCGCGAGGCGGCGCGCTCGATGGGCGTCGAGGGCCTGATGCTCAAGCAGCGCCATGCGCGCTACGGCGTCGGCCGCACCAAGGACGTGGGCGTGTGGTGGAAGTGGAAGATCGACCCGCTCTCCATCGATGCGGTGCTCGTCTACGCCCAGCGCGGCCACGGCCGGCGCGCGAGTCTCTACACCGACTACACCTTCGCGGTGTGGGATGCGCCGCCCGAGGCGCCCGACCGAAAGCTCGTTCCGTTCGCCAAAGCCTACTCGGGCCTCACCGACGCGGAGATCGCGCGCGTGGATGCGGTGATACGCCGGACCACCGTCGAAAGCTTCGGCCCGGTGCGCAGCGTCACGCCCACGCTGGTCTTCGAGCTCGGCTTCGAAGGCATCGCGCGCAGTAGCCGGCACAAGAGTGGCATCGCGGTGCGCTTCCCGCGCATGCTGCGATGGCGCGAGGACAAGCCGGTCGAAGAGGCCGACACGCTGCAGACGCTTTCGGCGCTTCTGCCGGCCTGAAGCCGCGATGCGTGCGCCCGGCGAATGGCTCCGGGAGCCGGTGTCGCGGACAATCGGACCCATGGACGCCTCCGGAAGCCCACGCACCGACCTTCGCGAACACGCCGTCTTCATGCTGACCCGGGCCGCGCCGAAGTCTGGCATGAGCATGGAAGAAGCCGAACTCGTCGTGGATGCGATGCGCCCGGTGCAGGTGCCGGCCGACACGCTCCTTTTCGAGGAAGGCGACGCAGAGGACACCGACTACATGGCGCTGGTGCTCGAAGGCCAGGTGCGCGCCGAGACCCGCACCGGCATGCCCGGCGAGGAAGTCGTGATCTCGATCATCGGACCCGGCAGCCTGATCGGCGAGATGGGCGTCATCGACGGCGAGCCGCGCTCGGCCAGCTGCACCGCGCTGACCGACATCAAGCTGGGCGTGCTGTCGCGCGAGGCGCTCATGAAGCTGCTGAACGACCATCCGGCCGCGGCCTCGCGCCTCGTTCTCGCGCTGTCGAAGGGGCTCGCCGAGCGCCTGCGCGAAAGCAACCGCCGCCTTCGCACGCTGTCGCAGGTCACGCGCGCCCTGCAGGCCGAGCTGGACGCGGTGCACGCGGTCAACCGCAGATTGCTGGACGCGAGCGAATCCTGAGCGTGCGGCGTCGGATCAGAGGATCACCGGCGCATCCGGAAGCTCGTTGCGGTCCGGCTCACCCTCGGCGAGCGGAAAGTGCTCGACCAGCAAGGCAGACACCTCCTCGAGCGCCTGCGTGAGCCCGTCCTCGAAGCGCCCTTCGCGAAACGCCGCGCCCATGCGCCTAGCCATCGCCGCCCACGCCTCGTCTTCCACATGCAGGTCGATGCCGCGATCGGCCACGATCTCGATCGCGTGCTCGGCCAGCAGCAGGTAGATCAGCACGCCGTTGTTGTGCGCGGTGTCCCAGACGCGCAGCTTGCTGAACATCATGATCGCGCGCTCGCGCGCCGTCGCATCGCGCCAGAGGTAGGACATCGGCAGGCCCGCCTCGACACAGATGCGGATCTCGCCGCTATGTCGCCGTTCGCTTGCGCCGACGCGCTGTTCCAGGCGCCCCAGCATGTCGGCCGGCAGCGCCCGGCGCACGTCGGCATCGTCGACCCAGCGATGGCGCCAGATGCGTGCGAGGCGTGAAGTCAGTGATGCCATGTCACCAGTCCCCCGAGGCGCCGCCGCCGCCGAAATCGCCGCCACCGCCGGAGCTGAAGCCACCACCGCCGGAGGAACCGCCGCCCCAACCGCCGCCGCCCCGACCCGCGCCCCAGCCTCCGCCGAGTCCACCACCCAAGCCGCTGCCGCGCCGCAGCGGGCCGGCGCCGAAGGCCATCGACAGCAGCGTGAACAGCAGGGCGGCCAGCCCGGCCAGCACCGCGATCACGATGCTCGACGTGACCATCATCACGACGAATCCGGCGATGCCGCCCACTGCCAGCGAGCCCAGGGTCTTGCCGAGGATGCGGCGCGCGATCGGCCCGCCGACCATCACCGCGATGAAGAAGAACACCGCGAGGTCTTGCCAGTTGAAGCCACCGCCGCCGCGGCCCTCGCCGCCGAAGTCGCCGCCGCGCGCATCGACTTCCGGCAGCGGCTCGCCCTTGACGCGCGCGATGAGCTGGTCGGCCGCCGCATCGAGCCCGCCCGCGAAATCGTTCTGGCGGAAGCGCGGCTTCATCGCGTCGTCGATGATGTGCGCCGCCGCGAGGTCGGGCACCGCGCCTTCGAGCGTCTTGGCGACCTCGATGCGCATCTTGCGGTCGTTCTTCGCGACGATCACGAGGATGCCGTCGCCGACCTCGCGTCGCCCGATCTTCCAGGTGTTGCCGACGCGGTTGGCGTAGCTCGCGATGTCCTCGGGCGCGGTGGTCGGCACCATGAGCATCACGATCTGCGAGCCCTTCTGTTGCTCGAAGGCGGCCAGCTTGGCGTCGAGCGCAGCGCGCTGCGCGGGGGTGAGCGTGCCGGTCTGGTCGATGACGCGCGCATCGAGCTTCGGCACCGGCAGCAGGCCCTGCGCATGCACCTGCGCGCCGAGCAGCGCCGCCGCAAACAACAGCAGCGCCGCCAGTACGCGCCAGAGGGTGACCATCTTCTCAACTTCTCCCGTCGCCATGTTCTGCCTGCACCCCGTGCAACCGGTCCAGCCCGAGCCAGAGCACCCGCGGAACCGGCTTCGCCGGGCCGCTGGGTGCGCCCCCTGGAGGGGGAGCGCCGAAGGCGCATGGGGGTGGCTTCACTTCTTCGGCGCGCTGAAGTCGACCGTGGGCGGCGTCGAGATCTGGGCCTCGTTCTGCACCGAGAAGTTGGGCTTGGGGTCGTAGTTGAAGATCTTCGCCGTCAGGTTGGTCGGGAAGCTGCGCGCGAGCACGTTGTATTCCTGCACCGTCTGGATGTAGCGGTTGCGCGCCACGGTGATGCGGTTCTCGGTGCCTTCGAGCGTCACGCGCAGGTCGCGGAAGGCCTGGTTGGCCTTGAGGTTCGGGTACTGCTCGGCCACCACCATCAGCCGCGACAGCGCGCTCGACAGCTCCCCCTGCGCCTGCTGGAACTTGTTGAAGGCCTCGGGGTTGTTGAGCGTTTCCGGCGTCACCTGGATCGACGTGGCTTTGGCCCGCGCCTCGATCACCTTGGTGAGCGTCTCCTGCTCGAAGTTGGCCTCGCCCTTGACCGTGGCCACGATGTTCGGCACGAGATCCGCGCGCCGCTGGTACTGGTTGAGCACCTCGCTCCACGCCGATTTGCTGGCCTCGTCGAGCCGCTGGAAGTCGTTGTAGCCGCAGCCCGAGAGGGCGAGCGCGGCGAGGATGATCAATAGCCAGCGTTTCATCATCGCGAGGTCCCTTGTTGTGAAGTGGGCAAAGGTAGCATAGCGGGATGCCCGTCGACACCATCCATGCGTTGCAGGCGGGCCAGCGGGGCCCGGCGCAGGGCACGGCCGATGCGGGTACCGGGACGCTCCTCGTCGCCGGCGCGACCGGCATGCTGGGCCAGGAACTGGTCCGGCGCCTGGCCGGCAGGCACCGCTTCGACCACACCCGCGTGCTGGTGCGCGAGCCGATCCGCGAAGGTTTGAGCGGCGTCGAGACCGTGCTGACGCCCGACGCCCCCATCGACGAATGGCCGCTGGTGGAAGCAGACACCGCAGTGGTTCTGTTCGAGCCGCCGCGCCTCTATTACGACCGCGAGCGCGCACTCTGGACGCCGACGCCGCAACAGTTGCCCGCCCTCGCGCGATGGCTGCGCGCGAGTGGTGTCGAATCGCTCGCGGTCGTGCAGCCGCACGCGCAGGGGCGCCTGCCGGAGGCGCTCAAGCGCGGCCTCGCCTCGCTCGACGAGCAGGCCGTGGTCGCCGAAGGCTTCGAGCGCGTGATCCTCGTGCGCACCGCGCAGAAGCCGGCGAAGGTACGGCAGACGAATCCGGCGGAGCGGCTCGCCGCCTGGATGCTGTCGATCACGCGCTTCATGGTGCCTTCGAGCGAACAGCCGGTGCGCGCATCCAAGGTCGCCGAGCTGGTCGACGTCGCGCTGCGCCTTGCGCCCCCGGGGGCGCGCGTGATGGCGCCGGAGATGGTCTGGCGCGCATCCCAGGGCGATGTGCGCGAGGTCATCGAGGCGTGGCTGGCCGGGTCGCCCTGAGTCGCCCCGAGCACCCGGCGGTGCGGTCCGAGGCAAAATCCACCCTTCCGGCAGATCCACCCATGTCCACCAAAACCAGACTCCGCGCCGCGACGATCGGCGGCACCGCCGACGACGTCGAAGCGGCTTTCTACGAGGCGCTGCAGCGCGGCGACGTCGACGCGCTGATGGACTGCTGGGCCGACGAGGACGAGATCTTCTGCGTCCACCCCGGCGGCCCCCGGCTGGTGGGCGCCGACGCGATCCGGTCGGCCTTCGAGAACATGTTCGGCCACGGCGGCGCGATCCACGCGACGCCCGCGCGCGTGCGCAAGGTCGAGTCGCTGGCAAGCGCCGTGCACAATGTGCTCGAACGCGTCGACGTGCTGACCACCGAAGGGCGCAAGCACGCCTTCGTGCTGGCCACCAACGTCTATCACAAGACCGCGCAGGGATGGCGCATGGTGGCGCACCATGCGAGCCCGGGCAGCGCACAGGAGCCGGGCGACGCCCCCGAGGCGCCGCAGACCCTTCATTGATGCAGTACGTCGCACCGCGCTGGTTGCCGGGTGGCAACCTCCAGACCATTTGGGCCGCCCTGTACGGCCGGCGCGTGATGACGCCGCTGCCGCCGTACCGGCGCGAACGCTGGTCCACGCCCGACGGCGACTTCATCGACGTCGACTTCCTCGACGCGCAGGGCGAGGGCCAAGGCCCCCGGCCGCTGCTGGTGCTTTTCCACGGGCTCGAAGGCTCGTCGCACAGCCACTACGCCGAGGCCTTCGCGGCTTTCGCGCTGGAGCGCGGCTGGGACTACGCGGTGCCGCATTTCCGCGGCTGCAGCGGCGAGATCAACCTCGCGCCGCGCGCCTACCACTCCGGGGATTTCGAGGAGATCGACTGGATCCTCGCGCGCCTTCACCAGGGCCGCAAAGCCGTTCGCGCGGTCGGCGTCTCGCTCGGCGGCAATGCGCTGATGCGCTGGGTGGAAGAGTCGGGCACCGAAGCCTCGAAGCGCGTGCGCGCGGCGGCGTCGATCTGCGCGCCGCTTGATCTCGCGGCCGGGGGCGCTGCCATCGGCCGGGGCTTCAACAAGCTCGTCTACACGCGGATGTTCCTCGCGACCATGAAGCCCAAGGCACTCGCCAAGCTGGCGCAGCACCCGGGCCTGTTCGATCGCGACAAGCTCCTGGCGGCGCGCGACCTGTACGACTTCGACAACATCTTCACCGCACCCCTGCACGGCTTTCGCGACACCGACGACTACTGGTCGCGCGGCTCCGCGAAGCCTCACCTGCATCGCATCCGGATCCCGGCGCTGGTCGTCAATGCGGCCAATGACCCTTTCGTGCCCGCCGCGAGCCTGCCGCGCGCCGGGGAGGTCGGCCGCCACGTCACGCTCTGGCAGCCCGCCCATGGCGGCCACGTCGGCTTCCCGCTCGGCTTTCCACCCGGCCACGTGCGCGGCATGCCCGAGAGCGTCATCGGCTGGCTCGCGGACAGGTAGCCGCGCAAAATACCGGTATGGACGACATCGTCAAGCAGGCCTTGGCCAAGTGGCCGAACGTTCCCCACTGCTACGGCTGGCTCGGCCTCGATGCGCGCGGCAACTGGTATCTGCGCGATGCGCCCACGCAGGCCGCCGGCCCCTTCGCGGCATCGAAGGGCTCGATGCTCCGGCACGAGAAGCTCATCGAATTCATCCAGCGCAACTACGAGCACGACGAAGAGGGCCGGTGGTTCTTCCAGAACGGACCGCAGCGCGTCTACGTCGAACTCGAAGCCACGCCGTGGATCTGGCGCATCGCGGAGGATCTCTCGGTGCGGTCCCATGCAGGCGAGCAGGTCGAGCCTTCTGCCTGCCTGCTCGACGAGGACGGCAAGCTCTACCTGGCCGCGCCGATCGGCCTCGGCCTCGTTCACACGCTCGATGTCGGCCTGGCGGCGGAGGCGATCGAGCAGGGCCGGTGGGTGCCCGAGGAGGTCCGCGCCGCGGACCTGCCGGCCCGCTTCGGCTACGTGCCGAGCCCGGCTGCAGGTCAGCCGGCCGGCGCTCCCGCGCCGCGCTGAGCGCCGCGCAGGCAAAAAAAGAGCCCGCTTGTGCGGGCTCTTCTTGATTCTGGGGAAGGGCCGTTTACTTGGCGGCGCCTTCGGCCGGCTTGGCCGCATCGGCCGTCGTCGCGCCATCGGCCGGCGCTGCGGCGGGCCGGTCCGGCACCGGGAAGGTGGCGCCGCCGGCGTTGGCCATGTAGACCACGGCGCGGCCGATTTCCACGTCCTCGAAGTCGCCGCCGCCTTGCGGGGGCATCGCGTTCTTGCCCTTGAGCGCGTGATCGAGCAGCGTGGCATAGCCCTGGCCGATGCGGGGGCCCCAGGCCGCGGCGTCGTTCAGGTGCGGTGCGCCGGGAATGCCGGGCGAGCCGTGGCAGGTCACGCACTGCGCCTTGAACACGGCTTCGCCGGTGGCCAGCGCCCGGTTGGCGTCGCGGATTTCGATGGAGCCGACCTTCTTGAGACGCTCGGCGACTTCGCGGTCGCGGACGTCCTTCGACACGCCGTAAAGCGACAGGCCTTCACCCTGTTCGGACCCCGAAGGCCGGGTGCCCGAGACCACGTACGAGACCAGGCCCGCAATGATCAGGATGGGAGCGATGAATGAGAAAAATACCGCCAGCAGGAGCTGCCTGGGATTCTTGATCGGTCCGGTGTGGGCTTCTTCTGTGGCCTGGTAGTGCACTTCGTCGCTCATTGGGTCCTCAGTGTGGGGCTCGTCGGGGGCTTTTTAGATCACGGCGGATTATAGGGATCGCCTCAAGACCCAGGCTGTCGCCGATGAGGACCGTGCCAGGGATACCGCGGAACCGGCTTTGCCGGGCCGCTGGTATCACCCCCTGCAAGGGGGTGGGCGAAGCGACACGAAGTGCGCGCAGCCTGGGGGTGTGCCTACCGCGTGCTCCAGCCGCCGCCCAAGGTCTTGTACAGAGCCACCTGGTTCTGCAGCTTCGCCTGACGCGCCTGCGCCGTCGCCAACTGCGCCGTGTACAGCGACCGCTGCGCGTCCAGCAGATCGAGTCCGCTCGCGATGCCGTTGCGATAGCGCATGTCCGACAGCTTGAAGCGGATCTCCTCCGCGTTGGCCTGTGCGATCAGCGCGCGCAGTTGCTCGTCGTAGGTCGCCTGGCCGGCGAGCGCATCGGCGACTTCGCGGAATGCGGTCTGGATGGCCTTCTCGTACTGCGCCACCGCGATCTCGCGCTGGGCCTGCGCCGAATCGAGCCCCGCGCGGTTGCGGCCCGCATCGAAGATCGGCAGCGTGATCGCCGGCGCGAAGCTCCAGGCCTTGGTGCCGCTTTGGAAGAGCCCCGAGAACTCGTTGCTCGCGGTGCCGATCGACGTCGTGAGCGTCACGCGCGGGAAGAACGCGGCGCGCGCCGCGCCGATGTTCGCGTTGGCCGCGATCAACTGCTGCTCGGCCGCGCGGATGTCCGGCCGCTCCGTCAGCAGGTCCGAAGGCAGTCCCCCCGGCAGGTCCTGTATCGGCGCGAGCGCCTGCAGGCCCGCCGCGCTACCCGCGAACGCTTCCGGCGGCACCGGCGAGCCGAGCAGCAGCGCGAGCGCGTTCTCGTCCTGCATGCGCAGGCGTTGCTGCTGCGCATACGCGGCGCGCGCGGTTTCGGCCTGCGATTCGGCGAAGCGGTAGTCGATCTCCGACGCCACGCCGTTGTCGAAACGCAGCTTGGTCAGCTTGAGCGACTCGTCGCGCGTCTCCATCGTGCGGCGCGTGATCTCGAGGAACTCGTCGTCGCTCAGCACCGTGAGCCAGCCCGTCGCGACCGCGCTGACGAGGCTGATCTGCGCCGCCTTGCGCGATTCCTCGGTGGCGAGGTATTGCGCGAGCGCCGCGTCCTTCAGGCTCGTGATCCGGCCGAAGAAGTCGATCTCCCACGACGTGATGCCGACGCTGACCTGATCGACTTCCGACACGTTGCCGATCCCCGTCGCCGAGGGCCGCTGCCGCGTCTGGCTCGCCGAGGCATTCAGGGTTGGGAACAGCGCCGAACGCTGGATCTGGAACTGCGCGCGCGCCTGCTCGATGTTGAGCACCGACACACGCAGGTCGCGGTTGTTCGCCAGCGCGATCTCGATGAGCTTTGCCAGGCGCGGATCGGTGAAGTAGTCCTGCCACGCGATCGTCGCGGCCGGCGGCTGTTGCGCAGCCGGCGCAGCGGTGTTCGGGAAGGCCGAAGGCACCGGCAGTTCCGGACGTTCGTACTTGGGTGCCAGCGAGCACCCGGCCAACACAAGGGCCGCCGCGACAGCGGAAAGGCCCGTTCGGGAAACACCGCGGAACCGGCTCTGCCGGGCCGCCGGTGTTGCCCCCTGCAAGGGGGTGGAGAGCGACACGAAGTGCGCGAGCCTGGGGGTGTGCCTATTGACCTTCATGTGCTTCCTCGATGCCCGCGGCTTCCGCATGGCGCTTATCCATCTGGTGCTGCCGTTCGCTGCCCTTGAACAGGCTGCGCACGACCACGAAGAACACCGGCACGAAGATCACCGCGAGCGCGGTGCCGGTCAGCATGCCGCCCAGCACGCCGGTGCCGATCGCGCGCTGGCTCGCCGAGCCCGCGCCGGTGGCCGTTGCCAGCGGCACCACGCCCAGGCCGAAGGCGAGCGAGGTCATGATGATCGGCCGGAACCGCAGGTGCGCCGCGGCCAGCGCCGACTCGATCACGCCCTTGCCCTGCGCCTGCAGGTCCTTCGCGAACTCGATGATCAGGATCGCGTTCTTCGCCGACAGGCCGATGATCGTGATCAGGCCCACCTGGAAGTACACGTCGTTGGAGTACGCCCGCAGAAGCGTCGCCAGCAGCACGCCGAGCACGCCCAGCGGCACCACCATGATCACCGACAGCGGAATCGTCCAGCTCTCGTACAGCGCCGCCAGGCACAGGAACACCGCCAGGATCGCGAAGCCGTACAGGATGATGGCCTGCGAACCCGCGAGCTTTTCCTCGCGCGACTGGCCGGTCCATTCGAAGCCGAAGCCTGCCGGCAGCTGCGCCGCCAGCTTCTCCATCTCGGCCATCGCGGCGCCCGAGCTGTAGCCCGGCGCGGCCGAACCCGAGATGCGCGCCGCCGGATAGCCGTTGTAGCGAACCGTCTGCTGCGCGCCCGTCACCCAGCGCGTGCTTGCGAAGGCCGACAGCGGCACCGGCACGCCCTTGGTGTTGCTCGCGTTGAGCTTCAGCAGGTTTTCCGGCTGCATCCGTGCCGGCGCATCGGCCTGCACCACCACGCGCTGCAGGCGGCCGCGGTTCGGGAAGTCGTTGACATAGGACGAGCCCAGCGCCGTCGACAGCGTCGTGTTGATCGCATCGAAGGTCACGCCCAGCGCGTTCGCCTTGTCGCGGTCGATGTCGATCTGCAGCTGCGGCGCGTCTTCGAGCCCGTCCGGACGCACCTGCGTGAGCAGCGGGCTCTTGCTCGCCATGCCCAGCATCTGGTTGCGCGCGGCGATCAGCGCCTCGTGGCCTGCGCCCGAGCGGTCCTGCAGACGGAAGCTGAATCCGCTCGCGTTGCCGAGCTCGGGAATCGGCGGCGGGCTCAGCGGATAGATGAACGCGTCGCGGATGCCGGAGAGCGCCCCGAAGGCGCGGCCCGCCACCGCATCGGCCGAGTGCTGTGCGTCCTTGCGCTGCTCCCAGTCCTTGAGCGTCACGAAGGCGAGGCCCGCGTTCTGCCCCTGGCCCGAGAAGCTGAAGCCCAGCACGCCGACCATGTTCTCCACTTCGGGCTGCTTGAGCATGTAGTCCTCGACGCTGCCCATGACCGACAGCATGCGCTCCTGCGTCGCGCCCGGCGGGAGCTGCACGTTCACGATGATGTAGCCCTGGTCTTCCTGAGGCAGGAAGGAGGTGGGCAGGCGGCTGTAGACCAGCGCGACCGCTCCGATGATCGCCGCGTAGATGATCAGATAGCGCGCTGCGCGCTTGAGGATGCGCGCCACCAGGCTTTCATAGCCCTTGGCCGTGCGCGTGAACCCGCGGTTGAACCAGCCGAAGAAGCCGGTCTTCTCGTGGTGATGCCCCGCCTCGACAGGCTTCAGCAGCGTCGCGCACAACGCCGGCGTGAGCGACAGCGCCATGAACGCCGAGAAGCCGATCGACGCCACCATCACCGCCGAGAACTGGCGGTAGATGTTGCCGGTCGAGCCCGCGAAGAAGGCCAGCGGCACGAACACCGAAATCAGCACCACCGTCACGCCGATGATCGCGCCGGAGATCTGGCGCATCGCCTTGCGCGCGGCTTCGAGCGGCGAGAGACCTTCCTCGCTCATGATCCGCTCGACGTTCTCGACCACCACGATCGCGTCGTCCACCACGATGCCGATCACCAGCACCATGCCGAACATCGTCAGCACGTTGATCGAGAAGCCCAGCGCCAGCAGCATGGCGAAAGTGCCCAGGAGCGAGATCGGCACCACGATCGTCGGGATGATCGTGTAGCGCCAGTTCTGCAGGAACAGGAACATCACCAGGAACACCAGCGCGATCGCCTCGAACAGCGTCTTCACCACTTCCTTGATGGAGATGCTCACGAAGCGCGAGCTGTCGTAGGGGATGGTCCACTTCACGCCCTGCGGGAAGAACTTCGAGAGCTCGTCCATCTTGGCGCGGATCAGCTTGGCCGATTCGAGCGCGTTGCCGCTCGGTGCGAGCTGCACGCCGATACCCACGGCGGACTGGCCGTTCAGGCGCGCCGACGTCGAATACGCCTGCCCGCCCAGCTCGATGCGCGCCACGTCGCGCAGCCGCACGGCCGAACCGTCGGTGTTCGCTCGCAGCACGATGTTGCCGAACTGCTCCACCGTCGTGAGCTGGCCGTTGACCACCACCGTGGCCGAGATCGCCTGCCCCGGCACGTTCGGCAGATCGCCGATCACGCCCGAAGACACCTGCGCGTTCTGCGCCTTGATCGCGCTGTTCACGTCGGCCGCCGACAGGTTGAAGCCCTGCAGCTTCGCCGGGTCGATCCACACGCGCATCGAGCGCTCGGTGCCGAAGAGCTGCGCCTGGCCGATGCCGGTGATGCGCTGCAGTTCGGGCACCACGTTGCGCGATGCGTAGTCGCCCAGCGCGATCGTGTCGAAGGCCGGGTTGTCCGACGAAAGCATCGTGAACAACAGGAAGTTGTTGCGCGACTTGTCCACGCGCACGCCCTGCTGCGTCACCGCCGCCGGCAGGCGCGGCGTGGCGCGCGACAACCGGTTCTGCACGTCCACCTGCGCGAGATCGGCGTTGGTGCCGGTCTCGAAGGTGATGGTGATCGTGCCGGTGCCGTCCGCCTGCGCGACCGACTCCATGTAGATGAGGCCGGGCGAGCCGTTCATTTCGCGCTCGATCACCGACAGCACGCTGTCTTCCAGCGTCTGTGCCGACGCGCCGGGGTAGGCCGTGCTGACGACGATCGCGGGCGGCGCCACGGGCGGGTATTGCGAGATCGGGAGCTGCGTGATCGCCACGCTGCCCATCACGATGATGAACAGCGCGATCACCCACGCGAAGATCGGTCGATCGATGAAGAACTTGGCCATGCGGGCGCGCTCCTTACTGCTTGGCGGCAGGAGCCGGAGCGGCCGCCGCGGCAGCAGGAGCAGGCGCTGCGCCCGCGGGCTTCCAGGGCACCGGCTTCACCGGCGTGCCGGGCGGCATCATCTGCAGCTTCTGGAAGCCGTCGACCATCACCTTCTCGCCGGCCTTCAGGCCGTCGATCACCACCCACTGGTTGTTCTGCGCGGCGCTGATCTTGACGGTGCGCTTGCTCAACTTGCCGTCGTCGCTCACCACCGTGACCGTGTCGCCCTGCTGCGTGCGCGTGACCGCCTGCTGCGGCAGCGTGATCGCGTCGGAGGCCTGCGCCTGCTCCACGCGCACACGCACGTACAGGCCCGGCAGCAGGTTCTTGTTGGGGTTCGGCACCTCGGCGCGCAGCGTGACCTGGCCGGTCGTCGAATCCACCGTCAGGTCGGAGAACAGCAGTCGGCCGGGCAGCGGATATTCGCTGCCGTCTTCGAGCACCACGCGCACGCTCGCCGCGTTCGCGCCCTCGGCGCGCTTGAACTGGCCGGCCTCCATCTGGCGGCGCAGGCGCATCACGTCCGTGGCGGACTGCGTGAAGTTCACGTAGATCGGGTCGATCTGCTGGATCACCGCGAGCTGCGTCGCGTCGCCCTGGCCCACCAGCGCGCCTTCGGTCACCAGCGCGCGGCCGATGCGCCCGGAAATCGGCGCCGTCACCGCGGCATAGCCCAGGTTGATCTTGGCCGTCGTCAGCGCGGCGCGGCTCACGCCCACGTCGGCCTCGGCCGTCTTCTGCGCGGCGACCGCGTTGTCGTATTCCTGCTTGCTGACCGCATTGGCCGCCACCAGCGGCTTGTAGCGCTCGGCCAGCGCCTTGGCCTGCGCCGCATTCGCTTCGGCACGGTTGAGGCTCGCTTCGGCACTGCGCGCGGCGGCCGCATACGGCGCGGGATCGATGCGGAACAGCAGCTGGCCGGCCTTCACGTCGCTGCCTTCCTTGAACAGACGCTCTTGCATGATGCCGGCCGCACGGGCACGCACCTCCGAGATGCGCGAGGCCTCCAGCCGGCCCGGCAGCTCCGTGATCAGGCCGACGCTCGTCGGCGTGGCAACGACCACGCCCACTTCAGGCGCCGGCGGTGCCGCACCGCCATGGCCGCCGGCTGCGGGGGCTTCGCTCTTGCCGCAGGCCGCGAGCATCAGGACCACGACGGCGGCGGCGGAAACGGCCGCAACACGCGGCGAGAACAAAAAGGGGCGCGAGACATGCAGTGTGGGCATGCGAATCCTTTGTAGCGAGGACGGGGACAGCGATCTGCCCGCGCGGGTGCCTAAAGCAGCACGGCGAAGCTGGCTATCGGGAAAGGGCGCTAGTTTACATACATTCGTGCATGTATAGTGACGCCCTTGACGCGCAAAGGGCCGATTTTAGAAACGGGAGACAAAAAATGGTGAGACGTACCAAGGAGGAAGCGCAAGAGACGCGCCAGCGCCTGCTGGATGCCGCCGAGGTGCTGTTCCAGTCGCAGGGCGTATCGCAGACCACGCTGCAGCAGATCGCCCAGCAGGCCGGCGCCACGCGCGGCGCCATCTACTGGCACTTCAAGGACAAGGCCGACCTCTTCAACGCCATGATGGAGCGCGTCACCCTGCCGCTGGAGGCCGCGGTGCAGCAGGCGACCAAGGACGACGGCTCGATGGAGAGCGTCGAAGCCATGATGGTCGAGGCCCTCAAGCTCGTGACCACCGACCCGCAGATGCGCCGCGTGTTCGAGGTCGCCACCCACAAGGTCGAATACACGCACGACATGCAATCGGTGCACCGCCGGCACCTGGACGCGCGCAACGAATGCGTGGTCGATTTCGAGAAAGCCATGGTCGCCGAGGCCCGCCGCCTGCGCATCAAGCTGCCCATTCCGGCTGCCGCCGCAGCCAACGGCCTGCACGCGCTGATCGACGGGCTGATCAAGAACTGGCTGCTCGACCCGGAGGCTTTCGACCTCGTCTCGACCGGGCGGCGGACCTTCCGCGTCTACCTGGCGGGGCTGGGTTTCGGCAAGTCCGAACCAAGCGGCGGCTGATAGGCGATAATGTGAGGCTTCCGACCACGTCGGAGCCCAGATCCTCGCTGTATTTCAATGGATAGAATTCGGCCCTCCGAAGGCTGAGATCCAGGTTCGATTCCTGGCGGCGGGACCAGATATGAAGCCGGACACTTGCAAAGGTGTTCGGCTTTTTTGTTTCCCCTTTGTAGACGTCTCGCCGGTCGTGTGAGTGAGTCCATAGAAGCGTGCATCCATTCGGGGTCACGCGGGGGCATTTCTGGGACAGGTCTCTCGATTTTGGGTATGCGATCCACCGATCCCGGCACCCGCGGTACTTTGTGGACTTCCGGCTCGGCGAGTGCTTCGTGCTCCTTCGCGGACGATGACGCAAGCCCTGTTCGCCGCCTTCCAGCTCGCGAGCGGCGACAACCATCCGGCGCACTACGACGTCGCGGTGGCCGATCTCGACGACTTGTGCAGCGACGCGCGATTCACCACCAATGCCGCGCGGGTCGCGAACTTCCGCGGCGCGCCGTTCGCCCGGCGCCGCTGCTCGGCGAGCACTCGCGCGAGATCCTGCGTGAAGCCGGGTATTCGCCGGAGCGGATTGATGGGTTGATCGAGGCGGGGACGGTGGGGGTGGCGAGTTGACGGCGGGGCCGGTCAAGCGGCGCACGTTGGTTGGGGCTGCACCAGAGTGCGCGAGCAGCAGGGGGTCTAACGCCCCTCCGCCTGCGAGAACTCCTGAAACGCGGCGACCGCGCTCGCCGCATACATCAGCGACGGCCCGCCACCCATATAGGTGACCACGCCGAGCGTCTCCTCGAGCTCCTGCCGCGTGACCCCGAGCTTGACGAGCGTCTGCATGTGGAAGGCGATGCAGGGGTCGCATCGTGCGGCCACACCGAGCGCCAGCGCGATCAGCTCCTTGGTCTTGCGGTCGAGCGCACCCTCCGACGTCGCATGCCGGCCGAGCTCGCTGAAGCTCTTCATGACCTCGGGGGTGCCGGCCCGCAGGCTGGCAAGGCTGGCGGAAACGGTCTGCGTCAGATCGCGGTACTTGGTGGTGGGCGGGTTCGACAAGGTTGGCTTCCGGTGCAGGAGAACTCGTTGCATCATGGGGGCGAGCGGGAAACAGGCCATGACGCAGATCAAGAAAAGGAACGGGTCGCAGGCCCCATGGACGAAGGCGCGCTCGGCGGACGGGGGGCGCGTAACCACGATGGCGCGTTGTCCGAAATAGCGTAGACACTCCCTTCCATCGACCGCGACCCAGTCCATGACGACCCGAACCGCTTTCGTATTCGCCGGCGGCGGCAGCCTGGGCGCCGTGGAGGTCGGCATGCTGCGCGAACTGGTTCGCGCCGGCGTTCGACCGGACTTCGTCGTCGGTGCGTCGGCCGGGGCGATCAACGCGGCCTACTTCGCAGGCGCGCCGCACGCGGAGGGCGTTGCGGCCCTCCAGGCGCTGTGGTGCAACATCCGGCGCCGCGACGTGATGCCCTTCAGTTTCACGTCCTTCCTGCGCATCCTGCTGCGCCGCCAGGAGCACCTGGTGCACAACGGCGCGCTGCGAAGCCTGCTTCAGCGTTCGCTCGATTACCACGCGATCGAAGACAGCTTTCTTCCGTTGCACGTGGTGGCCAGCGAACGCGTGACGGGCCATGAGGTCGTGCTGTCCCGCGGGCCGGTCGTCGAAGCCGTTCTGGCGAGCAGCGCGATCCCGGGCGTGTTCCCGCCGATCTCGATCGAAGGCCGTGAACTGGTGGATGGCGGCGTGTGCAGTAACACGCCCATCGCGGCGGCGGTGCGACTGGGCGCGACGGATATCGTCGTGCTGCCGGCCGGCTTCGCCTGCGCGGTGCGGACGCCGCCTCGCGGCTGGATCGGCCACACGCTCCACGCCCTCAGCCTCGTGGTGGCGCGCCAGCTGGTGCAGGACATCGAGCACTTCGCGTCGCGGGTCCGCATCTGCGTCGTGCCCGCGCTGTGCCCGCTCGAAATCTCATCCTATGACTACGACCACTGCGCCGCGTTGATCGAACGCGCGGCCGACACCACGCGATCCTGGCTGCACGGCGGCGGTCTGCGGGCCGAGCCGAATCCGGGTCCGCTGGTTTTCCATACCCACTGAAGCGCAGGTCGTCATCCTTGCGCTTGCGCAAGCAACTCGTCCACCATGGCGCGCATCCGCTGCCAGTGCGAGCCCTCCCAGAAGACGCGGCGGCATGTATCGCACGTGCTGAAGCGCTGATAGCGTTCGCGCACCCTCGCCGGCAAGGCCGATTCGACCAGCGACTTGTCGATCTCGCGCAAGGGGGTGTTGCACTCCAGGCATCGCGTGAACGGCCGCGCGCCGCGCGCGAGGTCGAGCCGATCGAAGACTTCGCGCAACTGCTGGGCGGATCGCAACGCATGCACGTAGCAGCCATGCGTCACGCCCCGGCGCTTGAGCAGTTCCAGGTCTCTGGTCAGCACGATGCGTCCTTGCGCGCCGGCAATGCGCTCGATCTCTTCGTCGCGAAAGCCGTTGTCATACAGCGTGTCGAACCCGGTCATGCGAAGCAGGTGCGCGAGCCCGCCCAGGTGCGCGTCCGCGATGAACCGGGTCTCGCGCAACGCACGCTCGCGAACGCGCAGCAGCGGCGTGATGTCGAGCGCTTCGAACTTCGGAAAGACGGCGACCCGGTCGCCATCGCGCAGCAAGGTATCGAAGCCGACCGACTCGCCGTTGAGCAGCACCAGTTCGACCTCGGTATGCGGAACGCCGAGCGCCTCGATCATGTGCTTGGTGGTCGCCATCCGCGCGCACCGGCACGAGAACTCGCGCCGTCGCCGCTCGCGCGCGAGGAAGTCGTTCAGCTCCTCATAGAACCGGAAGGTCGCCGTGACCATCGCTGCCCGTCGGCCTTCCGTCGCCTTGCCTGCTCAGTGCTCAACGGTCCTTGAAAAACTCCCGTGCGGCTGGGCCTGCATCAGCGCGCGAAACTGTGCGTGCGACATCCGAAGCAGCCGCTCGTGATCGCCACCTTCCATGTAGACGACTTCATTGGATTCGAGTTCGTCGTCGACGATGGTGGGCACGCCCCATGCCATCCCGACCGGCGGTATCGCGCCGGGCTCGCAGTCACCGAACAGCGCTGCAATCCGTGCCTCGCCGGCCAGCTTCAGGTTGTGTCGGCCGACAAAGCGGGAGAACTCGCCGAGCATGACCATCTTGTCCGCGGGCACGACGGCCATCACGCAGCCCTTTTCGTCCTCCAGGATGACCGATTTGGCCAGCTGACCCAGGCTGACGTTGGCGCAGCGGGCGGTTTCCAGGCTGCTATGGCTTTTGCCGTGCACGGAGATCTCGTAGTGCGCGCCACGCTGGTCGAGATAGCTGGACAGATGGGAAGGGATGGACATGGCAATCCTCCTGCGCAAACACGGCGGTGTCGCCGCTCCGTCAGTTTGCTCCCGCCGGCGGGGGATCGCAAATCGTCGGGTTCCGGGGGCCTGCGGCCTCGCGCGTCAGAGCTCGCTGGCGTCGCGCAGCTGTCGTTGCTTGTAGATCAGCCGCAGGTTGGCCCTGCGCGCGTCGCCGGTGCGTTGCAGGATGACATCGAGCTCGCCGCTGCTCCACGACACATAGGTGCTGCCCGGGTCGAGGGCTGCGAGTTCGTTGCCGAATTCGCTTCGACCCCATTTCAGCAGGGTCGAGAACGCGGTCTCACCGCCGTCTGGCAAGCCTTGGGTGGAGGCGTCGTATTCGATGCGCCTCAGTTCCCCACCGGCGAAGTAGTAGGTCGGCTTGAACATCAGCCCGTCGATGGGCGCGGGCTCGCCGCGCCAGCTGCCCAGCAGTCCGCCCGACAGCCGCTGCGGGCGCGACACCGGCTCGGCGGTGGGCAGGGCGGCCTGCAGCTCCTGCGCGGTCATGCCGAGGTGGACGCCGGGTGGCAGCGCCTGGGCGTGCGCGGCAACCGAAGTCGCGCCGACGAGTGCGCCGACGGACAGGATGCGGCTCGCGCGGGCGAGCGAGGCCCGTGAAAGACGAAGGTGCAGGAGCAGGCGTGGCATGGTCAGCACCCGGTGTTCTGCACCCGCTCCACTTCCAGCCCGAACAGCGGCCGCAGCCGCGTGCCGAGCACGTTGCCCGCAAACGCGCAGACCAGCCACAGCCATCCGTGGATGCTGCCGGAGACGATGCCGCTGAAGTACGCGCCGATGTTGCAGCCGTAGGCGAGGCGCGCGCCGTAGCCAAGCATCAGCCCGCCGACCACGGCCGCGACGATCGAGCGCATCGGGATGCGCCACACCGGCGCATAGCGGCCCGCGAGCGCGGCGGCGGCCATGGCGCCGAGCACGATGCCGATGTCCATCACGGTCGTCACGTCGAAGCTGAGCGGTGCAGAAAGCGCGGCGGCGTTCGGGCCGGCGCTCCAGTACTTCCAGCTCGCGATGTCCACGCCGAGTGCGGCGGCGCCCTTGGCGCCCCAAAGCGCAAACGCCGAGGTCACGCCCCAAGGACGGCCCGCGAGTGCGAGCGTCGCGAAGTTGAGCACCGCCAGCGCCACTGCGCCCGCGACGAGCGGCCAGGGGCCATGCAGCCACGGCGATGCGTGCGTGGCGCGTGCGGGTTCGTTGACGAGGCGGCCATGGCGGCGCTTTTCGATGATGACGGTGAGCGCCGCGATGCCGGCGAACACCAGCAGGTTGAGCACGAGCGCAGTGCCGACGCCGAGCGTCCTCACCAGCGACAGCGGCGCGAGCTGCGGCATCGAGGTCCAGAAGGGCATGTGCGCGGTGGCGATGACCGATCCGACGATGAACCCGATCAGCGTGATGACCATGCGCGTGCTGCCGCCGCCCACGGTGTAGAGCGTGCCCGACGCGCATCCACCGCCGAGCTGCATGCCGACGCCGAAGATGAAGGCGCCGACGATGACCGATGTGCCAGCCGGCGAGACGAGGCCGGCCACCGGCTGGCCGAAGAGCGTGCCGGCCGAGAGCGCCGGGAAGAACAGCATCACGCCGACGGCGAGCATCACCATCTGCGCGCGCAGGCCCGCGCCGCGGCCGTCGGCGATGAAGACGCGCCACGCGGAAGTGAAGCCGAAGGCCGCGTGGTACAGCGTGACGCCCAGCAGTGCGCCGACCACGTAGAGCGCGGCCTGGCGGATGCTGACGGTCTGCGCGAGGTACACCGCGCCGAGCGCGACGAGCAGCACGGCGATGCCGAGGGGCTTGGGGTTGATGGGGACCAGGCCGCGCGGCGGCTGGCCCGCGGTCGGGGAAATGGAAGACATGGAGAAGCCTGTTTTTCTTGACTGAGCGGCTGAAGGACCGGGCTTGTCGCCCGGCTCAGCCCGGGAGCCGGCGATTCTCCAGGATTCGCGGAGAGCCTGATGCCAGCGCGGCAATCAGCGGGGCGATACCCCGATCAGCCACGCATGCCCCCAGAACAGGAACACCACGTACACCACCAGTCCGCCGACCAGTGCGATGACGTCGTTCATCGCGCTCGGCGGTGCGCCGGGCACCTTGCGCGGCACGGCGCGGCGCTTGACCGAGATGCGGTCGGCCACCGCCCACACGAGAAAGCCGCCGAACAGCAGCACGTCGGCCAGCGTGCCGTTGGCCAGCAGGTGCGCCGTGGCCCAGAACTTGACCGCGAGCAGCATCGGATGCTTTGCCGCGCGCTGGATGCGTCCGGGCATGTAGGCCGCGAAGAGCAGGGGGAAGACCGGCAGCATCAGCAGCAGCGCGAGATGCCGCAGCGCGACCGGCGGCGAGTAGATGAGCACCGGCGCCTGCCGGGCCAGGCCGTAGCCGTAGATCAGCAGCGCGAACCCGATGATCGAGACGAGCGCGTAGACGCCCTTGAAGGCGCGCTCGTGCTGCGCGACTTGCGCGTCGCGCCAGGCGGGCGCGACGATCGACACCGAATGCACACCGAGGAACAGGACGAGGCCGAGGACGAGCAGGGTCATGGAATTGCTCCGACGAACGAACGGCGCATTGTGGGCGATTGCCGCGCCGGCGTGCGCCCGTATGCTGGATGCCTGAACTGCGTTGGAGCGACTCATGGCCTATCAACTGCACTACTGGCCCACGATCCAGGGCCGCGGCGAATTCGTCCGTCTCGCGCTGGAGGCGGCGGGGGCCGAGTATGTCGACGTGGCGCGCGAGCCGCCGGCCAAGGGTGGGGGTGAATCGGCACTCATGCGCGACCTGGACGCTCCGGGCAACCCGCGCCCTTCGTTCGCGCCGCCGTTCCTGGTCGATGGCGATGTGGTCGTGGGGCAGACGGCGGCGATCCTGCTGTACCTCGGTCCGCGCCTCGGGCTCGCGGGCGCGGGCGAGCTGGACGCGCTCTGGACGCATCAGATCCAGCTCACCATCGCCGACGCCGTGGCGGAAGCACACGACACGCACCATCCGCTGTCGACGGGGCTCTACTACGAGGACCAGCGTGAAGCGGCGCTCGCGCGGGCGAAGGCGTTTCGCGATGAGCGGATCCCGAAGTTCCTCAACTGGTTCGAGCGCATCCTCCAGCGCAACCCGCTGGGCGATGTGCATCTGGTCGGCGATTCGTTGACCTATGCCGACCTGTCGCTGTTCCAGCTCGTGGCGGGTCTGCGCTATGCGTTTCCCAAGGCGACGGCGCGCGCGCTGGCGCACACGCCGGCCATCGTCAAGCTGTATGCCAACGTCGCCCGGCGCCAGCGGGTGCATGACTACCTGCAGAGTCCCCGGCGCATTCCTTTCAACGAGGAAGGGATCTTCCGGGCGTATCCGGAGCTCGACGGCTGAGTTTTGCTGCCTTGCCCGAAGGGTTGCCCCGCAAAGGCGGCGTCTGCGGCGTTGCAAATCCTCGCCGGGCAGACAGCCCGGCTGCGGTTTGCGCCTTGCAGCCACCACCTTTGCGGGGCAACGGGCACTATGAAAATAGTGTGAACAGGCCCTTAGTCGCTCGGTTCGTCGCGCATCCGCAAGCCCGCGTCGTAGAGCGCGTTGCGCGGCGCGCCGGTGATTTCCGCCGCGATGCGCACGGCGCTCTTGAGCGGCAGCTCACCCAGCAGCAGGCGCAGCACGCGCTCGCCTTCGGCGTTCTCGCCGGTGACCACCGGCTTGGGATGCAACACCATTGCAAACTCGCCGCGCGTGCGGTCGCGGCTCTCGGCAAACCAGTCGGGCAACGAAGCCGCGGGTCCGGTGGCGATTTCCTCGAACTGCTTGGTCAGTTCGCGGCCAACCGTCACGCGCCGATCGCCCAGTGCCGCGAGCGAGCGCGCCAGCGCCTCGATGCGGTGCGGCGCTTCGAGCAGCACCACGCTGCGCGGCTCGTCGGCCAGCGCGAGCACGGCGGCGTCGCGCTCACCGGCCTTGCTCGGCAGGAAGCCGGCGAAGACGAATGCGCTGGATTGCTCGCCTTCCGAAACGAGCCCGGCCGCGCCCACCAGTGTCGTGACGCTGCTCGCGCCCGGCAGCGGGAGTACGCGATGCCCCGCCTCGCGCACCGCCGCGACGAGTCGCGCCCCCGGATCGCTCACGCCGGGCGTGCCGGCGTCGCTCACATAGGCGATGCGCTCGCCGTTCGCGAGCCGGTGGATCACCGCCTCAGCCGCTTCCGCTTCATTGTGCTGATGCACCGCCAGCAGACGCGACGACGGGCTCTCGATGCCGTAGGCGCGCAGCAGGCCTTGCGTGTGGCGCGTGTCCTCGCACGCGATGGCGTCGACGAGCTGCAGCACGTGCAATGCGCGCAGCGTGATGTCGGCCAGGTTGCCGATCGGCGTGGCGACGATGTAGAGCGTCCCCTGCGGATAATGCTGCGCGCCCGCAGCGTCGCTCGCGGCCTGAAGCGCGGCGCCGAACGAAGCGGGAGCGAGGGAGTTCAATGGGTTTTCTCCAGAACGACAAGACAACGACCAAGGCGCGCGGCGATGCCGCCGAGGACACCGCGCTCGATCACCTCCAGGCCGCGGGCCTGCAACTGATCGCGCGCAATTATCGAACGCCGGGCCGCGGCGGCGGCGAGATCGATCTCATCATGCGCGTGCCGCGCGACGGCACGCTGGTGTTCGTCGAAGTGCGGCAGCGCGCATCGGGCACGCATGGCGGCGCGGGCGGAAGCATCACCGGTGTGAAGCAGCGCCGCATCATCTTCGCGGCGCGGCACTACCTGAGCCGCCTGCGCACGCTGCCGCCATGCCGCTTCGATGTGGTGCTGGTCGAAGACCGCATCGAGTGGATCCAAGCCGCCTTCGACGCTGGGTAACGCGACGCCGAACCCGGGAATCCCGCGGAACCGGCTCCGCCGGGCCGCTGGGATTGCCCCCTGGAGGGGGTGCCCGAGCCACACGCAGTGGGCGAGGCTGGGGGTGGGCCAGGAATCCCGCGGAACCGGCTCGCCGGGCCGCTGGGATTGCCCCTTGGAGGAGGTGCCCGAGCCACACGCAGTGGGCGAGGCTGGGGGTGGATATCATTCACGCCCATGCTTGAGCAACGGATCCAGCAGCACTTCATCGACAGCGCCGACCTGAAATACCAGGCCGGCCCCCTTCTCGAAAAACCCATCGCCCAAGCCATGCAGGCCCTGCTCGCCTGCGTGACCAGCGGCGGCAAGATCCTTTCATGCGGCGCCGGCGTCTCCAGCTATCTGGCCGCGCAGTTCGCAACGCAGTTCGTCGGCCGCTTCGAACGCGATCGCCCCGAGCTGGCCGCACTCGCCCTGCAGGGCGATGCCAGCGATCCTGCCGCCGACACGCCCGGCGCAGCCGATGCCGACCGCTATGCGCGGCAGGTGCGCGCGCTCGGCCAGGCCGGCGACGTGCTGCTGGCGCTGAGCGCGAGCGGCCAGGCCGCCACGGTGCTGGCGGCCGTCGAGGCCGCGCATGCGCGCGACATGACCGTGATCGCGCTGCTCGGCAATGCGGGCAACGCGGGCGGTGGCACTGGCGGCGCCGTCGGACGCGCATTGCGCGAAACCGACGTGCTGGTGTGCGTGCCGCATGAGCGCGCAGCGCGCATCCAGGAAGTCCACCTGCTCACGCTGCATTGCTTCTGCGACGGCGTGGATGCCCAACTGCTGGGCGACCAGGACACGGACTCGTCGCTGCTCTCCGCCTGAGCCGCTTCAGGGCTGGGCCGTCGCCCGCTTCGAGGGCGGGGCGCTTTCGCTCACATCCCGCTCCAGCCGCCTGAAGGCCGGCGATTCGCGCAGCAGCCGGCCGCCCAGTTCGCGAAGCCGGTCCACGGCCTCCTCGGGCAGCACGAAGCTGGTCGGCAGGTTCATGAAGTAGCGCCGCTCCTCGGGGTCCGTGATGGATTCGAAACTCACGTCGATCGCGTCGAAGCGCAGCTTGGGCACCGAGGCTTCCGCCTGCGCCTTGGACATGCCCGCGAGCCGGCGCTCGGCCACTTCCAGTTCGCGCTTGTCGGCCCAGCGCTGTGCGATGTCCTTGAGCAGCTCCACCGACTCGGATGAGAAATGATCGATCGGCACGCTCGACGACTGGAAGAGCTGCGACACGATGCCCGGTGCGTTCGGCCGGCGGTCCCAGTCGGTGTCGGGCGACGAGCGCGAGTTGACGACCACCACCACGATCCTGCGCAGGTCCTTGAAGCCCACCTGCTCCTGGAACGCGCGGCTGGCTTCCACTTCTTCGAGCGCCTCCAGTAGTCCGCGCAGGCCGAGATTGTCGGAAACGCCTCCGTCCACCACGTGAAGGTACGGGCGGTTCTCGCTGTCCTGGAAGCTCTGGATGTCGCGATAGCGAAGCAGCGCGCGGCCGGCCGGGCGGGAAGGGTTCTCCGGGCGGGTGACGTCGCTCACCCACGGCGGCATCACCGCATCGCAGTGGCCGCCGTAGTTCTGATACGTGACCGGTGAAAGCACCGCGGGCACGGCAGACGAGGTCGCCGCCGCGCGGGCGAGCCGCACCTTGCCGAGATCGGAGCACAGCAGGTCGAAGTGGTCCTGCGAGAACGGGAAGCGCGCGCCGGTCGAAAGGTCGGTCCCCGTGACGGCGGTGACCGGCGTGGGCTTGTCCATCAGGTCGTCGAAGGTCGCGCCGTTGAAGAGGATCTCGTCGTAGTAGTCGGCAGCGAGTTCCGAGCGACCGTAGGAGCCGCTGCCGAGCGCGAACCAGTTGAGCGGATTCAGCGCACGCCGCGTCAGCGTGCCCTGCACGTCGCGCTTGAGGAAGCGGGGCTCGTATTCGGTGAAGAGCCTGTCGCCGTACAGCGCATAGGCGAGGGCGGTGAAGCTGCCGCCCGAAACGCCGGCGATGGCGTCGACCTCGTCGAGCAGATTCACGCTCTCGCCGTGGACCTTCACGTTCGTGCGGCGGAGTTCCTCGAGCACGCCGTACGAAAAGGCCGCCGCACGTGTGCCGCCGCCGGAGAACGTGAGCAGGAACAGCGTTTCGGAATCGTTCTTGACACCGTGCGATCGCTTGAGCTTGTTGCCGACGCGGTAGCCGCTGTCCAGATCGACATGGTCGATGCGCGGATTGACCGGCGCGACCGAGGTGCATCCGCCGAGGATCAATGCCGCCAGCGGCAGCAGAAGGCTGGTCTTTGGATTCAAGTGAGTTCCCCTTCCTCGCTCGATCGCATACGGATGGACAAGGGCTGCGCTTGCAACAACCGCGCCATCGATCGCGGTGCGGGGACACAGCCGTGGCGAATTGTAGGGACGCCACTGCGATGACACGTCGTAACCGGCGGTCGATTTCGCTGGGCTACCATCGACGATCCCGTTCACCCGCACAGGAAGGCACCGATCCATGACGACCACTACCGCACGACGAATCGCAATCGCATTGGCTGCAGGCGCCGTCACGCTCGCAGGCCTTTCCGCTTGCGCGCCGCTGGTGGTCGGTGGCGCCGCGGTGGCGGGCGCCGGCATGGTGGCGACCGATCGCCGCAGCTCGGCCGCGCAGGTCGACGACCAGGCCATCGAACTGCGCGGCGCGGCGCGCATCCGCGACATCGCCAACGATGACATGAACGTGACCGTCACGAGCTTCAACCGCCAGGTGCTGCTCACCGGCACCGTGGGCTCGGAGGCCGACAAGCGCAAGGTCGAGGAAGCGATCCGCCGCGTGGACAACGTGCGCTCCGTCGTCAACGAAGTGGTGGTCGGTCCCGGCAGCAGCTTCCCGGATCGCTCGAACGACGCCTTCATCACCGGCAAGGTGAAGGCCGCGCTGCTGGACCAGAACGACATCTTCGCGAACTCGTTCAAGGTGGTGACCGAGCGCGGCGTGGTCTACCTCATGGGCATTGCCACCCGCACCGAGACCGATCGCGCGACAGACGTGGCGCGCGGCACCTCGGGCGTGAAGAAGGTCGTGCGCATGGTGGAAGTGATCAGCGACCAGGAACTCGCGAACCTGAAGGCGCAGCAGCCGCTTTCGCAGATGAACGGATCGGGCTCGACGTCGACAGGATCAGGTTCGTCGGCGCCAGCTTCGACGTCGTCGTCTACATCGACCTCGCGCGTTCCGCTGCCGCCGATGGAGCCGCTGCCCGGATCCCCGTCAGCGGCGCCCGCCGCCACGCCGGCCGCGAGCGGCGTCGTGACAACCCCGGTCCGCTGATCAGCAACGGCGAAACCGCCGCGCCCCAGCCCAGGGCACCCGCGGAACCGGCTTGGCCGGGCCGCCGGGTGCGCCCCCCTCCCGCCGAAGGCGAGAGAGGGGGGAGCCGCGAAGCGGCTTGGGGGGTGTTTACTTCAATCTCGTGATCAGGCTCGACGTGTCCCAACGGTTGCCGCCGGCCTGCTGCACGTCGGCGTAGAACTGGTCGACCAGCGCGGTCACCGGCAGGCGCGCGCCGTTGCGCTTGGCTTCGTCGAGCACCAGGCCGAGGTCCTTGCGCATCCAGTCGACCGCGAAGCCGAAGTCGAACTGGCCTTCGATCATCGTCTTGCCGCGGTTGTCCATCTGCCAGCTCTGGGCCGCGCCCTTGCCGATCACGCCGAGCACCTCGTTCATGTCGAGGCCCGCGCGCATGCCGAAGGCAATGGCTTCCGACAGGCCCTGCACGAGGCCCGCGATTGCGATCTGGTTCACCATCTTCGCGAGCTGGCCCGCGCCGCTTTCGCCGAGCAGCGTGCAGGCCCGCGCGAATGCCGAGATCACGGGCTTGACGCGGTCGAAGGCGGCCGAGTCGCCGCCGCACATCACGGTCAGCACGCCGTTCTGCGCGCCCGCCTGTCCGCCGGACACCGGCGCATCGATGAACTGCAGGCCCTGCGCGTTCGCGGCCTTGGACAACTCGCGCGCGACGTTGGCGGAGGCGGTGGTGTGGTCGACGAACACCGCGCCCTTGGGCATGTCCGCGAAGGCGCCGTTCTCGCCGAGAACCACCGAGCGCAGGTCGTCGTCGTTCCCGACGCAGCAGAAGACGATGTCGGCATTCGATGCCGCGCCTCGCGGCGTGGCCGAGTGCGCGAGCGTGCCCTTGGCCTGCGGCTTGAATTCATCGATCCAGGCATTGGACTTGGTGTCGGTCCGGTTGTAGACCGTCACGCTGTGACCGGCCAGCGCCAGATGGCCGGCCATCGGATAGCCCATTACGCCCAGGCCGAGGAAGGCGACCTTTTGTGGGGGGATGGCGTCGTAGATTTTGGGGGTAAGGCTTGTCATCGCCCCAAGCTTAGCGCGGGCAGGAACACCGCGGAACCGGCTTTGCCGGGCCGCTGGTGTTGCCCCCGGTCGGGGGTTGGCGAAGCGACACGAAGTGCGCGCAGCCTGGGGGCGAGCTAAACGATCGCGAAGTGTTCGGTGCCGGCCGAGAGGTCAGTGGTCCGCGCGCGCTGGCTGTTGAGCTTGATCTGCAGCCGCAGGTCGTTCGCCGAATCGGCGTTGCGCAGCGCATCCTCGAAGGAGATCGCGTGGCCTTCGAACAGGTCGAACAGCGCCTGGTCGAAGGTCTGCATGCCGAGGTTGCGGCTCTTCTTCATGATCTCCTTGATCTCGCCGACCTCGCCCTTGAAGATCAGGTCGGAGATCAGCGGCGTGTTCAGCAGCACCTCGACCGCGGCGATGCGGCCGTGACCGTCTTCCGTCGGAATGAGCCGCTGCGAGATCAGCGAGCGCAGGTTGAGCGACAGGTCCATCAGCAACTGCGCACGGCGCTCCTCGGGGAAGAAGTTGATGATCCGGTCCAGCGCCTGGTTGGCGCTGTTGGCGTGCAGCGTGGCCATGCAGAGGTGGCCGGTTTCCGCGAAGGCCACCGCGTGCTCCATGGTCTCGCGGTCGCGGATTTCGCCCATCAGGATCACGTCCGGCGCCTGCCGCAGCGTGTTCTTGAGCGCCGCTTCCCAGCTGTCGGTGTCGATGCCGACCTCGCGCTGGGTGACCACGCAGTTCTTGTGCGGGTGCACGAACTCGACCGGGTCCTCGACCGTGACGATGTGGCCGTACGAGTTCTCGTTGCGCCAGTCGATCATCGCGGCGAGCGTGGTCGACTTGCCCGAGCCGGTGGCGCCGACGAGGATGCAGAGGCCCCGCTTGGTCATCGAGACGTCCTTCAGCACCTGTGGCATGCCGAGCCCGTCGATGGTCGGCAACTTGGCCGGAATGGTCCGCAGCACCATGCCGACCTTGCCCTGCTGCACGAAGGCGTTCACGCGAAAGCGCCCGATGCCGGTCGGCGAAATCGCGAAGTTGCACTCCTTGGTGCGCTCGAACTCGGCCGTCTGGCGGTCGTTCATGATCGAGCGCGTGAGCGCCAGCGTGTGCTGCGCACCCAGCGCCTGCTGCGACACCTTGGTGACCTTGCCGTCCACCTTGATCGCCGGCGGGAAGTCGGCGGTGATGAACAAGTCGCTGCCGTTGCGGCTCACCATGAGCTTCAGCAGGTCGTTGATGAACTGACTGGCCTGATCGCGTTCCATGAGAGCTCCTAATTAACTACCTCGAGCAGCCTGCGCGCCGCTCCGATGCCAGGGATGCCGCGGAACCGGCTTTGCCGGGCCGCTGGCATCGCCCCCTGCAAGGGGGTTGGCGAAGCGACACGAAGTGCGCGCAGCCTGGGGGTGTGCCACATCATCCGGGGAAATTCTCGGGGATCTTGGCTTTGCCGCGTGCCTCTGCCGAAGAAATGACATTGCGGCGCACAAGGTCCGTCAGATTCTGGTCCAGCGTCTGCATGCCCTGGCCGCTGCCGGTCTGGATCGACGAGTACATCTGCGCGACCTTGCCTTCGCGGATGAGGTTCCGGATCGCGGGCGTGCCGAGCATGATTTCGTGCGCGGCCACGCGGCCTTGGCCGTCCTTGGTCTTGCACAGCGTCTGCGAGATCACGGCCTGCAGCGATTCGGACAGCATCGCGCGGATCATTTCCTTCTCTTCGCCGGGGAAGACGTCGATGATCCGGTCGATGGTCTTGGCCGCCGACGAGGTGTGCAGCGTGCCGAAGACCAGGTGGCCGGTCTCGGCGGCGGTCATCGCGAGACGGATGGTTTCGAGGTCGCGCATTTCGCCGACCAGGATCGCGTCCGGGTCTTCGCGCAACGCGGAGCGCAGCGCGTTGGCGAAGGAGAGCGTCATCGGCCCCACTTCGCGCTGGTTGATCAGACACTTCTTGGATTCGTGCACGAACTCGATCGGGTCCTCCACCGTGAGGATGTGGCCGTACTCGGTTTCGTTGAGGTAGTTGATCATCGCCGCCAGCGTGGTCGACTTGCCCGAGCCGGTCGGGCCGGTCACGAGCACGAGGCCGCGCGGCTTGAGCGCCAGATCGCCGAAGATCTTGGGTGCGTTGAGCTGCTCGAGCGTGAGAATCTTCGACGGAATGGTCCGGAACACGGCGGCCGCGCCGCGCGACTGGTTGAACGCGTTCACGCGGAAGCGCGCGAGGCCGTCGATCTCGAAGGAGAAGTCGACTTCGAGGAACTCTTCGTAGTGTTTGCGGTGGGTGTCGCTCATGATGTCGTACACCATGGCATGCACCGCCTTGTGGTCGAGGGCATCGACGTTGATGCGGCGCACGTCGCCGTGAACCCGGATCATGGGCGGCAGACCGGCCGACAAGTGCAGGTCGGACGCCTTGTTCTTGACGCTGAAGGCCAGCAGTTGGGTGATGTCCACGAAGCTCCTCGGTGACGTTTTGATACGCTTTGACGATTATGACGATGATTGGCGACAACCTCCAGCAGGTTCGGGAGCGGATCGTGAAGGCGTGCACGACCGTCGGGCGCGATCCCGCGAGCGTGCACTTGCTTGCGGTGTCGAAGACATTTCCCGCGGAGGTGGTGCGGGAGGCACACGCGGCCGGCCAGACGGCATTCGGCGAGAACTACGTGCAGGAGGGTGTCGCCAAGATCGAGGCGCTCCGTGATTTGCGCCAGACGCTGCAGTGGCACTGCATCGGTCCGCTGCAGAGCAACAAGACGCGCGTGGTGGCCGAACATTTCGACTGGGTGCACAGCATCGACCGGCTGAAGATCGCCCAGCGCTTGTCCGAGCAGCGCCCCGAGCATCTTCCGCCGCTTCAGGTGTGCCTGCAGGTCAATGTCGATGCCGGTGCCAACAAGTCGGGCGCGGCGCCCCATGAAGCGCTTGCGCTGGCGCGATCCGTGGCGTCGTTGCCACGTTTGCGGCTGCGCGGGCTGATGGCGATCCCCGAGCCGGCGCCGGATTTCGAGTCGCAGCGCGACCTGTTCCTCGCGGCGGCCCGGGTGTTCGAGGCGATACGGCAGGACGGCATCGAACTCGACACGCTGTCGCTCGGCATGTCCGCCGACCTCGAAGCGGCGATCGCGGCGGGCAGCACGATGGTGCGTGTCGGCACCGCGATCTTCGGGAGGCGCTAGGTCGATCGCGGCCTTGCGGCCGCCTGCGCGCGGCGCCACTCCGCGACGGGCAGGCTGCCTACGCCCCAGTTGTCGAGATCCACTTCATCGATCACCACGAAGGTGGTCGCCGGGTCCTTGTTGAGCACGCGCACCAGCAACTCTGTGGCGCCTGCAATCAACTGCTTCTTCTGTTCCTGCGTCACGCCTTCGCGGGTGACCTCGATCCTGACGTAGGGCATGGTCGTCTCCTTACCAGTGACCGGCGGCCTGCCCGCCGTCGACATGGAGTATCTCGCCGGTCACGAAGCTCGCCCTCTCGAGGAAGAGCACCGCGTCGATGATCTCCTGCATCGTCCCCATGCGGCCCAGCGGATGCAGGCCGCTGAGCGCGGCGTGCGTTTCCGGCGGATGCATCGGCGTCTTGATGATGCCGGGCGCCACCGCATTCACGCGGATGCCGCGCGAGGCGTATTCGATCGCCAGGGACTTCGTCGCCGCATTCAGTCCGCCCTTGGTCAGCGACGCGAGCACCGCGGGCACGCCGTTGATCGGCTGGTCCGCGAGGCTGGTCGTGATCTGCACGATGTGGCCGCCGCCCTGGGCTTCCATGCGTTGCACCGCCTGTTGAGTGACGTGGAAGAAGCCGGTGAGGTTGGTGGCGATGTTGGCGGCCCAGTCGGCTTCGGTGAACTGGGTGAACGGCTTGGCGGTGAAGATGCCCGCGTTGTTGATCAGTGTGTCGATGCGGCCGAACCGGTCGACGCCTTCCCGGAAGATGCGCTCGGCCGTCTCGGGCGACGCGATGTCGCCGGCGACCGCGACGATGCCTGGATCGCTGCTCGGCGCGATCGAGCGTGAATTCGCGACCACGCCGTAGCCGGCCTCGCGGAAGGCCTTGACGAGTGCTGAGCCGATGCCGCTCGAGGCACCGGTGACGACGGCGACTTTGGAAATGCTGCTCATGAGACTGTCCTTTCGAAGTTGAAGCCTGGGGAGGCGGATTCGGCGTGTTGCCAGGACAGAACTCTATTGATGCGTTCAGTGAAGATAAATTGGCTTAGATGCAATTCACTGACTACATGGTGTAATGAATGGCAACCTGCGGAGCCCTTCCATGAACCGCCAATTCGATGACCTGATGCTCGGCAGCATCGAACTGTTCTGCCTCGCGGCGGAGCAGGGCAGCTTCACCGCCGCCGCCAACATCGCCGCGGTCACGCCTGCCGCCGTCAGCCGGTCGGTGTCCCGACTCGAAGAGCGCATCGGCGTGCGGCTCTTCGTGCGGACCACGCGCCAGATGCGGCTGACGGAGGAGGGGCGTGTGTATTTCGAGCAATGCCGGCAGGCGCTGAACCAGCTGATCGAGGCCGAGCGGGAAGTCAGCGGCCATCAGGTCGAGCCGTCGGGCCTGCTGCGCATCAGCGCGCCGAGCACCTATGGGCACTACCGCCTGCTGCCCCTCGTGCCGGGGTTTCGCGAGCGCTATCCGGGCGTCAAGGTCGAGGTGAACATCAGCAACCGCAACATCGACTTCGCCGAGGAGGGCTACGACCTCGCGGTGCGGGCGCGCGTCACCGCCGATTCGGGACTGATCGCCCGGCACCTCGAGGACACGCCGCTGGTGGTGGTGGCATCGCCCGACTACCTCGCGCGGCGCGCCACCCCCAGGTCCCTCGAAGATCTGGCGCAGCACGAGTGCATCCAGTTCGAACTGCCCAGCAGCGGGCGGAGCATTCCCTGGCTGTTCCGGCGCGATGGGCAGGACATCGAATGGCCGACCACCGGCGGCTATGCGTGCTCGGACGACGTGACCGCCGGCGCCACGCTCGCGCGGCACGGGGCGGGCGTCTTCCAGTCCTATCGCTTCGTCGTGGAGGAAGACCTGCGCGCAGGGCGGCTCGTCGAACTGCTCAGCGACTTCGGCGGCCGTTCGCGGCCGCACAGCCTGCTGTATCCGCATCGGCGCTTCGTGCCGCTGCGGGTGCGCGTGTTCGTCGACTACGTGACGGGGCTCGGGAAACCACCGGGCGTCGCGGGCGTTCACGCGGCGCGGCTTGCCGCAAGCGCATAACCGGAAAAGCAACGCGCATAGCCGTGGCGCGGCGGGCGGCGGAGGACTATCGTCGCGCCTATCGTTCAACACCACGAGACCGCCATGAGTTCCTCCACCCTTTCCTACGTCCAGCCGACCGCCAACAGCCCGTGGGGCACGTACCTGTCGCAGGTCGACCGCGTCGTGCCGTACCTGGGCGAACTGGCCCGCTGGGTCGAGACGCTCAAGCGCCCGAAGCGCGCGCTCATCGTCGACGTGCCGATCGAGATGGACGACGGCACCATCGCGCACTTCGAGGGCTATCGCGTGCAGCACAGCCTCTCGCGCGGGCCGGGCAAGGGCGGCGTGCGCTTCCACCCGGACGTCACGCTCGAAGAGGTCATGGCGCTCTCGGCCTGGATGACCATCAAGACCGCGGCGGTGAACCTGCCCTACGGCGGCGCCAAGGGCGGCATCCGCGTCGATCCCAAGAAGCTCTCGCTGAAAGAGCTTGAAAAAGTCACCCGCCGCTACACCAGCGAGATCGGCATCATCATCGGCCCGCACAGCGACATCCCCGCGCCCGACGTGAACACCAACGCGCAGATCATGGCGTGGATGATGGACACCTACTCGATGAACGTCGGCGGCACGGCGACCGGCGTCGTTACCGGCAAGCCGCTGCACCTGGGCGGCTCGCTCGGCCGCGTCAAGGCCACCGGCCGCGGCGTGTTCGTGACGGGTCGCGAAGCCGCGCGGCGTCTCGGCCTCGATCTGAAGGGCGCGCGCGTGGCGGTGCAGGGCTTCGGCAACGTGGGCTCGGTCGCGGCCGAGCTTTTCGCGGAAGCCGGCGCGAAGATCGTCGCGGTGCAGGACCACACCGGCACCGTCATCAACGACAAGGGCCTCGACATGGCCAAGCTGGTGGAGCAGTCGCGCAAGGAGGGCGGCATCGTCGGCTTCAAGGGCGGCGACACGGTCTCCAACGAAGCCTTCTGGGACGTGGCCTGCGACATCCTGATCCCGGCCGCGCTCGAAGGCCAGATCACCGCCGAGCGCGCGAAGCAGACCAAGGCGAAGCTGGTGCTCGAAGGCGCGAACGGCCCGACCGTGCCGGAAGCCGACGACATCCTCGCCGATCGCGGCGTGCTGGTCGTGCCCGACGTGATCTGCAACGCCGGCGGCGTGACGGTGAGCTACTTCGAGTGGGTGCAGGACTTCTCGTCCTTCTTCTGGGGCGAGGACGAGATCAACGAGCGCCTCGACCGCATCATGATGAATGCGCTCAACAGCATCTGGGACAAGGCCGACCACCACAAGATTTCGCTGCGTACCGCGACCTACGCGGTGGCCTGCGGCCGCATCCTCATGGCGCGCCAGGAGCGCGGCCTGTACCCGTGATCGAGCTGCCGGCCTCGGCGCTGGCGCGCATCGATCGCCTGCTGGCCGGCGGGCAGCGCAGGCTGCTCGGCCTGGTCGGCGCGCCCGGGTCCGGCAAGTCCACGCTGGCCCAGGCGCTGCTGGCTGCGCTGTCTCCGGGCCGCGCGCAGGTGGTGCCGATGGACGGCTTCCACCTTGCGAACGTCGAGCTTCGGCGCCTCGGCCGGGCCGACCGCAAGGGCGCGCCGGACACCTTCGACAGCGCGGGCTACGTCGCGCTGCTGCGGCGTCTGCGCGAACAGCGCGAAGAAGAGACCGTCTATGCGCCCGAGTTCCGGCGCGAGATCGAGGAGCCCATCGCGGGCGCCATCGCCGTGTTGCCGCAGACGCAACTGGTCATCACCGAAGGCAACTACCTGCTGCTGCGCGAAGGCCCGTGGGCCGGGGCAGCGCCGCTGCTCGACGAAGTCTGGTACGTCGATGTGGACGACGATCTGCGGCGAGAGCGCCTCGTGCGGCGCCACGAGCAGTTCGGACGCAGCCGGGACGCGGCGCTCGCGTGGGTCGCGCACACCGACGAGCCCAACGCGCGCCGCATCGCGGCGACGCAGGACCGGGCGCAGCATGTGATCCGGCTCGACTGAATCGCGCATTCAACGGGAACGTCCGCTGCGGCGTGATATCCAAGCGGAGCCGCTCGCCGGCGGCTTGCCGCTAGCATTGCCCCCGTTTTGCTTTTTCCCTGCCGACATGCGCCCTTCGTCTTCCCTTGCAACCGCCGCCGCGTTGCTCGTCGCCGTCCTCGTCTCCGGTTGTGGCGTCACCGAACGCCAGCGTCTGACGTACGAGCCGGAAGAATTCGATTCCACCACCACCCATACCCGCAGCTACACCGCGAGCGAGGCGCAGACCTGCGAGGCGGCGCGACGCGCGCTCCTGAGCCAGGGCTACATGGTCACCGCGGCCAACCAGGAACTGGTGACCGGCCGCAAGAGCTTCCAGCCGGCCACCGAGGTCCATGTGGAGGTGGAATTCCGCGTGGTCTGCGCGCGCGAGGGCGGCAAGTCGCGCAGCACCATCGCCTTTGCCAGCGCATTGCAGGACCGTTACGGCGTCAAGAAGGTCAACAACTCGGCGAGCGTCGGCGTGGGCGCGATCGGTTCGCTGTCGCTGCCGTTCTCGTCCAGCGACGACGCGATGGTCAAGGTCGCGAGCGAAACGCTGACCGACGACCGCTTCTACGACCGCTTCTTCTCGCTGATCGAGCGCTACCTGCCCGAGTCGATCGAGCCGGCGGCGCCCCCGGCCGAAGCGCGCCCCGTCGCTCCGCAGCGACCGCCAGCGGGGGTCCCGCTGCAGCTGCAGTCGGTCCCGCTCTCGCCGAGTCGCGGCTAAAGCACCCCTTGGCGCGGCCGCCGCGTTGTGCAATTCTGCGCGGATGATCAAGATCGGCACGCTCTGCTACGTGGTCCCGAGCTGCGTCGCGAGCCCATTCACGCAACGGGCGGTCTGCAGGATCGTCGAGGTCGTCTCCGAGCCGTACGACGCACCGGACTGGACGTACCTGCCGGGCATCTACTACGACGTGATGTTCGAGGGCTGGACCTTCTTCTGCCGCAGCGACAAGCTGCGTCCGATCTCGGACCCGGACGCCGAGGTGTTCGAGTCTTCCCTGGAGGAAGCCCCCGATCCTGTCCGGCCCTGAGCGGCGAGTGCTTCAGGGCACGTTCGCAGAGTTCATCTGGAAAGGCTTGCCCGGCAGGAGCATCGCGCCGCCATATTCGGCCACGGGGCCGTTGACCGGGCAGCCCGCCGGTGCGGGGCAGGCGCCGCCGTCGCGGAAGATCACCGGGCCATAGCGGTAGTTGCGCACTGCCTTGCCGGCGTAGTCGAGCGCCGTAAGCACGTAGCCGAAGTTCGCGAAGTTGTCCGCGTCCTCGACCGCGATCAGATCCTTCATCTCGTTGTGCCGGATCGTGCGCACGATCCTGCCGCTGTTGCCGTTGGAAGCGAAACGCACCCAGTTGATCCTGTTGTCGCCGCGGGAGGCCACGATGACCTGCTGGTTGCTCGAATCGATGCTGTCGTCGGCCGGCTCGCCTTTGGAGACGGCGAGCGACGTCGGATTGCGGCCGATGCCGGTCACCGTGCCCACTTCGGCGATGTTGCCCGCCTGCGGGTTGCCTTTCGCCACGTTCCATCCGTCGCCCGGCGCGAAGCCGTCGAGGCGGTAGATGCGCAGCGTGCCATCCTGCGTCGCGATCCAGGCGCGCGGGGTGGGGCCGAAGATCGACGTCCTCACCGCAGTCGGGCGCGCACCCAGCGACACCGTCTTGACCACCGCCGGCTTCTGCGAGGCCTGCACGTCGAAGGTGAACGGCCACTGGTCGGCTGCCTGACCGAAGCGGGTCGTCTGGCTCACGTTCGAGCTGAAGTACATGCCGTTGAAGTAGCTGAACAGCGGCTTCAGGTCGATGAACGCGGCCTTCTGCTCCGACTTGGAAATCACCACCGCGACGCCGCCCTTGGCGTAGTGGTACTCGTGGGCGCCGCCGCTCGCGAACTTCCGCCAGTGGCTCGTCAGTGGCGAATTCGCGCGGCCGACGAACTGCCCTGCCGTCGAGCCGCCCTGGAAGAGCGACCTGAACTGGTCCATGCCGGTCGTGACGGCGATTTCGGTCGGCGCCGCCATGCCCGGCAGGTCGACGTAGCCCAGGATCTTCATGAAGGCGATGTCGCCCATGTTCGGCAAGCCGGGGTAGACGCCCATCCACTCCTCCCAGTAGTTGTACCAGCGGGAGGCGTCGCGCGGATCGCAACCGTCGCACAGGCCTGCGAGTGCGATGACCGCGACCTGGCCCTTGAGGGCGCGCGTATCCCAGACCGTGACCAGGGCGAACTCGCTGTCGTTGGTCATCGCGATGGCCGTCGGCACCTTGTTGGCCGGCAGCTTCACCGTCGCGCGGTTCTGGGCGGTGTTGCTGCCGACCGTCCCGATGACGCCGTTCTGGAACGCGACGAGGCCTTGGGCGCAGAAGCCGGGCCTGCCGGTGCAGCGGCCCATCGCGACAGGGTCGCCGCTCACGATACCCTGCTCGCGATAGCTCATCACGGTGATGCTGTCGATGCCGCCGCCGTCGACGGTCGCACGCGTCCAGCTCAACTGCGGCGACTGGGCGAATACGCCGTGCATGTAGTTCGAGACCTGAATGTCCGCCACGCCCACGCGCTGCGCCGGAGCGTCCGCCACGAAGGCGATCGAACCCTGGTTCGACGAGTAGGAGCCGGCATCGCTGGACGGCCGTCCGACCTGCCACCAGAACGGATAGCTGGGCGCCGGTGCGTCGAGCCTGATGTCCGCATGCTTGTAAAGCGCCGGGCCGGTATGGGCCGTGCCGGAGGAGATGGCGTCCGGGCCATACCGGTAGGCGATGCCTGCGTCCTTGCCGAGCTGGGCCGCCATGGCGGTGTATTGCGCCGGAATGATGTTCAGGGCGCTGTCCACGATGTCGCCGGACGCGGGCGTGGATGCCGGCCCGCGTGATGGCGTGGGGCTGCCGGGGCCCGCGACGGGCGCCGCGAACGCGTCGAACCCGCTGAATCCGCCACGGCCTTCATTGCCGCCGATTGCCAATATCCCTGCCGCAACAAACAGCAGAAGAGAAGCGCGCTGCATCATCGAGGAACCTCCGGCCAACGACATCCGGGTCTTACCGCGACAAGGTCGACTTGCCGAACAGGCTTTCGATCAGCTCCACCGCCACTTCCGCCGTGCGATTGCGCACATCCAGCGCGGGGTTGAGTTCGACCACATCCAGCGACGACAGCCGCCCGGTGTCCGCGATCATCTCCATGCACAGCTGCATCTCCCGCCAAGTGGGGCCGCCGCGCACTCCGGTGCCGACGCCGGGCGCGTAGTCGGGGTCGAGGCAGTCGAGGTCGAAGCTCACGTGCAGGTGCGTGTCCTCGTCCACGTCCTGCAGCGCCTCGACCATCGTGGTGCGCATGCCGTGCTCGTCGATGTGGCGCATGTCGAAGACGTTGAGTCCCATCGTGCGGATCGCCGCCTTCTCATGCGCATCGACGCTGCGGATGCCGATGAAGCGGATCGCATCGTGCTCGAGCGCGGCGCGTTCGCCGCTCCAGCCTGTCAGTGCATCCGGGCCATGGCCCAGCAGGCAGGACACCGGCATGCCGTGCAGATTGCCGCTCGGGCTCGTGGTCTCGGTGTTGACGTCGGAATGCGCATCGAGCCACAGCACGCGCAGCTTCTTGCCGCGACGGCGCGCATGCCAGGCGATCGCGCTGATCGAGCCCACCGCGATGCTGTGGTCGCCGCCCAGCAGGATCGGCAGGTGACTGGCCGTGAGCGCGGCATTCACCGCGTCGTAGACCGCCCGGTTCCACGCCACGACCTCGTCGAGGTGATGCAGTTCGGTGGTCGGCGCGATCCACGGCGTCGCCGGTCCGGAAAGATTGCCCTGGTCGATCACTTCGAAGCCGAGGCGCGCCAGCATCTGCGCGATGCCGGCCACGCGCAGGGCATCGGGCCCCATGCCGGCGCCTCGCGTGCTGGCGCCGATGTCGGTGGGTGCACCGATGAGTTGCAGGGTTGCGGTCATGAGCGCTGGCCTCCGGGTGTGCGGTACCTAACGGTACAACACCAGGGCCTCCGCGTCATGACGGTCAGGGCTGCGCCATCTTGCAGTCCGTGCCCTGCGCGAGTTCGTTGCCGCTGTACACGGCATCGGTGCGGAAGCCGTAGTTGGTGCCTTCCCAGCCGACCTTCACCGTCTTGCCGTCCACTGGCGCGATGGTGTTGACCACCTGCGGGATCAGCAGCTGATGGTCTTCGGCGCGCATGCGGACCGGGCCTACGACCGAATCGAACGTGAGGTTCTCCATGGCCTTCGCCACCTTGGGCGTATCCGTGCTGCCGGCCTTGTTGATCGCTGCGGCCAGCAGGCGCGGCGTCATCTCGATGCGGGGCGCGAGGAAGTCCTTGCCGGTCTTGGCCTTGTAGGCCTTGGCGAGCGCATCCACCTTCGGCGAATCGGCCTGGCCCGGATGCCATTCGGCCACCCAGGTGAGCTGGCCGAGCTTCGCCTGGGACACCGCGAGCACCGTGCCCGGCACCGAACCGGCGCTGTGGTTGAAGTAGTGCAGGTCGTAGCCCGCATCGCCCGCGGCCTTGAGCAGCAGGGTCATGTCCTGCCCCCAGTTGCCGGTGATCACCGAATCGGCGCCCGACTGGCGGATGTTGGCGACATAGGGTGCGAAGTCCTTCACCCGGCCGATCGGGTGCAGCGTCTCGCCGACGAACTGGATGTCGGGACGCGCGAGGCCGACGAGCTGGCGCCCGTAGCTCGCCCACTGCTTGCCGTGCGCGTAGTCCTGGTTCAGCAGGTAGACCTTCTTCACCTCCGGCGTCTTCTTGATGTAGTTGGCGATGGCCTTCATCTTCATCGCCGTGTTCGCATCGGTCTGGAAATGCCAGAAGCTGCATTGCTTGCCGGTGAGCTCTGGGTCGATCGACGAGTGGTTGAGTACCAGCAGCTCCTTGCCCGGATTGCGCTGGTTCCACTTGTTGACCGCCTGCACGATCGCGCTCACCACCGACGAGCCCGAGCCCCCGGTGACGATCGCGCGCGCACCCTGGTCGATCGCCGCCTGCAGCGCGCTCTGGCTTTCCTGCGCGGAGAGCTTGCTGTCGAACTGGAGCAGTTGCAGCTTGGTGCCGCCGAGCACGCCGCCCTTGGCGTTGATGTCCTCGATCGCGAACTGCGTGTGCGTGAGCATCAATTCGCCCACGTTCGCGAAGGGGCCGGAGAGCGGGTCGATGTAGGCGATCTTGTAGGTCTGCTGCGCGTACGCCGAACCAGCGGTGAGGAGCGCCGCAGCCGCCACGGGCGCGAGCAGAAGGGGGAACTTCATTGAACTGTCTCCGGTAGGGTTGGAAAGGTCAGGTGCGTTCGCGCAGGCCGATCACGCGCCATGCGAGCTTCGAGAGCTCGGCCGTCATCTCTTCGGGCGAGAAGCGGCCGTCGGGCTTGTACCAGCTGAAGAGAAAGCCCGGCAGGCTCAGCGCCGCGAAAGCGGTGATCTTGGTTTCGTCGAAGTCGAGGTCGCCGTCGCTTCGCGCCTGTTCCAGCAGCGGGAAGAGCTGGTCGTAGAAGTGATGGGCGAGCTTCTTCTGCGCCTCGAGGTACTCGGGGCGATACACCTGCGGCTCCTTGTAGGCGAAGAAGGCGCAGGGATAGTGAGAGATGGTCGCGCGGATCAGCCGCTCGATGCCTTCCTTGACCTTCGCGACTGCGGGCCGCGGGTCGTTCGCGGCGAAGTCCAGGGCGGTGAAGCAGTCGACCGCGGGCCGCCACGACAGCGTCTCGAAGATCTCCTGCTTGTCGCGGAAGTAGTAGTAGACGAAGGGCTTGGTCGCGTCGAGCGCGCGCACGATCTGCGCCATGGTGGTGTTGGCGTAGCCCTGCGCCGCGAAGAGCTGCGCGGCCGCCTGGAGGATGCGCTCGCGCTGCACGTCGGTGCCCGCGGTGGCGGTGCGCTGGCGGCCCGTGCCCTGCGGGCGGTCGGGCCGCGCGGCAGGCGGAGGGGCTTGCTCAGAGGGTTTGTGCGGTGTCGCCGAAGTTATACCCATGGGTAGGATTGTTCGTGCACCATGCGGCGCTTGGCAAGCGGCCAGCCCTATCGATAACCCTGTGAGAGTGACGCCATGGAGACAACCCAGCTTCCCGACCGCCCGCAGCAGCCCCTGCACGAGTACCTGCGCACGCATGCGCGCGAGCGCGGCGACCATCCGGCCTGCATCTGGTACGGGCACGCGACCAGCTACGCCGAACTCGATGCCGCGAGCGATGCCTTCGCCGCGCGTCTGCAGGCGATCGGCGTGCGCAAGGGCGAGCCGGTGGTGCTCTTCCTCAACAACTGCCCGCAGTACCTGGCGGCCCACTACGGCATCCAGAAGATCGGCGCGATCGTGTGTCCGAGCGGCCCCCTCAACAAGGAGCACGAACTGGCCTACCAGGTCAACGACCTCCGGGCGCGCGTGATCGTCGCGGCCTCGTCGCTGATGCCGGTGGTGGAGAAGGTGCGCGCGGAAAGCGCGCTGGAGCACGTCTTCGTCGTGCACTACGCGGATCTGCTGCCCTCGGCCTCCACGCTGGATCTGCCTGCGGAACTGGCGGCGGCACAAGACGAGGCGCGCAGCGTGCCCGCCGGCTGCGAAGATTTCCTCGCGGTGATGAAGAGCGGCGCGCGGCCTTCGCCGGTAGATCTGTCGCTCGACGACGTCGCCCTGATGACGTACACGTCCGGCACCACCGGCCTGCCCAAGGGCGCGATGCTGAGCTACGGCAATGCGCTGTTCAAGACGCGCGCCGCGGCGGACTGCAACGGCGTCAACGGCGACGACGTGCTGCTGTCGATCGCGCCGCTCTATCACATCGCCGGCATGCTGATGGGCGTGAACGTGCCGGTGCTCACCGGCGCCACCTCGGTGCTGCTGCATCGCTTCGAGCCGCGCGCCGCCCTGCAGGCGATCGAGCGCTACCAAGTCACCTGGTGGTACAGCATTGCGCCGATGAATGTCGCGTGCATGCAGGTGCCGGGCATCGCCGGCATGGAGCTGTCGAGCCTGAAGATGAATCCCGTGACCAGCTTCGGCATCGCCTTCACCGAGCCGCTGGCGCAGCAGTGGCGCAGCTTCGCGCCGAACTGCAGCTCGTTCGAGGCCGCCTACGGCCTGAGCGAAAGCCACACCTGCGACACCTACACGCCGCACCACGCGCCGCGCTGGGGCACGCAGGGGGTCGCGGTGCCGGGCGTGACGATCCGCATCATCGACCCCGACACCGGCTCGGACAAACCGACCGGCGAGGTCGGCGAGATCGTGCTCGCGAGCCCGGGCACCTTCAAGGGCTACTGGAACAAACCAGAGGCCACTGCCGCGACCCTGCGCGACGGCTGGGTGCACACCGGCGACATGGGCAAGCTCGATGCGGACGGCTACCTCACCTTCATCGGGCGCTTCAAGGAAATGATCAAGGTCTCGGGCTACAGCGTGTTCCCCGAGGAAGTCGAGACGATCCTCATCAAGCATCCGGCGGTGGCGCAGGCCGCCGTCGTCGCGCAGCCCGACGCGGAGAAGGGCGAAGTGGTCAAGGCCTTCATCGTGAAGAAGCCAGGCGGGGACATCGACGCGGACGCGCTGGTCGCCTGGTCCCGCGAGAACATGGCCAGCTACAAGGCGCCGCGCGTGGTGCGCTTCATCGACGCATTGCCGACCACCGGCGCGGGCAAGGTGCTGCGCCGACTGCTGAAGGACTGACCGAATGCTGAAGAAAGTTCTGATCGCCAATCGCGGCGAGATCGCGGTCCGGCTGGTGCGCGCGATGCGCGACCTCGGAATCGCGAGCGTCGCCGTGCATGCCAGGGACGATGCAACCGCATTGCACGTGCAGCTCGCGGACATCGCGGCGCCCCTGTCGGCCACCGGCCCGTCGGCCTATCTCGACACGGCCGCACTGATCGCCGTTGCGCGCGAGCAGGGCTGCGATGCGGTTCACCCCGGCTACGGCTTCCTGAGCGAGCGTGCCGACTTCGCGCAGGCCTGCGCGGATGCGGGGCTGCGCTTCATCGGCCCCACGCCCGAGCAGCTCTCGCTCTTCGGCGACAAGGCGCGAGCGCGAGCGCTGGCCGAACAGTGCGGCGTTCCGGTGATGCCGGGCAGCGCGGGCGCGGTGACGCTCGCCCAGGCGCAGGCTTTCTTCGCGGCCCAGCAGGCCGATGGCGCCGGCGTGATGGTCAAGGCGATCGGCGGCGGCGGTGGGCGCGGCATGCGCGCAGTGCAGAGCGCCGACGACCTGCCCGAAGCGCATGCGCGCTGCATGTCCGAAGCCAGGGCTGCGTTCGGCGTCGAAGGTGTCTATGTCGAGCGCCTGATGCGCAACGCGCGTCACATCGAGGTGCAGGTGCTCGGCGACGGCCAGGCGGTCGCGAGCCTGGGCGAGCGCGAATGCACGCTGCAGCGCCGCTTCCAGAAGCTGGTCGAGATCGCGCCCAGTCCTTCCTTGCCCGAAGCGTTGCGCGACAAGATCACGCAGGCGGCGCTGCGCATGGCGAAGGCGGTGGGCTACCAGAGCCTGGGCACGTTCGAATTCCTCGTCGACGAGCACTCATCGACGCTGCCCTACGTATTCATCGAAGCCAATCCGCGCCTGCAGGTCGAGCACACGGTGACCGAGGCGGTGACCGGGCTCGACCTTGTGCAGCTTCAGGTAAGCGTCGCGAGCGGACAGACGCTCGCGGACCTCGGCATCGACACCGCGCGCACTGCAGCGCAGAGGGGCTTCGCGGTGCAGTGGCGCATCAATGCCGAGACGCTCGATGCGCAAGGCCATGCGCGGCCTTCCGGCGGCACGCTCACGAGCTTCGATCTGCCGGCCGGGCCGGGGGTGCGGGTCGATTCGCACGGCTATGCGGGCCTGGCGCCGTCGCCGCACTACGACACGCTGCTGGCCAAGCTCATCGTGCATTCGTCCTCGCCACGCTTCGCCGATGCGGTCAGGCGATCCCTGCGCGCGCTCGAAGAGTGTCATGTCGACGGCATCGCCACCAACCTGTCGCTCCTTCGCGCAATCGGCACGCGGCCCGAGTTCGCCACGCAGGCGGTGCACACGCGCTTCGTCGAAGCGCACCTGGCGGACCTGCTGGCGGCCGCGTCGCATATCGACGCCGCGGTGGCGAAGCATGCGCGGCCCGCGGCCATCCAGCCCGACGTGCGCGTGCAGCCGGACCACGAAGACGGCCTCGGCGTCAGGGCACCGATGCCCGCGAAGCTGGTGCAGTTCGAAGTCGACGTCGGCGATGTCGTGCCGGCCGGCGCCCAGATCGGCGTGCTCGAAGCGATGAAGATGGAGCACCTGCTGCATGCGCCGGCCGCCGGCCGCGTGGTCGCATTGCTTGCCGAGCCGGGCGACTACCTCGTCGAAGGCCAGTCGCTGGTCAAGCTCGAACCTGTCGACGCGCATTCGGTCGAAGCGGAGGCGCGCGCCGAGCAGGATCTCGACGCCATCCGCCCCGATCTCCAGAAGGTGATCGATCGCCACGCCTTCACGCTTGACGAGAACCGCACGGCCGCCGTTGCAAAACGCCACGCACAGGGAGGCCGCACCGCGCGCGAGAACATCGCGGACCTGTGCGAGCTGGCCGATGACCCGGGCAACTTCACCGAGTACGGCGCGCTCGCGATCGCCGCGCAGACGCGCCGCCGCTCGCTCGAAGACCTGATCGCCAACACGCCGGCCGACGGCATGGTGACCGGCATCGGCAGCATCAACGCGAAGCAGTTCGGCGCGGAGAAGTCGCGCTGCGTGGTGATGTCCTATGACTACACGGTGCTCGCCGGCACGCAGGGCATGCGCAACCACCACAAGACCGACCGCATGCTGGGCATCGCGCACCAGTTGCAGTTGCCGGTGGTGCTGTTCGCCGAGGGAGGCGGCGGCCGGCCGGGCGATACCGACATGCCGATCGTGGCGGGCTTGAACAACCACACCTTCAGCCAGTTCGCGGCACTGTCCGGCAAGGTGCCGGTCGTCGGCATCGTGCACGGGCGCTGCTTCGCGGGCAATGCGGCGCTGCTGGGCTGCGCGGACGTGATCATCGCGACCGAGGCCAGCAACATCGGCATGAGCGGCCCCGCGATGATCGAGGGCGGCGGGCTCGGCACCTTCGCGCCGGAGCAGATCGGGCCGAGCAGCGTGCAGTCGCGCAACGGCGTGATCGACATCCTCGTGAAGGACGAGACCGAAGCGGTCGCGGCGGCGAAGCAGTACCTCTCGTACTTCCAGGGCCCGACGAGCGACTGGGAATGCGCCGATCCGCGTGCGCTGCGCCATGCGGTGCCCGAGAACCGGCTGCGCGTCTACGACGTGCGCGCGGCCATGCGCGGCGTGGCCGACACCGGCTCGCTGCTGGAACTTCGCGCCGGATTCGGCGCCGGCATCGTGACCGCGCTCGCGCGCATCGAAGGCAAGCCTGTCGGATTGCTCGCGAACAACCCGCACCATCTCGGCGGCGCGATCGATGTCGAGGCGGCGGACAAGGCGGCGCGCTTCATGCAGTTGTGCAATGCACACGGCCTGCCACTGATCTCGCTGTGCGACACGCCGGGTTTCATGGTCGGGCCAGAGGTGGAAGCGCAGGCACAGGTGCGCCATGTGTGCCGCATGTTCATGGTGGCTTCGCATCTGCGCGTGCCGTACTTCGCGGTGGTGCTGCGCAAGGGCTACGGGCTCGGCGCGCAGGCGATGACTGCCGGCGGCTTCGATGCACCGGTGTTCACCGTCGCTTGGCCGACCGGCGAGTTCGGCGCGATGGGGCTCGAAGGCGCGGTGCGGCTCGGCTTCCGCAAGGAGCTCGAAGCCGCCGCCGAAGGGACGGAGCGCGACGCGCTCTTCAAGAAGCTCGTCGCGCAGCAGTACGCGAACGGCGAGGCGATCCACATGGCGCAGACACTGGAGATCGATGCGGTGATCGATCCTGCCGACACGCGCGCCTGGCTGGTGCGCGGCCTGGCGTCGGCGGCTGCTCCGAAGCGCGAGGTCACCGCCTACGTCGATACATGGTGAAGCGCAGGCGCCTCCGAAGGCCGAATGCCCAACACTGCGCGGGTGTTCGCTGCACTGCGGAGCGCTTGCGCATGAACGTCTTCCGTCGATTCGTCGGTCTATTGCTGCTGGGCCTCCTGCTGTTTCCTCCGCAGGTGCAGGCCCAGCCGCGCGCGCCGCGTGCTGGAACGCACTGGATCGCGAGCTGGGCCGCGGCGCCGCAGGACTGGGCGCTCGTGCCGCCCTGGGCCAAGGCGGATCGGTCCGCACGGGCTGAGCTCGCCGACCAGACACTCCGCCTGCAATTGCAGCCCACGCTCGGCGGCCAACAGGCGCGAATCCGGTTCTCGAACCGCTTCGGCAAGGCGCCGCTGCACATCGCCTCGGCCAGCGTCGCGCTCGGCACGGGCGGGGCCTCGGCGTCGCCTTCCACCCTGCGAAGCCTGCGGTTCGGCGGGAGGGCGGGCATCACCATTGCGCCGGGCGCGGAGGCCTGGAGCGACGCAGTGCGCTTGGCCGTCGACCCCGCGCGCACCCTGATGGTGAGCTTCCGCGTCGATGCGGCGGTGCCTTTCGCGACCGTGCACACGCTGGCGCCGGGCTCGACCTGGACCACGACGGGGGACCGCGTGCGACAGCCCGCATGGCCCGATGCGACACGTTCGACATGGAACCACATCGTGACCGGGCTGGACGTCGCTCGATCGACGCCCGCGCGCGTCGTGGTCGCGTTCGGCGATTCGATCACCGAAGGCGCGGGCGTCGAGGACGCCGCGGCGCACTATCCCGAGCGGCTCGCATCGCGTCTGCGGGGACAGCCGCGCACGGCGGGCCTCCATGCGGTGCTCAACACCGGCATCTCGGGCAACCGGCTGCTCGCCGACGGCATCGGGCCGCGCGCAATCGACCGCTTCGGGCGGGATGTGCTGGCGCAAAGCGGCGTGTCGCACGTGATCATCCTCATCGGCATCAACGACATCGGCATGAGCATGCCGACCGGCGGATCGCCGCCTGCGCCGGGGCCGCCTTCGGCCGAGCAGTTGGAAGCCGGGTTGCAGCAACTGGTCGCCGAGGCGCGTGCCAAGGGCGTGAAGGTTCTGCTGGGCACGCTGCTGCCCTTTCAGGGGGCACCCTACTGGAGCGCGGAGAAGGAACTGCGCCGGCAGACCCTGAACCGCTGGATCCGCGGGCGGCTCGATGTCGATGCCGTGGTGGATTTCGATGCGGCCTTGCGCGACCCGGCGAATCCCCTCCGGCTGAAACCCGAATACGACAGCGGCGATCACCTGCATCCGGGAAAAGTCGGTCAGGCGGCGATGGCCGACAGCATCGATCTACGCGCGTTGCAGGAATAGACCTACCGCGGCGGATGGCGGGCGACGAGGGGAGTCACAGCGCTACACAACACTTCGTCACAGACTTACAAGCAGTACACATGGGGCGTGGAGGATGAAGTCTCCAGCAACTCAAAAGGAGTTCTCCATGAAGAAACTCGCTGTCACCCTGGTCATGGGAGCCGCATCTTTCCTGACGCTCGGCACCGCCGCGGTCGCGCCGACCAGCGCGATGGCGCAGCCGGCGGTCTCCGTGCATGTCGCGCCACCGCCGCCGCGCCATGAGCCGATGCCGCCACCGCGCCGGGGCTATGTCTGGGCGCCCGGCCACTACGAGTGGAACGGCCATCGCTATGTGTGGAACCGCGGCAACTGGATGCGCGAACGGCCGGGTTATGCCTATCGCGCTCCGGAATGGCGTGAACGCGAAGGCCGCTGGGAATACCACTCCGGCCGCTGGGACAACGATCATGACGGCGTGCCGAACCGGTACGACCGCCGGCCCGACGATCCGAACCGGAGCTGACGCTTCCGCCGTTCTTCGTTCCTAGAAGAACAGGCGGAACACCAGGGGCATGAGAAGTGCGGCCAGCACCACCTGCATGCCCAGCGCCAACCCTGCGTAGGCGCCCGCATCGGCGTTCACGTGCAAGGCACGTGCTGCGCCGATGCCATGCGCTGCAGTGCCCAGGCCGAAGCCGCGTGCGGCGAATCCGGCCGGGCTGGTGCTGATCCGCAGCACGTCGAACAGGTACTTGCCCGACAGTGCGCCGATCATCCCGGTGAGCACCGCGAACACCGCCGAGAGCGCGGGGATGCCGCCGATCTTTTCCGAGATGCCCATCGCGACGGGCGCGGTCACCGACTTCGGTGCGAGCGACAGCACCACGTCGTGCGGCAATCCGAATGCCCATCCCAGGGCGACGGCCGAGCCGCCGGCCGCCGCGCCGCCGAGCAACGAGGCGAGCAGCAGCCGCCCGAAGCGTGCACGCAGTTCGGCGCGCCGCTGCCACAGAGGCCACGCGAGCGCGACCACCGCCGGTCCGAGCAGGAAGTGAATGAATTGCGCGCCCGCGAAGTAGGTCTGGTAGTCCACGCGCGTGAGCAGCAGGCCGCCCGCGAGCACGATCACCGACCAGAGCACCGGGTTGGCCCACGGCGCGCCGCCGAGCCGCGCGTACACCGCCGTCGCGATCAGGTAGACGACCAGCGTCGCCGTGAGCCCGAACAGCGGCGTGGCGGAAAGATAGATCCAGAGTTCGACGAAGCGCGGCACGGCGGTCCTCAGGGCTCGTTGCGTGGTTCGCTCTTGCGGTCCGGCCACCAGAGCACCAGCGCGGTGACACCGAGCCCGATCCACGTCGACAGGGCGATGATGATCAGCATGCGTCCGCCGTACTGGCTGAGCAGCGCGAGATGCGTCATCACGCCGACGCCGACCGGCACGAAGAGCAGCGACAGGTGCGTGAGCAGAAAGCCCGCGCATTCGGCCACCGGCTCGCGAACGACCTGGAAGCGCAGGCCCACGAGCATCAGCATCATCCCCAGCACAGGGCCCGGGAAGGGAAGCGAGAGTCCGCGCGAGAGAACTTCGCCGATCGACTGGAACACCAGCAGCCAGGCCAGCCCCTGCAACCCCTTCATGCTCAGAAACGCGGAATGTCCGCGAAGGGCTGCGGCTGGCCGGCGCGAAACACCTGCTTGCCGTACTCGGCGCAGCGCTGCAGCGTCGGAATTACCTTGCCGGGATTGAGCACGCCGGCCGGATCGAACGCGCGCTTGATGCCGAACATCTGCTCGTTCTCCTCGGGCGTGAACTGCACGCACATGCTGTTGAGTTTCTCGACGCCCACGCCGTGTTCGCCCGACACCGTGCCGCCCATCGCGACGCTGGTCTCGAGGATGTCGGCGCCGAACAGTTCGCAGCGATGCAGTTCGTCCGGGTCGTTCGCATCGAACAGCACCAGCGGGTGCAGGTTGCCGTCGCCCGCATGGAAGACGTTGCAGCAGCGCAGGTTGTATTTCTTCTCCATGCCCTGGATCGCGAGCAGGATGTCGGCGAGCCGCTTGCGCGGGATCGTCGAATCCAGGCACATGTAGTCGGGGCTGATGCGGCCCGAGGCGGGGAAGGCATTCTTGCGGCCGCTCCAGAACTTGAGGCGCTCGTCTTCGTTCTCGCTGCAGGCGATGGCGGTCGCACCGCAGTCGCGCAGCACCTCGGTCATGCGGCCGATTTCTTCCTCGACTTCTTCTGGCGTGCCGTCGGATTCGCACAGCAGGATAGCGGCAGCGTCGAGGTCGTAGCCGGCATGCACGAAGTCCTCGACGGCGGCGGTCATGGGCTTGTCCATCATCTCCAGGCCGGCCGGGATGATGCCGGCGGCGATCACGGCCGCCACCGCATCGCCTGCTTTGCGCACATCGTCGAAGCTGGCCATGATGCAGCGCGCCAGTTGCGGCTTGGGCACCAGCTTGACCGTGACTTCGAGGGTGACCGCGAGCATGCCTTCGCTGCCGATCACCAGCGGCAGCAGGTCCAGGCCCGCGCAGTCGAGGGCCTCGCCGCCGAACTCGAGCGGATCGCCCTCGGCAGTGAAGCCGCGCACCCGCAGCACGTTGTGCAGCGTCAGCCCGTACTTCAGGCAGTGCACGCCGCCCGAGTTCTCGGCCACATTGCCGCCGATGGTGCAGGCGATCTGGCTCGACGGATCCGGCGCGTAGTAGAGGCCGAAAGGCGAGGCCGCCTCGCTGATCGCGAGATTACGTACACCGCACTGCACGACGGCGGTGCGGCTCACCGGGTCGATCTTCAGGATGCGGTTGAACTTGGCGAGCGACAGCGTCACGCCCATCGCGTTGGGCATCGCGCCGCCCGAAAGCCCTGTGCCGGCGCCGCGCGCCACCACCGGAACGCCGAGTGCGTGGCACGCCTTGAGCACGGCGGCGACCTGCGCTTCGGTCTCCGGCAGCGCCACCACGAGCGGACGCTGGCGGTAGGCGGTGAGCCCGTCGCATTCATAGGGGACGGTGTCCTCCGCGTTCCAGATCAGCGCATGAGCCGGCAGGTGCGCCTGCAGGGCCTGGACGATCCGGGACTGCCGTTCGGACTTTTCCAGCGCCGATTGCTGGAGAGGCGTGGTGGGCGCGTTCATGGCGGATGACTCTACGCCAAAGAAAAGGCAACGGTCGCGGATTCGTTTCAGGAATCCCGCGGAACGGCTCGGCCGGGCCGCGGGGATTGCCCCCGGAGAGGGGGTGTCCGAGCCACACGAAGTGGGCGAGGCTGGGGGTGAGGCCCTCTCTTTACTTGAAGACCACGGTCCGGTGGCCGTTGAGCAGCACGCGATGTTCGCTGTGCCATTTCACCGCACGCGCGAGCACCTGGCTTTCGGTGTCGCGGCCGCGTGCGGTCAGGTCTTCGACGGTGTCGGTGTGGTCGGCGCGCTCGACATCCTGTTCGATGATCGGGCCTTCGTCGAGATCGGCGGTCACGTAGTGCGCCGTGGCGCCGATCAGCTTCACGCCGCGGTCGTGCGCCTGGTAGTAGGGCTTCGCGCCCTTGAAGCTGGGCAGGAACGAATGGTGGATGTTGATGGCGCGCCCGGCCAGCTTGGTGCAGAGGTCGTTGCTCAGGATCTGCATGTAGCGAGCGAGCACCACCAGGTCTGCGCCTTCGGACTCGATGATCTCGAGCTGCTTCGCCTCGCCCTGCGCCTTGGTCGCGGCGGTCACCGGGATGTGGTGGAAAGGCACGTTGTAGCTGGCCGCGAGTTGATAGAAGTCGCGGTGGTTCGAGATGATGGCGCGGACGTCGATGGCGAGCAGACCGCTCTTCCAGCGGAACAGCAGGTCGTTGAGGCAGTGGCCTTCCTTGCTCACCATGATGACCGTCTTCATCGGCTCGGCGGCCGGGTAGAGCTTCCAGCGCATGCCGAACTTCGACGCGAGGTCTGCGATCTGCTCGCGCAGCGAGGTCTCGGTCTGGCTGCAGGCGAAGCGCACGCGCATGAAGAACAGGCCCGTGCCGTGGTCGTTGTACTGCGCCGCTTCTTCGATGTTGCCCTCCCGTTCGAGCAGGAAGCCGGACACGGCGTGGACGATGCCGGTACGGTCGGGGCAGGAGAGGGTGAGGATGTACGCGGAGGTCATAACGGCGGCAATTGTCGCAGGGAGCCCGAAACCGGATGCCGGTGCCAAAATGCCCTTTCCGGCAGGAACTCATCCGAGAGGAGCGATATGGCTTACAACGACTTCAGCATGGACAACCAGTGGTTGCCCTTCACCCCCAACCGCCACTTCAGGAAGGACCCGCGGGTCTTCGTGGCGGCGGACGGCATGGAGTTCACCACGCACGACGGGCGCAAGGTGATCGACGGCATCTCCTCCCTGTGGTGCGTGGGCGCCGGGCACAACCGCAAGCCGATCAACGAGGCCATCAAGGCGCAGCTCGACACGCTCGACTACGCGACCGCCTTCCAGGTGAGCAACGACAAGGCGTTCCGGGCCGCCGAGATGATCAGCGCGATGGCGCCGGGCGACCTCAACAAGGTGCTGTTCTGCAATTCGGGCAGCGAGGCGGCCGATACCTCGCTGAAGGTGGCGCTGGCCTACCACCGCGCACGCGGCGAAGGGCACCGCAACGTCTTCATCGGCCGCGAGAAGGGCTACCACGGCGTGGGCTTCGGCGGCATGTCGGTGGGCGGCATCCCAGGGAACCGCAAGGTGTTCGGCTCGGCCTTCCTGCCGCGCGTCGACCACATGCGCTTCATCCACGACCCGGTCAACCACGCCTACATCCACAACGAGGAACCGGTGTGGGCCGAGGATGCGCTGGCCGACCTCGAACAGCGCATCCTGCCGCTGCACGACCCGAGCAACGTGGCGGCGATCATCGTGGAGCCGATCGCGGGTTCGGCCGGCTGGTACATCCCGCCCAAGGGCTACCTGCAGAAGCTGCGCGAGATCTGCGACAAGCACGGCATCCTGCTGATCTTCGACGAGGTCATCACCGGCTTCGGACGCATGGGCACCAACTTCGCGTCGGACTACTACGGCGTGGTGCCCGACATGCTGAACTTCGCCAAGTGCGTGACCAACGGCGTGATCCCGCTCGGCGGCGTGATCTGCCGCGACAAGCTCTACGACGCGATGATGAACACCTCCGCGCCGGAGCACGTGGTGGAGTTCTTCCATGGCTACACCTACTCGGGCCACCCAGTCGCCTGCGCGGCGGCGATCGCGACGCTCGATCTGTTCCAGAAGGAGCAGCTCTTCAAGCGCGCGGGCGAGATGGGCAAGGTGCTGGGCGATGCCTTCCACGGCACCTTCAAGGGCCTGCCGAACGTCATCGGCATCCGCAGCCTGGGCCTGGCGGCGGCGGTGGAACTCGCGCCGGTGGCGGGCCTGCCGGGCAAGCGCGCCTACGACATCTTCCTGGACTGCTTCCACAAGGGGGCGCTCGTCCGCCCCGCGGGCGACGTGCTGGTGATCGCGCCGCCCTACGTCGTCGAGAAGTCGCACATCGACACGCTGGTCAACACACTCGCGGACGCCATCAAGAAGCACGCCTGACCGGCGGGCGGACGTCGGCGCAGTAGTCCTTCTCGGGCACCGGCGGCGTGGGCCACGCGGCGTCGAAGACGCCGGCGGTGCCGCGCGGCGTGCCGGCCTGCATCTGCACCACCTTGACAGACACGTCGGTCGGCAGATGCTGCGGCACGCCGAGCGCCTTGTTGGCGTGCCCGGCCCCGCTCACCAGCAGCACGGTCTTGCCCGGCGCGCGCGACTTGATGATCGCCTGGGCCATCGCCCGGTCGCGGGCGATCTGGATGCGCGTCATCGGCACGATCTGGGATTCGGGCAAGAGGTCGCAATGGCCGGCGCGCACCGCGTCCTGCTGGGCGGTGCGGGCCTCGGTCGTCAGCTGGGCGTCGAGCGACACGTCGGCCATCGCGTCCTTCATGTGCTCGCGCGGCAGGTTGGCGCCGACCACCGGAACGCCCGCGCGCACGGCCGCCATCACCGCGGGGCCATAGGCGTTCCAGGGCCAGGCCTTGTCGTTCCAGGCCAGCGCAGTCCGGACCTGCTCCTCGGTCGCATCGCGCGGCAGGTAGCCGGTGGCATTGCCTTCCTCCGCCATCTCGATCGCCAGCGCGGCCAGCCGGCCCCTGGCGGCGAGCGCCTCGACGGTCTCGCGCTCGATCACCTGGTGTTCCGGCGCGTCATGTTGTTCGCCGAGGAGCAGCGCGTCGACCGGCAGCAGCGCGTCGACGCGGCGCACGATCGGCACGTGAGCCGAGGGCGAGGCCGCACAGGCCATGAGCAGGGTGGCGCCGACGAGCGGCACGAGGCGGCGGAGCGCGCGGTCGGGGAGGATGGGCATGCCGTACTATGCCCCGGCCAGCCACGGTTCGGCCGCAAACGAAAAGGAGCGCCGAAGCGCTCCCGTCACGAAAGTGAGACGGCGTCAGTGCACCAGGACGGGGGTGTGCGCCAGCTCGGCGTAGCCTTCCAGCGTGTCCTCGACTTCTTCCTGCGTGGGCGTGTTGAGCTGCCAGGCGGCGATCTGCTGCTGGAAGAGCTCGGCCCAGGAGCCATCGAGGTAGACCTCCTTGCCCGAGCGCTTGTCCACGATCTCGAAGCCGTGGCGCGCCAGGGCGGGGACGTTCGGCGCCACCGGCGCATCGCCTTCCGTCGGCTGCACGTGCACGACGACGAAAGAGTCGGAGTCGTAGAGCATTTGCATTGCGGGTCCTGTGAGGATTTCGATAGCGTTCATGGTCGTTAGATAGCAATCAACGCGCCAGTTTCAATATCCGTCGTCACAGCGTAGGAATGCGCCTGTATCTTTTTGTGACTTTTTACCTGGCCGTTGCCGAAAGTGGCTCCGGATCGTCCAGCCAGGCAACCATGAGGGTGTACGAGACGGCCAGCAGCACCGGCCCGACGAAGATCCCGACCAGCCCGAAGCCGAGCAGCCCGCCGATGACCCCCGCGAAGATCAGCAGCAGCGGCAGGTCCGCGCCGCGCTTGATCAGGAACGGGCGCAGGAAGTTGTCCATCGTCCCGACGATGAGGGTCCAGACCAGGAGGAAGATTCCCCAGCCGGTCGAGCCGCTCCAGAACACCCAGACCACCGCCGGCGCCAGCACCAGGGTCGGGCCGATCTGGACGATGCAGAACATGAACATCACTGCGGTCAGCAGCGCCGCGAAAGGCACGCCGGCGATGGCGAGGCCGATGCCGCCCATCACGGCCTGCACGATCGCCGTGACGCCCACGCCCAGCGCGACGCCGCGGATGGCCTTGCCGGCCAGCACGACCGCGTCCTCGCCGCGCTGGCCGCCGAGCTTGCGGCCGAACTGCCGCATCGTGGCCGCCGCGTTCTCGCCCTGTGCGTACATCAGGCCCGCGATGACCACGGTGAGCAGGAACTGCAGCGTGAGCGCGCCCACCACGCCCGCTTGTGCGAGGAGCCAGCCGGTGACCTGCTTGGCATAGGGCGCGATCTGGGATTCGAGCCCGGAGACGCCCGAGGCGACCTGGGCGTTCCAGGCCGCCGTCAGCCTCGGTCCGACGAAAGGCAGGCTGCCGACCCACGCCGGCAGCTCGGGCGCGCCCCGGCTGATCAGCGCCTTGACCCAGGAATACACCTCGTCCGCATTGGCGGCGATGGTCGAGATCGCCATCGTCAGCGGCAGCACGAACAGCAGCAGCAGGATCAGCACCATCACCAGTACCGCGAGGCTGCGGCGCCGCCAGAGCTTCTCTTCGAACCACAGCAGCGCCGGCCAGCTCGCCACGACGACCATCGCCGCCCAGATCGTGGCGCCCAGGAACGGGCGCAGGATCCACAGCGACGAGCCGATGAGCAGCGCGATGCTCAGGACGCTGAAGGTGATCTTGGCCAGGTCGGATCGGATATCGGGCATGGTGCGGCGCTCGTTGCTGGAACGCCTCGCAGTGTCACCGATGTCGGCCGGCCCGGGGCCTCCGATCGTCACGCCACCGGCACGGCCCAGGCGTCGTAGCCGTACACCCAGTCGGCGTTGCCGCCGGCCTTGAGCCACTGGTTGCCGCGCGAGCCGACCTGGATGCTGCTCGCGCGCTCGATGCGCATCGCCTCGTAGCGTGCCAGTGCCGCCGGAACTTGAGCCGGCTTGTCCACGCCAGCGAGATTACGCGCCAGCACCACCGCGTCCTCGATCGCCATGCCCGCGCCCTGCGCCATGAAAGGCATCATCGGATGGCAGGCATCGCCGAGCAGCGTCATGTGGCCGCGCGACCAGTTCTTGAGCGGATCGCGCTCGTACAGCGCGGTCTTGAGCACGGTGTCGCAGGCATCGAGCAGCGCGCACGCATCGGGGTGGAAGCCGGCGTAGAAGCCGCGCAGCTCCTCCACGTTGCCGGCGGTGGTCCACGATTCCTCGTGCCACGAATCCTGCGCGGTGGTCGCAAAGATGAAAGTGTCACGTCCCTGATTCAGCGGGAAGGTCACGATCTGGCTTTCCGGCGACGGGCCCCACCACTTGGTGAAGGCGGCGATGTTCGGCACGTCCTTGACGCGCTCGGTCGGCACCACCGCGCGGAAGGCCACCACGCCGGTGAAACGCGGGCTCTCGGCGCCGAACATCGCGTTGCGCACCACGGAGTGGATGCCGTCGGCGCCGATCAGCACGTCGAGCTCGGTGGCTTCGCTCTGGTCCTTGAAGCGGATGCACACGCCCTCGTCGCTCGCTGCGATCGATTCGGCGCGCTTGTCGAAGCGCACGCGATCGAGCGGGAAGGCATCGGCCAGCGCCGCCAGCAGATCGGCGCGGTGGATGGTCAGCTGCGGCGCGCCGTACTTGCGCTCGGCCTCGTCGCTCATCGGAAGGCGCGAGGTCTCCTCGCCGGTGTCCCACATGCGGCTGATGCGGTGCGTGGGGCGGGCACCGGAGGCACGGGCGGCTTGCGCGATGCCGGGGCCCAGCCCGTCCAATGCCCGCACCGCGTTCGGCGTGAGGTTGATGTCCGCGCCGACGCGGAAGAACTGCTTCGCCTGCTCGAAGACGACGACGTCGTGCCCCGCCTGATGCAGCGCGTTCGCCGCGGCCAGACCGCCGATGCCGGCGCCGACGATGCCGATTTTCAAATGACCCATGGTGTCTCCAGTCGTGAGGAAGGCAGGAATCGATATGTCAAGATCGCTTCCCGATGAGGTGGGTCGATTCTTCGGAAAGGGCCGCCGTGCCTCAACCGCCGTGCGTCCGCAAAGAGGCACGATTCATCCCATCCTCCCGCACGGGCCGCTGGAGCCGCGAACCTTGGACGTCCTGAGCGAAGTGCTCGCCATCTGCCGGTCCGAGCGCGCGGTCACCGCGCGTTTCTCGCTCGGCGCGCCCTGGGGGCTGCGCTCGGACGGTGTTCCGGGCGCGATGATCCGGCTGTCGCGCGGCGCGCCGCACTGGCTGCGGCTCGATGGTGCCGAGCCCCTCCGGGTGGAAAGCGGCGATCTCGTGATGCTGCCGCTCGGCGCGGCGCACACCATGTCCTCGTCGCCGGACGCACCGGTCGAACCCTTCTCGGCGCTCATCGCACGGCACGCCGACGGGCCGAAGGACGAGAACCCGCTCGTCTTCAGCCACGGCGGCGGCGGCGAGACCACCGAGATCTTTTCGGCGCTGCTATGGTTCTCCGCGTACTGCCGCCACTCGGTCTTCCGCATGCTGCCGCCGCTGATCCACATCCGCGAAAGCGAGATGCCGATGGCCGGATGCCTCGCCACGACGATGCAATCGCTCATCATGGAAACGCTCGACCGCCGACCCGGCTGGCGTCTGTCGGCGGGGCGCATGGGCGAACTGCTGCTGGTCAACATCCTGCGCGAACGCCTCGGCCGCCAAGCCGCGCAGGACCCCGGCTGGCTGCGCGGCTTGGCCGATCCGGCGATCGCGCGCGCGATCATGGGCATCCACCGCGCGCCGCAGCAGGCATGGAGCGTGGAGCAGCTCGCCAGCGAGGCGGCGATGTCGCGGTCGCGCTTCTGCGCGCGCTTCAAATCCCTGGTCGGCGAAACCCCGATCGGCTATCTCACCGCCCACCGCATGGCGCTGGCCGCCGAGCAGCTCGAAGCCGGCGCGCTGCATCCGGCGCACATCGCCGAGCAGGCGGGCTACGAGTCGGAGAAGGTGTTCGCGCGCGCTTTCCGTCGCTGGTCGGGCGTGACGCCCAGCGCCTATCTGCGGCGCGAACGCGAGCGCCGCAGCCGCGTGCTCGACATCCAGGCGCGCGAGGCCGGCGAGGCCTGAGCGCGGGGCTTACATCGCGACTTTCTCGCGCAACTGCAGGTCGATGAAGTCGCCGTTGGGCTGCGTCTGGCGGATGCGTACCGGCAAGTAGCCGAGATCGGGCGCGAGCCACAGCTCGATCTTGTCGTCGAAGGGCTTGCGGGGATTGCGCGTGAGCTTGCGCGCGGTGAATTCGCCGGCCTGCACAGCGACCTGCTCGTTGCCCGAGAGCGTGAAGGTCCAGATCTCCGCATCGCTGGTGCCGACGGTCTGCACCGCGATGACCGAGTCCGGCGGATAGCGTCCCGGATCGCCCGCCATCAGCGCGCCGAGCTGGAGCACGACGCTCAGGCGGTCCTGCGCGCCCGCGAGCAAGGGCACGGCGGGCGAGTTGTTGCTGAAGATCACCGCCTTCTGGTCGCGCACGAAATGCGAGGCGACCTCGGTGCGGCGCTTGTCCGAATAGCGCAGCGGCTCGATGCCTGTCGGCCCGATCACGCCGGTGCTGCGCGTGTTGCGGAAGGTCACGAACAGGAACTTGATCGACAGGCTGGCGTCGTAGCGCGTGCCGTCCTGCTGCCAGACCAGGTCGCCGAACGCGCCCTGCATCGGTTGCGCGCCCTGCTGGGCGGTCGCCGCGAAAGCGAGCCGCACCGATCCCGAGATCCGCAGCGGCACGGAACCCGGGATATTGCCGCCGGAATCGCCCGCGCCGCTCCCCTGGCCCGCACCTTGCCCGTTCCCGCTGGATGCTCCCCCAGAGGCCGATTCCCCCGCTGTGGCCGCCGTTTCTGTCGGAACCTGCGAGATCAGGTTCTGCGAGTCCGGTTGAGTCGGCGCCGTCGCTTCGGGCGCGGGCGCCGGGGCTGGCGCGACGGGCCGCGGGCGCGCAACCGGGCGAGGGCGCGGCGGCTTCGGCGCTGGCCGGATTTCTGCCTTGGGCGCAGGCGCCGATGCGGGCGGCTCGCTTGCAGCGGGCGGCGCGACGACGATGGTCCGCGTGACGAACTTGTCGATCTCCGGCGTGGGCGGCGTTCCCACGCTGACCGGCGCCAGCCCCAGCACGGCCAGATGGCCGGCCAGCACGATCGCCGTCACCACGGCCAGCGTTCGCCAGCGGGGCCGCGGCGCATAAGACGAGGGAAGAACGGCGGATGTCGGCATGCGGAGTCGGACCCGGCGCCGGCCGCGAGGTTCACCTCGGTAAACTGCCGCCCGGTCAACCAGTTTAGTCACGATGCCGCGCCGGCATCCGCCGCCACCCATGAAACTCGCCACTCTCAAAGACGGCTCGCGCGACGGCCAGCTGGTCGTCGTCTCGCGCGACCTGACGAGCGCCCACTACGCCACCGGCATCGCCAACCGCCTGCAACAGGCGCTGGACGACTGGGGCTTCGTCGGCCCGCAGCTGCAGGACCTGTACGACGCGCTCAACGCCGGGCGCGCGCGGCATGCGTTCCCCTTCGATCCGGGGCAGTGCATGGCGCCCCTGCCGCGTGCCTACCAGTGGGCCGACGGCTCGGCCTACATCAACCACGTCGAACTGGTGCGCAAGGCGCGCAACGCCGAAGTACCGAAGAGCTTCTACACCGACCCGCTGATGTACCAGGGCGGCAGCGACGATTTCATCGGCCCGTGCGATCCGGTGGTCGTGCAAAGCGAAGCCTTCGGCATCGACTTCGAGGCCGAGATCGCCGTCGTCACCGGCGACGTGAGGATGGGCGCCACGCCGGCCCAGGCGCTGGACGGCATCCGCCTCGTGATGCTCGCCAACGACGTGAGCCTGCGCAACCTCATCCCGGCCGAGCTGGCCAAGGGCTTCGGCTTCTTCCAGAGCAAGCCCGCGACCGCGTTCAGCCCGGTCGCGGTGACGCTCGACGAGCTCGGCGACGCCTGGCAGGGCGGCCGGGTGCATCTCACGCTGCAGAGCACCTGGAACGGCCGCAAGGTCGGCATGTGCGATGCGGGCGAGGAAATGACCTTCCACTTCGGCGAACTCGTCGCGCACATCGCCAAGACGCGCAACGTGCGCGCCGGCAGCATCGTTGGCAGCGGCACCGTCAGCAACAAGGGCGTCGAGAAGGACGGCCGCATTGAATGGCCCAAGGGCTACAGCTGCATCGCCGAGAAGCGCTGCATCGAGACCCTCCAGGACGGCCAGCCCAGCACCGAATTCATGAAGTTCGGCGACACCATCCGCATCGAGATGAAGGGCCAGGACGGCCAATCGATCTTCGGCGCGATCGACCAGGAAGTGGTGTCGCCCGCGGGTTCGGCGGCCGGCGCTGGCGGCTGACGACTGGCGACTGGCGACTGGCGAACGCGTCGGCCGGTGAGCGGTACATCCGCTCATTCTCGGCAGCGCGAATGGCGTCGCGGGTCATGCTTGCGGTCCACGCAGCAGTTCCTTCAACGTCTTGATGCCCAGGCGGCGAAACGCGCGGTACTGGTGCGTGCGCGCGGTGGTGAGTTCGATGCCGACCGCGCGCGCCGCTTCCTTGGCGGTCTTCCCCGCGAGCAGATGGCCGATGACCTCGCGTTCGCGCAGGCTCAGCACCAGGAGGCGCGAGGCGAGCAGCGGCTCGGCCGCCTCGTGCCGCGCGGCGGTGCTGCGGGCATGCGCGACGGTGGCGTCGGCCAGAAGCTGCGCGTGTGCTTCGAGGCGGGCGAAGTCCTCGGTTCCGAAGTCCGGCTGCGCGAGGCTGCGGTAGAAGCTCACCGCCGCGCGCTGGCCCGTCGGCAGCAGCAGCAGCACCGACGCGCGCTCGCGAATGCCGACATCGGTGTAGCAGGCGGCTCGAAACGCGGGATCGGCGACGTCCTCGGCGGTGTGATGCCCCATCCACAACTGCGGCCGCTTCGGCAGCTTGCGGGACGCGAGCCACGCCATGTTGGGATCGAGCAGGTCGAAGCGTTCCGCCACGTAGCGCTCGGCAGTGCGTTCGGCGGTGTTGCCGTAGGTGCTCGCGGCGGAGACGGTTTCGATGCGCCCCGATGCACTGGCCGCGAACACCGTGCAGAAGGTCACCGGCAGCACGCGATGCATCGCGGTGAGATAGCTCGCGGCAAGGTGCGAGGTGCCGATGCCGGCCAGTACCCCGCTGACCAGTGCAGGCGAAAGAGGGGTTTGATCGGCTTCGCGCACGGGCCAGCGCTTCATCGGATTCCTGGGGATCGGGTTAATACCTCGTACGAAGTTATGACATCGCGCGCCGCCTCGCATCGGGACAATCCCGTCGCATGAACACCGCAGCCGTCTCTCCTCCCGCCGCACGCGCCGGCGATGCCGCGACAGGCCCGCTTCCGCCGGTCGCAGGCGATCTGCCGCCCTCCGTCGGCGCCTTCGACTACACACGCTTCGCGCCGCGCCTGCCGCAGCTGGAAGGCGGCATGGAGCCCGGCCGTCATCCGGTCGTGATCGCCGGCGGCGGGCCGGTCGGCATGTCGCTCGCACTCGGGCTGGCCAACCATGGCGTGCGCAGCGTGATCCTCGAGGCGGACGACACCGTCTGCGTGGGCAGCCGCGCGGCCTGCATCTCGCGGCGCAGCCTGGAGATCGTCGAACGCCTCGGCGCACTGCCGGCGTTCCTGTCCAAGGGGCTCCCCTGGACCGGCGGGCGCAGCTTCTACAAGACCGACGAAGTCTTCCGCTTCGAGATGCCGACCAGCGCGCAGCAGAAGCTGCCGCCCATGATCAACCTCGAGCAGTACTACATCGAGCAATACCTGCTGGACGAGATCGTGCGCCGCAACGCGAAGACGCCGGGGCTGATCGACATCCGCTGGGGCACCGAACTCACCGGCTTCTCGGAAGAGGGCGAGGGCCTCGTCCTGTCGGCGCGCAATGCGCTGGGGGCGTACCAGCTGCGCGGGCAATGGCTCGTCGGCTGCGACGGCGGGCAGAGCTTCGTGCGCAAGTCGCTCGACCTCAATCTCGAAGGCACGGCCTACGAAGGCCGCTACGTGATCATCGACATCGAGCTGCACAGCGACCATCCGACCGAGCGGCGCGCGTGGTTCGATCCGCCGTGGAACCCCGGATCGACCGTGCTGATGCACAAGCAGCCCGACGACATCTGGCGCATCGACTACCAGCTGCGCGCCGGCCAGAGCACCGAGGAGGCGCTGCAGCCTGCGGCGGTGACCGAGTTCGTGCAGCGTCATCTCGACGCGATCGGCGAAGGGCAACTGCCCTGGAAGACGGTCTGGACCTCGGTGTATCGCGCCGGCGCGATGACACTGGAGAGCTATCGCCACGGCCGCGTGCTGTTCGCCGGCAATGCCGCGCACGCGATGCCGATCTTCGGCGTGCGCGGGCTGAACTCGGGCTTCGACGATGCCGACAACCTCGCCTGGAAGCTGGCGCACGTGGTGCGCGGCCTGTCCGACGTCGCATTGCTCGACAGCTACTCGCAGGAGCGCATCGCGGCCTTCCACATCAACGCCGAGAGTGCGATGCGCAGCACCGAATTCATGTCGCCGCCGTCGCGCGGCTTCGATCTGCTGCGCGAGGCGGCGCTGTCGCTGTCCGGCGCGCATCGCGGCATCGCCAACCTCATCAACCCGCGGCAGACGCAAGCGGTCGAGTACCGCGATTCGGTGCTGTCGACCGAAGGCGACGATCTCACGGAAGGCCCGGGTCCCGGCGAGGCGATGCCCGAGCAGCCGCTCGCGCACGATTTGCACCTGACGGACCGCCTGCGGCCGACCTTCATGGTCCTCGTGCTCAACACCGAGGTGGATGAAGCCCTCGCCGCCGAGATCGCCGATGCGCAGGCCGGTCCGCTCGCCGTCAACGTGTGCGAACTGCCGGCCGGCAGCGCCGATGCATCGGTGTTCGCCGCGCTCGGTGCGCAGCAGGGCGCGGTATATCTGCTGCGCCCGGACGGCCACATCGCCGCCCGCTGGCGCCGCGTGCCCCGAGGCGCGCTGCGAAGCGCGCTGGCGCGCGCCTCCTACCTTGTCGAAACGGAACGCTCATGACTGCCCTTGATCACGACGCGCGTGACCGCGTCTATGCCGAATGCGCCCGCGCGATCAGCGAGGCCGGCTCCGAGCGAGAATCGCTCTTCCTCGCGCGGCTGGCCCTGCTGCTGTTCGAGCAGGTCGGCGACGAAGCGCGCTGCCGCGTCGCACTGGCGCAGGCGCTCGACGGCCTGCCCGTGCCATCGCTGTCCGCGGGGGGCTGAGGCTTTTCATTCCAACATCCAGAACACCAGGAGACCATTCGATGGATCGCAGAACTCTGCTCACGACGCTGGCCGCGACCGCAGCCTCAGGCGCAGCGCCGTGGGCGCGGGCCCAGGACTATCCCACCCAGATCATCAAGTGGGTGGTGCCTTACCCCGCAGGCGGCGGCACCGACGTGATCGCGCGCACGCTCTCCGAGGCCATGCGCCAGACGCTGGGCCAACAGATCGTCATCGACAACCGTCCCGGCGCATCGACCAACATCGGCGCCGACATCGTGGCCAAGTCCAAGCCCGACGGCTACACCATCCTGTCGGCCGACAACGCGGTGCTGGCCTTCAACGAGCACCTGTTCAACAAGCTGCCGTTCAATCCCGAAAAGGACTTCACCTACATCGGGGCGATCGGCAAGTTCCCCCTCGCGCTCGTCGTGCATCCGGACTTCCCGGCGCAGGACTTCAAGGCCTTCCTGGCCTACGTGAAGGCCAACCCGGGCAAGGTCAACTACGCATCGCCCGGCAACGGTTCGCCGCACCATCTGGCGATGGAGATGTTCAAGAACCGCACCGGCACCTTCATCACGCACATCCCCTATCGAGGCGCCGCGCCGGCGATGGCCGACGTCATGGGCGGGCAGGTGCCGTGCATGTTCCTCGACCTCGCCTCGGGCCTGTCGATCATGCAGGGCAAGAAGGTGCGCGTGCTGGCGATCGGTTCGGGCGCGCGCTCGAAGCTGCTGCCCGACGTGCCGACGCTGGCCGAAGTGGGCGTGCCGAATTCGGAAGTGTTCGCCTTCCAGGGCATCCTCGGCCCGGCCGGCATGCCGCCTGCTGTGGTCAACCGGCTCAACGCCGACTTGAACAAGGCCTTCACCACGCCCGCGGTGCAGAAACGGTTCGCCGACTTCGGCATGGAAGCGATGCCCGGCTCGCCGCAGCAGTTCTTCGCGCTGTCGCGCGCGGAGTCGCAGCGCTGGGGTCCGATCATCAAGGCGGCGAACATCAAGCTGGACTGAGCCCGATGTTCACTGGCTCGTGAACGCCTTTCGCGAGCCGTCCTCGAACACCTGGTCGTCGCGCTCGAGCTTGCCGTTGATGTCCCACGCGCGCTCGCGCGTGATGCGGCCGTTCTCGTCGTAGACCGACTCGGCGATCAGCGTGCCTTTCTCGTTGAAGCGCTGGTGCGTGCCGACCGGCGCCTGGCGGAAGCGATCGGTGGCGACATAGCGGCCCACCGCCGCGCGCTGGCCGTTGTCGTAGTACTCGGTGACTTCGATGAGCCGGCTGCCGCCATCGACGCCATACACGGCCTTGCTGCGCGGCTGCCCGTTCAGGTAGAAGCTTTCGTCGGTGACCGGATCGCCCGCGCTGTTCCAGCGCTGTTCGCGCACCAGCGTGCCGCGCTCGGAGAACTCCTGGTCGCGCTGCCGGATCGCGCCGCGCTCGGTGAGCAGCGAGACCACTTCGCGGCGCTTGATGCCTTCGGACGAGAAGCGCCGCTCGGTGCGCTGGTTGCCGACGAGTTCGTCCTGCGCCGCGGGCTTGCCGTTGTCGTAGAAGTCCTCGCTGCGCACGCGCTTGCCGGAGAGATAGGACACGCGCGATCGCAGGATGCCCTTGTTGTCGAACAGCTCGACCCGCGATGGGCTGCCGCCGAAGCCGCAGAGCTTCGCGTCGTCGGCCACCGGTGCGAGCACCGGCTTGTCGCCGCAGCGCAGCGCCGAGAGCTGTCCGCGTTCGGTGAACTCGGCAAAGGCGCGCTCGCCGGCCGAATCGGCGAAGTAGGTCGCGCGGCGCAACTGGCCCGAGGGGTAGAAGCTGCGGACCAGCCCGGTCTCGTGGCCGTCGTCGTAGCTGGCTTCGCGCAGCACCTTGCCGTTGGGCGCGAATTCGCGCGCGGGGCCGTGCATGTTGCCGGCCGCGTTCACGCTGTATTCCTTCGAGAGCTTGCCCTTGTCGTACTGGCGCACGACGCCCTGGAAGGTGCCGCTCTGGATCTGCTGCTCGCGCACCAGCTCGCGGCTGTCGCGATCCCTGCAGCGCATCAGGCCGGACTTGCCGGCGGTCGTGGCGCCGTTGGCAGGGTTCACGGCGACGCCGTTGATCTCGCAGTCCTGCACCGCGTGCGCCGCGCCGTGCGCGAGCAGCAGCGCGGCCGCGATCGGACTCGCGACACGCACGCAGAGCGCCGTGCGGTGGGTCATGCGGCGTAGACGGTGTCCAGCGACCGGAAGCCCTTGACTTCGATCGGGTTGCCGAAGGGGTCGCAGAAGAACATCGTCCACTGCTCGCCCGGCTGGCCCTCGAAGCGGACCTGCGGACGGAGCACGAAGTCGGTGCGGGCGGCCTCGAGCCGGTCGGCCAGGGCGCGCCAGGCGGGCAGCTCGAGAATGATGCCGAAGTGGGGCATCGGCACCAGCACATCGCCGACGTGCCCGGTGCGGGCAGTGGTGAAAGGCTCGCCCAGGTGCAGCGAGATCTGGTGGCCGAAGAAATCGAAATCGACCCAGGTGTCGGTGCTGCGGCCTTCGGCGCAGCCGAGCACGCCGCCGTAGAAGCGCCGGGCTTCGTCGAGGTCGCGCACGTTGAAGGCTAGGTGAAAGATGGACATGTGACTTTCTGTGTCTGGTGGGGCATTTTCCACAAGCAGGGGGGGCGTGGCGAGTCCAATCCATAATGCCGGCCCATGTATCCCCTGCGCCGCGCCCGCCGCCTCGTCAGCTTCGTGCTGGTGTGGTTCGCGTTGTCGCTCGGCGTCGCGATCGCGTCGCCGGTGGTGCATCCGCAAGCCATGGAGCTTCTGTGTTCCGGCTCCGGCGCGGTGAAGGTGGTCGTGCATACCGACGACGGCATCCAGGAAATGGGCGCCACCCATCTCGATTGCGCGATGTGCCTGGTGGCTGGTGCGCCGCCGCCCTCCCCGGTCGTTTCTCTTCCCTCGGTCCAGCCGCTCTCGCATGCGGTGCAACCGATCCCGGCTGCGCGCCTTGCCGCGGCCACTGCCGCGCCGCTGCCCGCGCGCGGCCCTCCCAGCCTGCTCTGACATCGGTCGGCCTTGCCTCGCGCGGCGCTCTCACGAGCGCGCGCGGCGGCTTTCCCGCAATTGATCGGCGTTCCCTCGCGAACGCCGAGGAGCAGTTTCCGGATGAACAAGAAAACCGTGCTGTAGCTTGCCCTGGGCGCAGCATTTCCCTGGCTGGCAGGGCCCGCGTTCGCGCAGGCCGCGTCCGGCAGCACCGCGGACGACGCGCCTGAACGGGTGAAATCGCTCGGCGTCGTGACCGTGACCGGCGGGCAGCCGACCTCGCTGCCCACGCAGATCCCGACCACCATCGAGGGCGTCACCCGCGAGGACATCGAGACGCGCATCAACGCCACCGACAGCGAGGATGCCCTCAAGTACCTGCCGAGCCTGCTGGTGCGCAAGCGCTACATCGGCGACTACAACCACGCGATCCTGTCCACCCGCGCGTCCGGCACCGGCAACAGCGCGCGCTCGGCGGTGTATGCCGACGGCATCCTGCTGTCGAACTACCTCGGCAACGGCATCGCCAACGGCACCAACTACGCGCCGCGCTGGTCGATGGTCGCGCCGGAGGAAATCGAAAGGGTCGACGTGATGTACGGCCCCTTCTCCGCGGCGTACCCCGGCAATTCGGCGGGTGCCGTGGTCGACTACGTGACCCGCATACCGACGCAGCTCGAAGCGCACGTGAAGGCCGGCTTCTCGTCGCAGCCCTTCGACCTCTACAACACCCACCAGACCTTCAACAGCTGGCAGACCAGCGCGTCGATCGGCAGCAGGAGCGGCGACTGGTCGTGGTGGATCGATCTCAACCGCACCGACAGCCAGGGCCAGCCGCTGACCTTCACCACCGCGACGGTGGCCTCGGGCACGCCGGGGCGCGCCGGCACGCCGGTCACCGGCTGGGTGCCGGGGCTGAACACGACCAACACGCCGTGGTACATCCTCGGCACCGGCACGCAGTACCACACGGTGCAGGACCACGCGAAGCTGAAGCTGGCCTACGACTTCTCCCCGACCGTGCGTGCGACCTACACGCTCGGCTGGTGGCAGAACACCGCCGAAGGCCGGCCCGAGAGCTACCTGAGCAATGCCGCCGGGCAGCCGGTCTACAGCGGGCCGATCAACATCGGCGCACGCACCTTCAACCTCGCGCCGACGGCATTTCCGCTCACCAACGACAGCCAGACGCACACCATGCACGGCCTCTCGGTCAAGAGCAACACGCAAGGCGAATGGGACTGGGAGGTTGCCGGCAGCCTGTACGACTACGCGACCGACCAGCAGCGCCAGCCGACGGTCGCGCTGCCACTCGCAGCGATCGGCGGCGCGGGCACCTTGCAGGACCAGGGCGGCACCGGCTGGAACACGCTCGCCGCCAAGGCGACCTGGCGGCCGCAGGGCGTGGGTGGTGGGCATATCGTCGATCTCGGCGTGGGCCGCGATGCCTACAAGCTGCTGATCGTGAAGAACAACGTGCTCGGAACCTGGCTCGGCGGCGCGCCGTACTCGCCGGTGAGCAACGTCGGCGGCCGCGCCGAGACGCAGAGCGCCTGGGCGCAGGACACCTGGTCCTTCGCGCCGAAGTGGAAGGCCGTGCTCGGCCTTCGCTACGAGGACTGGAAGACGACGGACGGCTTCACCTCGAACGCCAGCAGCTTCCTGTCGTACCCCGCGCGCAGCGAATCGGACCTGTCGCCCAAGGCCGCGCTGGCCTACCAATGGACCTCCGACACGGTGCTGAAGGCCTCGGTCGGCCGCGCGGTGCGCTATCCGACCGTCGGCGAGCTCTACGGCGCCACGTCGGGCGGTGCACTGGCGTTCATCAACGACCCCAACCTGAAGCCTGAGAAGTCGTGGACCGGCGAGTTGTCGGCCGAGAAGGACCTGGGCAACGGGATCGCACGCGCGACCTTCTTCCACGAGACGACCGACGATGCGCTCTACAGCCAGCTCATCCCGAACACGAGCATCTCGCGGGTGCAGAACGTCGACAGGGTACGCACCAACGGACTGGAGGTGGCCTACACGGGCGAAAACGTCTTCGTGCGCGGCCTGGACCTCGGCGCGAGCCTCACCTATGCTGATTCGGAGATCGTGGCCAACGCGGCCTTTCCCGCCAGCGTCGGCAAATGGCAGCCGCGCGTGCCGCAATGGCGCTCGACGGTCTACGGCACCTACAAGCCCGACGCGCAGTGGGCCTTCACCGTGGCCGCGCGCTACAGCGGCAGGCAGTATTCGACCCTCGACAACAGCGACGTGAACGGCTTCGCCTACTTCGGCGCGAGCAGGTACTTCACCGTCGACCTGCGCGTTCGCTACCAGATCGACCGCCGCTGGGCGGCGGCCTTCGGCATCGACAACGCCAACAACGACCAGTACTGGAATTTCCACCCGTATCCGCAGCGCACCTACACCGCAGAACTTCGCTACGACCTCTGACCCGACATACAACACTTCACGAAAGTCTCCGATGAACACCTCCATGAACGCCTCCTTCCCGCTTCGCCGGCTCGCCGCCTGCATCGTGTTCGCCTGGACCGGCAGCGCCTTCGCCCATGTGAGCCTGCCGCCGGGCGGCGCCACCGCCGGCAGCGAGTACGAAGCGGCTTTCCGCGTCGGCCATGCCTGCCAGGGCGCGAAAAGCACCACCGGCATCACCGTTCGCCTGCCCAAGGGCTTTGCCTTCACCGACGCGCAGGCGCGCAAGGGCTGGAAGCTCGAAGCACCGCCGGCCGGCGACAACGGCGGCGAAGTGCGCTGGAAGGCGGAGAACGCCCAGGCCGCGCTGCCCACCGGCGAGCGCGCGGAATTCGTGCTGCGCGGCAAGCTGCCCGCCACGCCGGGCGTGCTGTGGTTCAAGGTGCTGCAGGACTGCGACACGGGCAGCTCGGACTGGGCGCAGGTTCCCGCCAGCGGCACCTCCACCGCCGGCCTCGACAGCCCGGCCGCGCGGCTCGACGTGCTGGCAGCCGGCGTCGCGCCGGTCGATGTGCGCGATGCGTGGATCCGTGCTTCCGTGCCCGGCCAAAGCGGCACCGGCGCTTTCATGAAGCTCAGCGCGCCCTCGGGTGCCCGGCTCGTCGGCGCTTCCACGCCTGCGGCGGGCGTCGCCGAAGTCCACGAGATGAAGATGGAAGGCGACACCATGCGCATGCGCGGCCTGCCGAGCCTGGAACTGCCCGCGCGCCAGACAGTCGAGTTCAAGCCCGGCGGCTACCACCTGATGCTGATGGATCTGAAGCAGCCGCTCGTCAATGGAACGAGCGTTCCGCTGACGCTGCTCTTCGAAGACGCGAAGGGCCAGAGGAGCTCGCTCGAGCTCAAGGTGCCGGTTCAGACGGCCTCCGGCGCGGCCGCGGCAGGCGAGCACAAGCATTGACGGACAGGGCGGCGCGGGCCGCCCAAAACGCGGCCGCCTTGGAGTAAGCTGGCCGCACAACAACTCTCGTCCCGAGGCCCTTCATGAGCGACACGAGCAAGCCTTTCGCCTTCAGCCAGTTCGTTCCCGGATTCGATTTCCTCAAGAACCTGGCCAGCGGAAGCGCGGCAGCGGGCGCGACGCCCGGCATGCCGAGTCTCGCGAGTTGGGTCGCCCCGACACTCAGCGTCGAAGAAGTCGACAAGCGCATCCAGGAGCTCAAGACCGTGCAGTTCTGGCTCGAGCAGAACGGGCATGCGCTCAAGGCCACCATCCAGGCGCTCGAAGTGCAGAAGATGACGCTGTCGACCCTGCGCGGCATGAACGTGCAGATGGAGGATCTCGCGAGCGTCTTCACGCGGCAGGCGATGGCTGCGTCCGAGCCCGCGGCGGCACCCGCACCCAAGCCGGAGCCGAAGAAGGCCGAACCGGTCGTTGAAGCAGAAGAAGCGGAACAAGCGGAAGAAGCGGAAGAAGCGGAAGCCCCCGCGACCGCGAAGCCCTCCCGGCGCACGCGCGGCAACGGCGGCGACGCTGCGGCCGAGGAAGCGGGCGTGGTCGACCCGCTGCAATGGTGGGGGGCGCTCACGCAGCAATTCCAGCAGATCGCCAGCGCAGCCCTGCAGGAAGCTTCACAGTTGAAGATGCCCGTGATAGCCCAGCCGGCCACCGGCGCGGCGACGCGAAAGGCGCCGGCAGCCAAATCGGCCAAGCAGCCGGCTTCCGCGGAGAGCAAGGCGTCGGCCGGCGGCCAGCGTGCCGCCGCTGCCGGCAAGACGCGGGCTCCGGCGCGCAAGCGGGCGCGCTGAAGCCGGCACCGTATCCCTTCCCGCAGCGAAAGCCGTGCCCATGAAGATGTTTCCCTCGGGCCACGCCACCCATCCGCAATGGCGCATGGCCGCAGGGCTGGTGCTCGCGCAACTTCGGGCACAGATGGCGCTGCCCGACTACGCGCAGTCGCCGACGTTGGGCCTGCTCTACATCACCGACCACTATTCGGCCGATGCGCAGGAGATCCTTGATCACCTGGGCGCCGAACTGCCCGAGGTGACCGACTGGTCCGGCACGGTGGGCGTCGGCGTCTCGGCCAACAACGCCGAATATTTCGACGAGCCGGCCCTCAGCGTGATGCTTTGCGAGCTGCCGAGCGACCAGTACCGGGTGTTCTCCGGCGTGGCGCCGCTCGCGAGCACCGAGATGAGCGGCTTCTCGGCGCACACGGCACTCGTCCATGCCGACCCGCACACGCCCGAGCTCGCCGAGCTGATCGCCGAGATGGCGGAGCGCACCGATACCGGCTATCTCTTCGGTGGCCTCTCGTCTGGCCGTGCCGGCTCGCTGCAGTTCGCTGTCGGCGGCAACGGCAACATCCCGGGCCACGGCGCGCACGGCGGGGTGTTTTCTGGCGGCCTCTCAGGCGTGGTGTTCGGCGAAGGCGTGCGACTGGTGTCGCGCGTCACGCAGGGCTGCCAGCCGGTGTCGGAGGAACGCGAGATCACGGAGGCCGACGGCAACCTGCTGCTCAAGCTCGATGGCCGGCCGGCCCTCGACGTGCTGCTGGAGGATCTGCACGTGTCGCTCGACGAGCCCGAGCAGGCCATCGCCGCAGTCCGCGCCACGCTGGTGGGCCTCGCGGAAGCCGGCACCGATCGTGTTCGCCGCACGCGCGATCTGGGTTCCGACGTGCGGGTGCGGCACATCATCGGCCTCGATCCGACCCGGCGCGGCGTGGCGATCGCGGACGTCGTCGAGCCCGGCATGCTCATGTCCTTCTGCCGACGCAACGCGCAGGCCGCGCGCGCCGATCTCATGCGCGTCTGTGCCGAGATCCGCGAGGAACTGGAGCCCGAGGAGCAGACGCTCGCCACCGCGCGCGCGGTCGCCGGCGATGAAACCGGTGCGGGGCCGCATCCGGCGCGCCGCGTCGCAGGTGCGGTGTACGTGAGCTGCTCGGGCCGTGGGGGGCCGCACTTCGGCGCGCCGAACGCCGAGTTGCAGATCGTGCGCCACGCGCTTGGCGACGTGCCGCTCGTCGGCTTTTTCGCCGCCGGCGAGATCGCGCGGCATCACCTCTACGGCTACACCGGCGTGCTGACGGTCTTCACGGCCGGCGACTGAGCGGCACGCAGCCCGGTGAACGCGAAATCCACCTCGGGCGCGAGCCCGCTCACGATGCGCGCGATCGACTTTCCGGAGCCGCACGCGTGCGTCCAGCCGAGCGTGCCGTGGCCCGTGTTGAGGAACAGGTTCGGCAGCTTGGTCGCGCCGATCAGCGGCACGTTGCTCGGCGTCGCGGGGCGCAGGCCGGTCCAGAACTGCGCCTTCGATGCATCGCCCGCGCCGGGGAAGAGCTGCTCCACCCGACGCACGATCGCTTCGCAGCGCACGCGGTTGAGGTCGCGGTCGTAGCCGTTCAGCTCCGCAGTGCCGGCGATGCGCAGGCGGTCGCCGTTGGCCGATGTGTAGCGCGAGAAGACGAGCTTGAACTCATCGTCGGTCAGCGAGACCTGGTGCGCCTTCGTGGGATCGATCACCGGCATCGTGACCGAGTAGCCCTTGGCCGGATAGATCGGCAGGCGGATGCCCAGCGGCGCTGCGTAGAGCGGGCTGAGCGAGCCCATCGCGAGCACGTAGGCGTCGCCGCGGATGCGCTGGAAGCGGCCTTCGCTGTCGGTGGCTTCGACGTGATCGATGGTGCCGCCGGCTTCGCGCAGCGCGGTCACGGTGTGGCTCATGAGAAAGCGCACGCCAGCGGCTTCGGCGAGCTTGACGAGCTCGCGCGCGAAGCGGTTCGCATCGCCCGATTCGTCTTCGGCGGTGTAGGTGGCGCCGGCGAGCTGCGGGCGCATGTGAGCCAGCGCAGGCTCGAGTGCCACGGCCTCGTCGGCCGAAATCACGCGGCGCTCGCAACCGAGGGCGCGCATCTGCTCGGCCGGCTCGAGCGCGCCATCGAATTCCTTCTGGTTCGTATAGAAGTGCAGGATGCCCTGGGTGCGTTGTTCGTAGCCGATGCCGGTGTCGCGCCGCAGTTGCTGAAGCGTGTCGCGGCTATAAGTGCCCAGGCGCACGATCTGCTCGATGTTGTGGCGGGTGCGCGCCGGGGAGCATTCGCGCAGGAACTGCAGTCCCCAGAGCCACTGCCGCATGTCGGCGCGCAGACGGAAGAGCAGCGGCGCGTCTTCCTTGCCGAGCCATTGCAGCACCTTGAGCGGTGCGCTGGGATTGGCCCACGGCTCGGCGTGGCTCACCGAGATCTGGCCGCCGTTGGCGAAGCTGGTTTCGGCGGCCGGGGTGGCCTGCCGGTCGATCACGGTCACTTCGTGGCCGAGCTGCTGGAGGTAGTAGGCTGAGGTCACGCCGAGCAGGCCGGCGCCAAGAACGATCACGCGCATTTCAGAACCCTTTGAGGTTGCAGCGCTTGGACGAATGGAAACCGGTGCTGTGAAAAAAGAAAAGCAACCGGACTCTCGCGTCCAAGTTGCCGCTCCCCCTGTCCTCGGTACCTGAGAGATTCACCCGTTGCACCCGCAACAGGGCTTGCTCCTTCGGTGCATCACATGGCGTGATGGCTCTCCAGACGGCTCTGACAGTCGATTGCAGTACGGGCCCGTTGCGAGCCGACCTGAGCGTTTATGGGAGTTTGCGCCTTCGGTGGGGCCGCCTTCGCGGCCCGCTCTCCTGCAAGTGGGGCGATTGTAGGGACTTCGCCGCGCGCCGGCTACAGGTCTACAGGCCGCGGAACGCGAAATCGAGCTCGGGCCGCAAGCCGCTCACGATGCGCGCGATGGACTTGCCCGCGCCGAGCGCGTTCGTCCAGCTCGGCGTGCCGGGGGCCGTATTGAGGAAAAGGTTGGGCAGCCGCGTCTTGCCGATCATCGGCAGGCGGTTGCTGCTGACCGCGTGCATCGCGGTTTCGAGCGACGCGCGGCTGGTGTCGACCACGCCCGGAAAGAGGGTCTCGACGCGGCGAAGGATTGCATCGAAGCGGTCCGAATCGGGTTCGTTCTCCTCGTCATCGGAGACGCGGACCGTGGAGGTGATGCGCAGGTGGTGGCCGCCGGCGTTCTCCACCCGCCGGATGCGCAGCTTGCCCTGGCGGTCGTGCAGCGCGATGCGGGGCGCCATCGAGAGATCCTTGGTCGGCAACGTGACCACGTACTCGCGCACAAAGCGCAGCGGCATGTCGATGCCGAGGTGCTCGGCATGCAGCACGCTCGATGCGCCGAGCGCCAGCACATAGGACTGCGCACGCACGATCATCGGCTGACCCTGTGCATCCAGCAGCTCGACGTGGTCGATGCGGCCGTCGCGCTCCTTCAGCGAGACCACGGTGTGCTTCATCATGAAGCGCACGCCTGCCGCGCGGCACAGGAAGACGATGCCTGCCGCGAACTGCGAAGGGTCGCGCGCCGGATCGTCGGGCGAGTAGGTCGCGCCAGCCAGTCGGCCGCCCAAGAGATGCAGGGATGGCTCCAACCCGATCGCCTCGTCGGCCGACAGCAGGCGGTCCTCGCAGCCCAGTTCCGACCAATGCGGGGCCCGTTCGATGCGTCCCCGGAACGACTTGGCATCGGTGTAGACGGTCATATGACCGGTCGAGCGCGGGCGCTGCGGCATGCCGGATTCATCGCGCAGCGCGAGGGCGCTCCGGCGGCTGTAGGCGGCCAGGCGGACCAGGTGATCGAGCGGATTGCTTCCGGGAGGCATCGCCGCGCGGTCGAGCAGCTTCCCGAAACGACGACGCACGAAGGCCCGAAGGCGCGACCAGGGACCTGGCGCCGGCTTCGTCGGCAACGATACGTGGCCGGTGTCGGGCGCCGCAGTGCCTTCGGGGGAGGGAATCCGGCCCCGGGCCTTGGCAGCCGGCGTCGCATGGCGATCGATCACGATCACCTCGTGACCGAGCTGCTGGAGGTAATAGGCCGTCGTGACGCCGTGCAGGCCGGCGCCGAGTACTACCACGCGCATGTCCGAATCCTTTTGGGAGGGCATGAACGGCCGGGGCGAGTACTCACTGTGCGGAGCGTCGGACCGGGGGTTCAGATCGCCGCTCCCTCTGTCTCTTGTACCTGAGAGATTCATCGGCTGCGGCATGCAGCGGACTTGCTCCTTCGGTGCGCCGCGTCGGTGCGGCGTCTCTCCAGTCGGCGTTGTCTAAAAAGGGGGCAGTCAACGAACCGCGCTGCGGTTCACCTGAGCGTTCATGGGAGATTGCGCCACCGGTGGGACGGGTGCCGTCCGCTTTTCTGCCCGCCGAATTTTATCGAGGAAACCGGTTTCTGTCTTTTTCTGGCGTAGGTCAATTCCTGCGTAGACGGGTGAAAAGTTCGAACTCCCAGTTGCGCATTCCAAGCAGAAGGGTGTAGCCCTCGCGCTCTTTCGGTGACAGTTTCTGGTCGGTCTGATGCTGCTGGGCGAAGTCCTGGGCGACGCGCTGGAGGCGATCCAGAAAAGCGGGCGCGAGCGACTTGCTGATCGAGCCGTGCACCAGTAGCAGCCCTTCCGACGGGCCGTCGAAGCCGCCGCGGTAGTAGTCGAGCACGACGTTCTCGCGGAAGAAATCCATCACCGGCCCGTGCGGACGCCACCGGAAGGTCTTCGCGAGCTTCAGGCGATACCGGTTCAGCGGGCGCAGTTCGATGATGCCGATGCGATCGAGCTGCGCGAGGTAGCCGATGCACTCGGCCTCGGTCATGCGGTAGGCCGCGACGATCTGTTCCAGGGTCCATTGGCTCAGGACGCAGATCGCGACGAGCAGCAGCTTCTTGTCCTTGACCACCGCTTGTTCCTGCTCCAGCGTCAGTTCCTTGAGCAGCGGCTGCGAATCCGCCACGCGGCGCGCGAGTTCGGCGAAGTCGATCTTCAGGGCGCGGCAGATGGCGTCGACCCGGGTGAGCGGCATGTCACCCTTGGCGAGCATCCGCTTGACGCTGGATTCGGCCATGTCGAGCGACTTGGCGAGATCCGCGTAGGTCATGCGGGCATTCTTGAGTTCGTTCTTGAGAGCGACGACCAGGTCGACGGTGGTACTCATGGGAGAGGAGGGTATAGCCCGGCGATACCGGTGGTGGTGGATAAGTGCTCCGTATCGATTTTCGATGCCATGGAGAGGGTTGGCAACCTAGATTGCGCCCATCGAGTTATCTGTTGGAGTCCGCCATGTCGCTCTCGTCCCTCTCGAATCGCGAACGTTGCCTCCTGTCGCTGTTCGCGTTGCTTCTGCTGGCCGCAATCGCCGGGCCGGCGATTCCCGTTTCCGCCCCTGCCGGCGCGCCGTTCGCCGACGAGCAGGCCTGGGGCGCCGTGCCGAACGCCATGGACGTGCTGAGCAACCTGCCTTTCGCCGCGATCGGCATCTGGGGCCTGCGCTGGCTCCGCTGGCTCGACTGCGCGCACGAGGAAGCACTGGACGCCGCGCCGGTGCAGCATGCCGGATGGCACCAGCCGGTGAACACCCTCGATTGCGCCTGGATGTTCTTCGCGGGCCTGATCCTGACTGCGCTCGGCTCTGCCTTCTATCACCTGCAGCCCGACAGCGTGCGACTGGCCGCGGATCGTGCCGGTATGGCCGTCGCGTTCGCGGGCCTGATCGGCTTCGCAACCTGCGAGCGGGTGAGCGCCCGCGCCGGATGGCCCGCTGCATGGTTCACGCTGATCGGCGGATTGCTGGCCGCCGCGGTGTGCCACGAGACCGGCAACGCGCTTCCCTGGGCGCTGGTGCAGTTCGGCGGCATGGCCCTGGTCGCGCTGCTGTCGTTCGCGCGGCCGACAAGCGGCGCAGTGGGGCTCCGTCTGGGCTGGGTGATCTTCTTCTATGCCCTCGCGAAGCTCTTCGAACTCGCGGACCACGCGATCTTCGAGGCCACCCATCACCTGATTTCGGGTCACAGCCTCAAGCACCTGACGGCCGCGCTGGCCGCGTTGCCGGTGCTGCACGCGCTTCAGTCCATCGGCCGTCAGACGCTGCGGCACAATCCGGGCGCCGTCACCGTGACGGCATGAGGAAGGCCGCCAACCAGGCATTGCGAATGACAACGACCGCCAACGCATCATCCTCCGCCGGGCTCGACGCCGAGGCGCATGCCAACCAGTTCGCGCTGCTGGGGCAGCGGCGCTTCGCGCCGTTCTTCTGGACGCAGTTCGCCGGGGCGGCGAACGACAACCTCTTCAAGTTCGCGTTCACCGTGATGGTGACCTACCAGCTCCAGTTGAACTGGATGCCGCCGGCCATGGCGGGGCTGGTGATCGGCGCGCTCTTCATCCTGCCCTACCTGCTGTTCTCCGCGACCGCCGGACAGCTCACCGACAAGTTCGACAAGACGAAGATGATCCGCTTCGTCAAGAACATCGAGATCGTGATCATGCTCATCGCCGCGTGGGGCTTCATGCGCGCCGATGCCGTGGTGCTGCTGGCATGCGTGTTCCTGATGGGGCTGCATTCCACGCTGTTCGGGCCCGTCAAGTTCGCCTATCTGCCGCAAGTGCTGGATTCGCGCGAACTCACCGGTGGCAACGGCATGGTCGAGATGGGCACCTTCGTCGCCATCCTGCTCGGCCAGGTCGCGGGCGGCCTGCTGGTCGCGGTGCCCGGGATCGGGCACACCTCGGTGGCGGCGGCCTGCGTGCTGCTGGCGCTGGCCGGGCGCGCGGTGGCGCAGGCGATTCCGGCCGCGCCGGCCACCGATCCGGGGCTGCAGATCAACTGGAACCCGGTCAGCGAAACCTGGCGCAATCTCAAGCTCGCGCACGGCAACGTCGTGGTGTTCCGCTCGCTGCTCGGCATCTCGTGGATGTGGTTCTTCGGCGCGACCTTTCTGAGCCAGTTCCCGAGCTTCGCCAAGGAGGTGCTGCACGGCGACGAACAGGTGGCCTCGCTGCTGCTGGTGGTGTTCTCGGTGGGCATCGGTATCGGCTCGCTGCTGTGCGAGACGCTCAGCCGCCGACAGGTCGAGATCGGGCTCGTGCCGCTCGGTGCGATCGGCATGAGCGTGTTCGCGATCGACCTGTACTTCGCGTCGCGCGCGCTGCCGGCGCTCGGCGATCTGGGGCTCGGCGCATTCCTGCACCAGCCGGCCCACTGGCGCGTGCTGGCCGACCTCGGCCTGCTGTCCCTCTTCGCGGGCCTCTACAGCGTGCCGATGTATGCGCTCATCCAGATGCGAAGTCAGCCGACACACCGCGCGCGCATCATCGCAGCCAATAACATCCTCAATGCGCTCTTCATGATCGCCAGTGCGGTGATCGCCGGGGCGCTCCTGAAGACCGGCTTCACGATCCCTCAGATCTTCCTGATCATCGGCATCGCGAATGCGGTCGTCGCGTTCTACATCTTCATGCTGGTGCCGGAATACCTCCTGCGTTTCGTTTCGTGGCTGCTGTCGAATGTCGTCTACCGCTTCGGCGTGAAGGGCGGCGAGCACATCCCGGCCGAAGGCGCGGCGGTGCTGGTCTGCAACCATGTGAGCTTCATCGATGCGGTGCTGCTGATGGCGGCAAGCCCGCGCCCGATCCGCTTCATCATGGATCACCGCATCTTCGCGGTGCCGGTGCTCGGATGGCTCTTCCGGCTCGCGAAGGCCATTCCGATCGCGCCACAGAAGGAAGATCCCGTCGCCTACGAAGACGCCTTCAGGCAGGCCGTGCAGGTGCTGCGCGAAGGCGACCTGCTGGCGATCTTCCCGGAAGGCGCGATCACGCGCGACGGCCAGCTCCAGCCCTTCAAGGGCGGCGTGATGAAGGTCCTCGAGGCCGCGCGCGCCGAAGGCATCGCGCCCCCCGTGGTGCCCATGGCATTGACCAATCTGTGGGGTTCCTTCTTCAGCCGCATCGAAGTGCGCCAGGGGCAGAACGTCGCGATGGTGCGGCCTTTCCGGCGCGGCTACTTCAGCCGCGTGGGACTCAACGTCGGCAACGCGGTGCCCTATTCCGATGTGCAACCCGATGTCTTGCAGCAGCGCGTGAGCGGACTCATGGGGGCATGAGTCTCGCCTGATGCTCGCGTTGCACGACCTCGCACTCTGGCCCGCTGTCACCTGGTTCGGTGACAGCGGCTTTCTGCTGCCTGCGTCCCTGTGGATCACCGCGTGGCTCGGATTGCCCCGCGGCACGCGCCCATCCGCACGGCGCTGGGTGCTGCTCTTCGGGCTCGGGTGCAGCGTGATCCTGGTGTCCAAGCTCGCGTTCCTGGGCTGGGGCATCGGCATCGCCGCGATCGACTTCACCGGGTTCAGCGGACACACGGCGCTGTCGGCCAGCATCTGGCCGGTCGCCGGCTGGCTGATGGCTTCGCGGCAGGACCATCGCCTCCGCGTCGGGGCTGCCGTGGCGGGGCTGATGTTCGCGGCCGTCATCGGTGTCTCGCGCATTGCGCTGGACGCGCATTCCCACTCGGAAGTTGCAGCCGGCTTCCTGCTCGGCGCGGCAGTGAGCGGGCTGTTCCTGTGGTGGCAGCATCGTTCGCCGCATCCGCGGCTGAGCTGGCTGCTCGTCGCACTGAGTCTCGCGACGCCGGCACTCCTCCAGCGCCCCGGCACCGCGGCGCCGACGCAGAGTGCCCTGGAGGTCATTGCCATGCGCCTGGCGGGGACCGACCGCGTCTACACACGCGCCGACCTGCTGGCCCGTCGGAACGGTTCGCCGATCGGTATCGAATAGAGATACCTGAGGCGTTGGAAGGCGCCACCGGTTCGTTAGTTTGTGCCTTGCTGCACGGGAGCGAACCATCATCCGCGCACCTTCACTTCGCCGCGAGGCCGACATGCAAACCTACTCTTCGAACGTCTCCACCCAGCGCGATACCCGCGCCTGGCAGCTCCAGGTCTGGATCTCGTTCGGGCTGGCGGTCTTCCTGTGCGCCACCGGCCTCGGCTGGCTGCCGGGCCAGGCGCTCGATCGCGCGTTCATGGTGATGGGGTACGTGTTCTGCCTCTCGGCGGCGTTCGTCCTGGCCAAGTTCGTGCGCGACAACCAGCACGGCAGCGTGCCCTCCGCCGGCGACACGCCGATGTGGAAGCTGGTCGTCTGGGGCGGCTTCTTCACTGCGATGGGGCTGACCGGCTGGGGGCTGCTTCGGATGGAGATCAGCGAAACCTCCAAGGCCTTCCTGGCCGTGAGCTGGCTGTTCCTCATCAGCTCGGCCTTCACGCTCGCCAAGACCCTGCGCGACCGGCACGAGGCCGACATCGCCCTGGACCGCATGCAAGGTCGCCGCGAAGCGCGCGGCGAGATGCACTCCGAGATGCGCGAGGCCGAATGAAACACCCATTCCCACCCCCCACGTCGAACGGAGAGCCCATCATGAAGCAGTACCTCTGGACCTTTCTCCTTGCCGTCTTCGCGGCGACCGTCAACATCTCGATTCCCCTGCCTGCGCGCGCGCAGAGCGAGGCATCGGTGGCGCTGTCGATGCTGCCGGTCGCCTCGGTGGTCGGCGCGGCGTCGGTCACGGGGGCCGCGGTGAGCACCGTCGCCGCAGTGCCGGCGGCACTGTCGGTCGGCAGCGCGACGCTGGCCGTGGTGGCCGTCGAAGCGTCGGTCGACGGCACCGTGTACGTGCTCGAACGTGTGTCGGATGGCGCCAGAGCGAGCGTGAAGGTGCTCGATCGGGCGGCGCGGGGTGCGTCCGTCGCGATCGGCAGCACGGTGACCGTCACGGTGCTTGCGAGCGGCGTCGTCATCTCGGCCGCCGGCGAAGTGTTGGCGTTCGTACCCAACGCGCTCGGCCGAGCGCTGCTCTACAACGAGAAACTGTCATGACACGGATCCCCACGAACTTCGGTCCCTACGAACGCGAATACCAGGCCCGCGTCTCGCGCACGCGTCGGCTGTTGAAGGGCGCGGCGCAGGCGATCCTGGCGGCGGCCGCGGTCGTCCTGGCGGGCGTGTTCCTTTTCCCGCTCAACGCGCATGCCGGCCGCTCCTGCGAGGAGGGCAAGCCCACCGCGGCCACGATCGTGAAGGGCATGCAGCTCGCGGAGCGCACTTCGCAGCAGCTCGACGCGAGCGGGGCGAAGGCGGTCCTGCTGGCGCGCGCCGGACAGGACCTCGGCAAGTACGGGCTGCGCTATTCGCACCTGGGGCTTGCGTACAAGACGGCCGACGGCAACTGGCGCGTGGTGCACAAGCTCAACCAATGCGGTACGGCAATGGCCACGGTCTACCGGCAGGGCCTCGGCGAGTTCTTCCTCGACGATCTCTACCGCTACGAGGCCGCGTGGATCGTCCCGACACCGGCAGTGCAGGCGCAATTGCTGGCCGCGCTCAACGAGCCGCCGGCGCGGATCACGCGGCTGCACACCGCGCCCTACAGCATCGTGAGCTACGCATGGGGGCACAAGTACCAGCAGTCGAACCAATGGGTCATCGAGACCTTCGCCGGCGCCATGGAACCCGGCACCATCGTCAATCGCGACCAGGCGCAGGCGTGGCTGCACTTCAAGGGCTACGAGCCGACGACGCTGCGCCTTGGCCCGCTCACCCGCCTCGGCGGTCGGGCGAGTTCGGCCAATGTCGCCTTCGACGATCATCCCAACGAAAAGCGCTTCAACGATCGCATCGAGACGGTGACCGTGGATTCGGTGTTCGCGTGGATGCCGAGGGTGGGCCTCGGGTCTGCGCCGGTGGTGCTCAAGCTCTAGACCAGAATCCGCAACATTCGAGAGAAGGACCTTCATGAGCAAATCCCTGCGCCTGTCCGAAAAGTGGTTTCGTCGCGGCCTCTGGCTGGTGGCGGTGATCTTCGCGAGCTTCCTGATCGGACTGGGCAGCACCATCGTCGGCGACCTGCCGAGGGTCGAGCACCGGATCGAACTGGACGATTTCATCGACCGCGCTTCCGCAGACCCGCTGCGCAACACGGTTCGCGAAGCCGAGCGCGTCGAGCAGGAAGCCGTGCGCGATCGCGAGCAGGCCGACCTCAAGCTGCTCGCGGCGCGGCAGGCCAGCCGTGCGGCGAGGGAGACCTTCTCGAACTGGCTCGCGACCCGGCATGCGACGGCACAGCCGGACCAGGACACCGAACTCATCGCCCGCACCAAGGCGCTCGATGCCCTCAAGCAGAAGGAGGATGAGGCCGAGCGGGCCGTCGGCGCGCAGCGGCAGATCGCGCTCGATGCACGCCAGTCGCGCCAGCGCGCCGCGGAGCAGCTTGCGAAGCTGGAGGACACAGCGCGCACCCGGATGGATGCGGAGAACCGCCGCGTCGAACTGCGCGTCTTCCTCTACCGCCTCGCGCTCACGCTGCCGCTCCTCGTGATCGCTGGCTGGCTGTTCGCGAAGAAGCGCAAGAGCACCTGGTGGCCCTTCGTCTGGGGCTTCATCTTCTTCGCGCTGTTCGCGTTCTTCGTCGAGCTCGTTCCGTACCTGCCGAGCTACGGCGGATACGTCCGCTACGCGGTGGGCATCCTGATCACGGTGCTCGTGGGGCGCTATGCGATCGTCGCGCTCAACCGCTATCTCGAACGCCAGAAGGCCGCGGAATCACAGCCCGACACGGTGCGCCGCAACGAGCTGAGCTACGACACCGCGCTCGCGCGGCTCGCCAAGGGCGTGTGCCCGGGATGCGAGCGGCCGGTGGACCTGAAGAACACCGAGATCGACTTCTGCCCGCACTGCGGCATCGGCCTCTTCGACCACTGCCATGCGTGCAAGACGCGCAAGAGCGCCTTCGCGCGCTTTTGCCACGCCTGCGGAGCCGGCGCGATGGCGGCCGCGCCGCGCGATCCGTTGCTGCCTCAGGTCCAGCCGGCGTCCACCACGTAGTCCTGCGCGGTGCACATCTTCGAATCGTCGGCGGCAAGAAAGAGCGCCATGCTGGCGATGTCCTCGGCCATCACGCGCCCGGGGAGGCACTGCGCCGCATCGATCTCCGCATGCGACTCGGGCTTGACCCAGAGCTTGAGTTGCCGCTCGGTCATCACCCAGCCGGGCACGAGCGAATTGACGCGGATGTTCTGCTTTCCGAGATCGCGCGCCAGGGCCCGCGTGAGGCCGCGCGCGGCCGATTTGCACGCCTGGTAGACCGGGTAGCCGCGCCCCTTGATCATCCAGCTCACCGAGCCGAAGTTGATGATCGAGCCGCCGCCGGCCGCACGCATGTCCTCGGCGACCGCCTGCGCGGCGAAGAACTGATGCTTGAAGTTGATCTCGGTCATGCGATCGAAGGCCTCGCTGGTGACGTCTTCCATGTTGTGCCGCTGGTCGTTTGCCGCATTGTTGAGCAGCACCCGGATCGGGCCGAACTTCGCGCGTACCGCCGCGATGGTGGCCTGCAGCGCCGCCACGTCCGTGACGTCGCATTCGAGGAAGAGCGGCGCGTTCTCGCCGCCCAGCTTGGCGGCCAGCCCGCGGCCCGCCTCGGCGTCGAGATCGCAGAATCCGACGCGCGCGCCCTGCGCGTGGAAGGCGCGCACCAGGGCCTCGCCGATCCCCGTGGCGCCGCCGGAGATGAACACGGTGCGCCCCGCAAGCGACGGGTAGCGCGCCGAGGGCGCGGGAGAAGTCGAATCGGTCATGAACGATTTCCCATGAAAGATCGGCGTGGAAGAGGGGCCGGGCTCGCGCGATTCTGACGCGCGGCTGCGCCGTGTGCCACTCGTGTGAACGAGAATGCCGCGATTCCCTGCGAACCGTGGTGCGATTCGATGAAAGACAACGCAACAGAACGCGTTCAGCTTGAAGCAGGCGCGCTGCGCCTCGAGCTGGCGCCGGCGGTCGGCGGCGCGGTGGCCGCGCTCTACGACGTTCAGGACGGGGCCCGCTTCGACTGGCTGCGTCCCGCGACCGACGACGCGCTGTCGCGGCGCGATCTCTTCGCGATGGCGAGCTTCGCGCTCCTGCCGTGGTGCAACCGCATCCGCGAGGGCCATGCGCATTTCGGCGGCCGCGAAATCGCCATCCGCGCGGGCCATCCTGCCGGGCCGTCGGGCAGGCATCCGCTGCACGGCATCGGCTGGATGCGACCATGGCGCGTCGCGCAGGCAGCGCCGGCGCGGACTTTGCTCGAACTCGCGGTCGATGCCGACGCGCAGTGGCCGTGGCGATTCGAGGCCTCGCAAAGTTTCGAGCTCGACCCGTCGGGGCTCCGCTGCACCGTCGCGTTGACCAACCGCGACACCGCCCCCATGCCCGCGGGGATCGGGCATCACCCTTACTTTCCGCATCGCGCCGGCACGCGGCTGCAGACCACGACCGCGGCAATGTGGCGCGGCGATTCGGAAGTGATGCCCGTCGGCCTCGAACCCACCGCCGAAGTGGCCCGACTGCGCCATGGCGTGCGCCTGTCCGAGCTCGACCTGGACAACAACTTCACGGGCTGGCAGCACGCCGCGCGCATCGACTGGCCCGGGTCCTCACGCGCGCTCGAGATGTCGGCCGACCCGCCGCTCGACTTCTTCGTGCTGTATTGCCCGAGCGGCGCGGATCACTTCTGCGCCGAGCCGGTGAGCCAGTGCACCGATGCGATCAACCTCGCGGACCGCTACGGACCGGGCGAGGTGGGCGGCACCGTGTTGGCGCCGGGCGAAACGCTCTCGGGAAGCTGGACCCTGCGCTCGGCGCGCTAGACGCCGCGGGCGCGGTCCGCCTTGAACTGCGCGCGGAATTCGGCGAACCGGCCTGCGTCGAGCGCCTCGCGGATTTCGCGCATCAGGTTCAGGTAGTAGTGCAGGTTGTGGATGGTGGTGAGCATCGGCCCGAGCATCTCGCCGCAGCGGTCCAGGTGATGCAGGTAGGCGCGGCTGAAGCCGTCGCGCCCGCCTTCGTTCCATGGCACGCCCGATGCGCCCGCGCAGGCGTGGCAGGTGCAGCTCGTATCGATCGGCTGCGGATCGCTCTTGTGGCGCGCATTGCGCATCTTGAGGTCGCCGAAGCGCGAGAACAGTGTGCCGTTGCGCGCATTGCGCGTGGGCATCACGCAGTCGAACATGTCGACGCCCTGCGCCACGCCTTCGACGAGGTCCTCGGGCGTGCCGACGCCCATGAGGTAGCGCGGCTTGTGCGCCGGCAGCCGGTGCGGCGTGTGGGCCATGATGCGCAGCATCTCGTCCTTGGGCTCGCCGACGCTGACGCCGCCGATCGCATAGCCGGGGAAGTCCATCTCGACCAGCTTGGCGAGCGACTCTTCGCGCAGGTTCTCGAACATGCCGCCCTGCACGATGCCGAAGAGCGCATTGGGGTTTTCAAGGCGCGCGAATTCGTGCTGGCAGCGCAGCGCCCAGCGCAGGCTCAGTTCCATCGACTTGCGCGCCTCGGCCTCGGTGGTGATGTGGCCCTGCGTCTCGTACGGCGTGCATTCGTCGAACTGCATGACGATGTCGCTGCCCAGGATGGTCTGGATCTGCATCGAGACCTCGGGCGTGAGGAAAAGCTTGTCGCCGTTGACCGGCGAGGCGAACTTCACGCCTTCTTCGCTGATCTTGCGCATCGCGCCGAGCGACCAGACCTGGAAGCCGCCCGAGTCCGTGAGGATGGGCTTGTTCCACTTCTCGAACTGGTGCAGCCCGCCAAAGCTCGACATGACGTCGAGGCCCGGGCGCATCCACAGGTGGAAGGTGTTGCCGAGGATGATCTGCGCACCCATCTCCTCGAGGCTGCGCGGCATCACGCCCTTGACGGTGCCGTAGGTGCCCACGGGCATGAAGATAGGCGTCTGCACCACGCCGTGGTTGAGCGTGAGCGTGCCGCGCCGCGCGTGGCTCGAAGGGTCGGTGGCGAGGAGTTCGAAGTTCAGCATGTCTTTCTCTCAAGCAGCATCGCGTCGCCGTAGCTGAAGAAGCGGTAGTGCTCGCGGATCGCGTGGGCATAGAGCGCCATCACGTCCTCGTAGCCCGCGAGGGCGCTCACCAGCATCATGAGCGTGCTCTTGGGCAGATGGAAGTTGGTGATGAGCACGTCGACGTGCTCGAAGATGAAGCCGGGCGTGATGAAGATGCTCGTGTCGCCCGAGGATTCGCCGCTTTTCGCCCACGATTCGAGCGTGCGCACGGTGGTCGTGCCGACCGCGACGATGCGGCCGCCGCGCGCGCGGGTCTCGGCGATCGCGCGCTGCGTGGCAGCGGGCACCTCGTAGCGCTCGGCGTGCATCGTGTGCTCGGCGATGTTCTCGGTCTTCACCGGCTGGAAGGTGCCGGCGCCGACGTGCAGCGTCACGTTCGCGCGCCGGATGCCGCGCGCTTCGAGTTCGGCCAGCAGGGCATCGTCGAAGTGCAGCGCCGCAGTCGGCGCCGCGACCGCACCGGGCACGCGGGCGAACACCGTCTGGTAGCGGCTCTCGTCGTCCGCCGAATCGGTGTGCGTGATGTAGGGCGGGAGGGGCACGTGGCCGCAGCGGGCCATGAGCGCGTACGGGTCTTCGCCCGCGGGGCTCTCGAAGCGGAAGCGGAAGAGGGCGCCGTGCTCGTCGGGCCAGCGGCCGAGCAGCGTCGCGCTGAAGCCGCCGGTCATCGTGAGCGTGGTGCCCACCTGCGGCTTCTTGCTGACCTTCATGTGCGCGACCACCTCGTGGTCCTGCAGCACGCGCTCGACCAGGAGCTCGAGCTTGCCGCCCGTCGGCTTCTCGCCGAAGAGCCGTGCCTTCACGACGCGCGTGTCGTTGAAGACGAGGAGGTCGCCGGGCCGCAGCAGCGAGGGCAGGTCCCGGAAGATCCTGTCGACCGGTGTGCTTCCGGTGCCGTCGAGCAGTCGTGAGGCGCTGCGTTCCGCCGCGGGATGTTGCGCCACCAGTTCGGGCGGCAAATGGAAATCGAAATCGGAAAGCGTGAAATCGCGCATGTTGTTGAGGGCTGGACAGGCCCGTGCCAATGGTTGCCGGAGGTCTCGCATACCCCTTCGCGAAATACCGCGGAACCGGCTTTGCCGGGCCGCTGGTATTGCCCCCTGCAAGGGGTTGGCGCAGCGACACGAAGTGCGCGCAGCCTGGGGGTGTGCGTGATGAACCCGGGCAGAATTGTCCCATGCCCGCAGCCGCCAAGTCCCCGCCGACGGAAAAGCCCGTACCCGCGCCCGCACCCGGCACCGGCCCGAGTGCGGTGCAGCGCGCGCTGCGCAAGCTGGGCTTGCTGCGGGACATCGACTTCGCGCTCTATCTGCCGATGCGCTACGAGGATGAGACACGTCTCGTGAGGCTCGCTGACACGCGCGACGGCGAGATGGCGCAGATCGAGGCCGTGGTCACCGAATGTGAAGTGGTCTATCGGCCGCGCCGGCAACTGATCGTCACGGTCGACGACGGCAGCGACACCTGCCAGCTGCGCTTCTTCAATTTCTACCCGTCGCAGCAGAAGCAGTTGGCCGTTGGCGCGCGGGTGCGCGTGCGCGGTGAAGTGCGTGGCGGGTTCGTCGGGCGGCAGATGATGCACCCGGCGGTCAAGGCCGTCGGCACCGCATTGCCCGAGGCCTTGACACCGGTCTATTCGACCATCGCGGGGCTGGCGCAGCCGGTGCTGCGCCGCGAAGTGCGTTCGGGGCTGGCGCGCGCGGTGCTCGACGAAACGCTGCCGCCCGGCGCGGCGTCTCACGGCATGTGGGACCTGCGCCGCTCGCTGAACTTCCTGCATTACCCCGCGCCCGATGTCGCGATCGCCACGCTGGAAGATCACAGCCATCCTGCGTGGCAGCGCCTGAAGGCCGACGAACTGCTCGCGCAGCAACTCTCGCAACTGCAGGCCCGTCGTGTGCGCGCGGCGCAACGTGCGCCGGTGCTCGAAGTGGATTCGAACGGCGGGAAGCTGCACGGGGATCTGCTGGGCGCGCTGCCCTTTGCACTCACGGGTGCGCAGCAGCGCGTGGGCGAGGAGATCACGCGCGATCTCGCCCGCGAAGTGCCGATGCATCGGTTGCTGCAGGGCGACGTCGGCTCCGGCAAGACCGTGGTCGCTGCGCTCGCGGCCGCGCGCTGCATCGACGCAGGCTTCCAGTGCGCGCTGATGGCGCCGACCGAAATCCTCGCGGCGCAGCATTTCGGCAAGCTGGTGGGCTGGCTCGATCCGCTGCTCGCCGGGCGCGGTTTGCGGGTCGCATGGCTCACCGGCAGCCAGAAGAAGAAGGAGCGCGACGAGATGACCGCCGCCGTCGAGAGCGGCGAAGCAGCGCTCGTGGTCGGAACTCATGCGGTCATCTCCGAGAAGGTGCGCTTTCGCCGTCTCGCACTCGCGGTCATCGACGAGCAGCATCGCTTCGGCGTGGCGCAGCGGCTCGCGTTGCGCGGCAAGGCCGGCGACGATGTCGAGCCGCACCTGCTGATGATGAGCGCCACCCCGATCCCGCGCACGCTGGCGATGAGCTACTACGCCGACCTCGATGTCTCGACGCTCGACGAGCTGCCGCCCGGCCGCACGCCGATCGTCACGAAGCTGGTGGCCGATCATCGAAGGGACGAGGTCGTCGACCGAATCCGCGCGCAGCTCGAACAGGGCCGGCAGGTTTATTGGGTGTGCCCGCTGATCGAGGAAAGCGAGGCCGTCGACCTGCGCAACGCCACCGAGACGCGCGATGAATTGGCAGAAGCGCTCGGGGAGCAGGTCGGCGTCGGCCTCTTGCATTCGCGCATGCCGACCGCCGAGAAGCAGTCGGTGATGGAGGACTTCACCGCCAACCGGCTGCAGGTGCTGGTGAGCACGACCGTGATCGAAGTCGGCGTCGACGTGCCCAATGCCTCGCTGATGGTGATCGAGCACGCCGAGCGTTTCGGTCTCTCGCAGCTGCATCAGCTGCGCGGCCGCGTGGGCCGCGGCGCCGCGGCTTCGGCCTGCGTGCTTCTCTATGCGCCGAACGAGGGCGGCCGCGTCGGCGAAGCGGCCCGGGCCCGCCTCAAGGCCATGGCCGAAACCAGCGACGGCTTCGAGATCGCGCGGCGCGACCTGGAGATCCGCGGCCCCGGCGAATTCCTCGGCGCCCGCCAGTCCGGCGCGCCGCTGCTGCGCTTCGCCGACCTGACGAACGACGCTTTGCTCCTGGACTGGGCGCGCGAACTGGCCCCGGAGATGCTCGACCGCCACCCCGACTTGGCAGCCCGCCACGTCGATCGCTGGCTGGGCAGCAAAGCCGAATACCTGAAGGCCTGAGCTGCCAGGGCGAGCGATAATAGCCTTTAGCTATGACTTTGACTGAGCTCAAATACATCGTTGCGGTCGCGCGTGAGCGGCATTTCGGCAAGGCCGCCGAGGCCTGCTTCGTGTCGCAGCCGACCCTGTCCGTGGCGATCAAGAAGCTGGAGGACGAACTCGAGGTCAAGCTGTTCGAGCGCAGCGCGGGCGAAGTCACCGTCACGCCGCTGGGCGAACAGATCGTCCAGCAGGCGCAGAGCGTGCTGGACCAGGCCGCGAGCATCAAGGAAATCGCCAAGCGCGGGAAGGACCCGCTGTCGGGGCCGCTGAACCTTGGTGTGATCTACACGATCGGCCCTTATCTGCTGCCCGATCTGGTGCGCCAGAACATCGCCCGCACGCCGCAGATGCCGCTGGTGCTGCAGGAGAACTTCACCGCCAGGCTGCTCGAGATGCTGCGTTCCGGCGAGATCGACTGCGCGATCATGGCCGAGCCCTTTCCCGACACCGGACTCGCGATGGCGGCGCTCTACGACGAGCCGTTCATGGCCGCGGTGCCGGCGCATCATCCGCTGGCCGCCAAGGAATCGGTGACCTCGGACGAACTGAAGAAGGAGACGATGCTCCTTCTGGGCACCGGCCATTGCTTTCGCGACCATGTGCTGGAGGTCTGCCCGGAATTCGCGCGCTTCTCCAGCAATGCGGAAGGCATCCGCAAGAGCTTCGAAGGCTCGTCGCTGGAAACGATCAAGCACATGGTGGCGTCGGGCATGGGCGTCACGCTGGTGCCGCGGCTGTCGGTGCCGGCCGATGCGCTCAAGCCGAGGTCGAAGAGCCGCAAGGAGCCGGAACAGATCGTGCGCTATCTCCCGGTGCTCGACACGCAAGGTGGCGATCCGCCGACCCGGCGCGTGGTGCTGGCGTGGCGCCGCAGCTTCACGCGCTACGAGGCCATCGCCGCCTTGCGCAACGCCATCTATGCCTGTGAGCTGCCGGGCGTCAAGCGACTTTCCTGAAGATCGCCGCTGGCCTGCGAATCGAAGGGCCGCCCCGGACGATGCCTGCGCTAGAGTGCGGTGTTGCCGTCAACCCATCTGAAGAAAGAGCTCATTGCCATGGCGAAAGCTGCTAAGAAAGCCAAGTCGACCGCCCAGGCGCCGGCCGGATCTGCCGGCAAGGCGCCCAAGAAGGGCGGCATAGCGGTTGCGGAGTCCGGCAACGGCGGCGCGCCGGTCATCAACATCGGGATCGAGCGCCAGGACCGCGCCGCCATCGCAGAAGGGCTCGCCCGCGTGCTGGCCGACACCTACACGCTTTATCTGACGACCCACAACTTCCACTGGAACGTGACCGGTCCGCATTTCAACTCGCTGCACGCGATGTTCATGGCGCAGTACACCGAGCTGTGGGCCTCGACCGACGTCATCGCCGAGCGCATCCGCGCGCTCGGGCACTATGCGCCGGGCTCGTATGCCGAGTTCGGCAAGATCGCCACCGTGCCCGACGTTCCGCAGACGCCGCCCAAGGCCATGGAAATGGTGCGCATCCTGGTCAAGGGTCACGAGACCGTGTCGCGCATCGCGCGCGAGTTCATTCCCGTGGCCCAGGAAGCCGGTGACGATCCCACCGCCGACATGCTGACCGCGCGCTGCACAGTGCACGACCAGACCGCGTGGATGCTGCGTTCGCTCCTGGAAGACTGAGGTTTCCGCCATGGCCGCCGCAGGGTCGATCCAACCCACGCCCGCACCCCGCCGCGGGCGTCTTGCCCTCTACCTCGACCTGATCCGCTGGAACCGTCCGGCTGGCTGGCTGCTGCTGCTCTGGCCGACGCTGGGGGCGCTATGGTTCGCCGCCGGCGGCTGGCCGGGCTGGCATCTGCTGGCGGTGTTCGTGATCGGCACCATCCTCATGCGCAGCGCGGGCTGCTGCGTGAACGACGTCGCCGATCGCGATTTCGATCGCCACGTCAAGCGCACCGCGAAGCGGCCGGTCACCAGCGGCGAGGTCTCGGTGCCCGAGGCGCTTACGGTGGGCGCCGTGCTGGCGCTTGCCGCCTTTGCGCTGGTGCTGACCACCAATCGCCTGACGGTCCTGATGTCGTTCTCGGCGCTTGCGGTGACGCTGGTCTATCCGTTTGCCAAACGTTTCGTTTCGGTGCCGCAGGCGGTGCTCGGGATCGCCTTCAGCTTCGGCATCCCGATGGCCTTTGCCGCCGTTCGCGACAGCGTGCCGCCGGTGGCGTGGTGGCTGCTGGCCGGCAACCTGTTCTGGGTGCTGGCGTACGACACCGAGTACGCGATGGTCGATCGCGACGACGACCTCAAGATCGGCATGAAGACCTCAGCCATCACCTTCGGCCGCCTGGACGTGGCGATCGTCATGGCGAGCTATGCGATCTTCCTCGCGATCTGGACCGTCATCGGCGCCGCGGCCGGGCTCGGCGCGGCGCTTTATCTGGGGATCGGCATTGCCGCGGCGCAGGCGCTGTGGCATTGGCGGCTGATCCACGACCGCACGCGCGAAGGCTGCTTCAGGGCCTTCCGGCTCAACCACTGGCTGGGCTTTGCCGTTTTCGCCGGCATCGTTGCAGGCTACGCCTTGCGTTGAGGCGCGATTCCTGTCGCGTCGCCGCTCTTGTCAGGCCTTGCCGAACTCCTGGCCGAGTTCGGCGGCACGCTGATGGGCGGCGCGAATCGCAGTCTTGAACTTCGCTTTCACAGCGTCGCTTTCCATCGAGGTGATCGCCGCGTAGGTGGTGCCGCCTTTCGACGTCACGCGCTCTCGAAGGACGGCCGGCGGCTCGGCGGCATCGGCCGCCAGCGCGGATGCGCCGGTGAAGGTGCCCACGGCGAGCTGATGCGCCTGCTCGGGCGTCAGACCCAACTCGACGCCGGCCTCGGTCATCGCCTCGATGAAATAGAACACATAGGCCGGACCGGACCCCGAAACCGCCGTCACGACATCGAGCGACTCCTCGGCGTCGACCCACATCAGTTCGCCGGTCGCGTCGAGGACCTGCTCGATGAGCTTGCGGTCGCCCATGTCGACGGCCGCGCGAGCGAAGAGCCCGGTCATGCCCTGGCCGACCAGCGCCGGCGTGTTCGGCATGGCCCGGACGACGCGCTCGGTGTCGAGCCAGCGCGCGATGCTGCCGGACGGAATGCCCGCCGCCACGCTCAGGTGCAGGGCGTCGGGCGCCAGGCCGCGCACGGGCCGCGCCGCCTCGGCAAAACTCTGCGGCTTGACGGCCCAGACGATCACCTTGCAGCGCGCCAGCGCGGGGCCCGCCGCGGGCTGGGCCAAGATGCCGAAGTCGTTGGCGAGCCGGGCGCGCGCCTCGGCGAAAGGCTCGACGACCTCGATGCTTGCGGCAGGTACGTCCTGCTTGATCAGCCCGCCGATGATCGCGCTGGCCATGTTGCCGCCGCCGATGAAGCCGATGGGGGGGAGGGGAATCGGTTCCCGCCGGGGCAGGAAGGTGACTGCGATGTTCATGATCTATCCGGTGAATTCGAATGCCGCGAACTGGGTGATCTGCAGCGGATTGAAATTGTCGTCGCTCACGGCGACCAGCAGCCGATGGCCGTTCGGCAGATCAGGTCCCCAGCACAGGCCCTCGGTGTTGTCGAGCCGTGACAGGCCGAGGGCGGCGAAATCGGCCACCAGCGTCTTCGGCGCCGGCCTGTGATTGTCCGACGCGAGCGCGTCGAGGGCCAGGACATCGGATCCGTGGCGCGTATCGATCTCGTAGAGCCGCAGCGAATTGCCGGCGCCCACCGCGTAGGCGCGCTCGAGCACCAGCATCCGGTCGGCGTCGATCATCAGGATCTCGCTGACGCCGTTGTCGGCGTAGGTGCCGGGCAGCAGGGGCCGGCGCGGGATCGGGTCCGGCACGTAGGCGATCTGGCGGACTGCCTTTCCGCTCGACAACTCGATCTGCGTGAAGCGGCAAGGTCCGCCGGGCGACGTGAACGAGGGGACCGGACCGTCCTGGCGCAGCGCGGCCTCCATCGCGAGCCATGCGTGGCGGCCGTCCGGCGTCAAGGCCAGGCCTTCGAGGCCCAAGTTCTCCCGGGGGCCGCGACCGCGATCGTCGGCTGCGTCGAACATGGCAGGCAGGGCGATCTGCCGCACGAGCGAGCCGTCCCGCCGGCATTCGTAAAACGCCTGGCCGAACCCTCGCTGCGGATCGCCCTCGCTGGTCCAGAGCAGCGTGTCGGTTTCTGGGCGCCACCGGATCGCCTCCGGGTCCGGGACGGCGACTTCGGGGGCGGCCTCTCGCCGTCGAGGCCAAAGTGCGCCGTCCGCCTGCCGCAGGTAGGTGACGCCAACCGGTCGGGGTGGTTCGGCGTTGGCGACGGGCGACCACTGCATCGCATAGAAACGCGCTGGAGCGAAATCCGACCGATCGTCGCTCAGAAGCAGGTACTCACCTCTGCGCCGGTCGTAGTCGATTCCGGATAGCCCGCCAACACTTGTTCCGTCAAAAGAAAGGCGGTGCTGCAGCCGCGATTCGGCGACCAGGTGCAGCCGGCGCGACCCGTTTCCCGCCGGCTCGACCCCGCTTCTGCAGCCTGCCGCCGCGAACGCCAGCGCACCCGCGGCCCAAAGGGCTCGGCGGCGCGTGAAACCAGGCAAGGCAAGATCGTGCACCGCGAGGAGTCTAAGAGCTCGCCGGCCGGGCGATATGGAAGTAGTTGACGCGAAACGGACGCTATGCCACAATCGCTGGCTTCGCTTCAAAAAGGCGAAGCTTCTGCCCAGCGGAAGCGCATTGGAGTGGTTTCAATGCGTGGACGACGGGCCCAAGACTGATCGTTTGGTTGCTCCGGAGCGTCCGGGTGGCAAGCGGTACAAGTTGGGAATATCACGAAATGATCCAAACTGAATCCCGGCTCGATGTGGCCGACAACACGGGCGCGAAATCCGTCCTGTGTATCAAGGTGCTCGGTGGCTCCAAGCGGCGCTATGCCAGCGTCGGCGACGTCATCAAGGTCTCCATCAAGGAAGCCGCTCCGCGTGGTCGCGTCAAGAAGGGCGAGATCTACAGCGCTGTGGTGGTCCGCACCGCCAAGGGCATCCGTCGCGCCGACGGTTCGCTCGTCAAGTTCGACGGCAATGCCGCCGTGTTGCTCAACGCCAAGCTGGAGCCGATCGGCACCCGCATCTTTGGACCGGTCACGCGCGAACTGCGTACCGAGAAGTTCATGAAGATCGTGTCGCTGGCCCCCGAAGTTCTCTAAGGACAACAACGCCATGAACAAGATTCGCAAAGGCGACCAGGTCATCGTGTTGGCCGGGCGCGACAAGGGCAAGCGTGGCACCGTCACGCTGCGCGCAGACGACTCGCACCTCCTCGTCGAAGGCATCAACCTGGTCAAGAAGCACACCAAGCCGAACCCTCTGAAGGGCACGACGGGTGGCATCGTTGAAAAGGCCATGCCGATTCACCAATCCAACGTGGCGATCTTCAATGCCGCGACCGGCAAGGCCGATCGCGTGGGCATCAAGGTCACGGACGGCAAGCGCGTGCGCGTCTTCAAGTCCAGCGGCGAAGAAATCAAGGCCGCCTAAGGGGTACTCACATGGCACGTCTCCAACAACACTATCGTGAAAAGATCGCGAAGGATCTGACCGAAAAGTTCGGCTACACCTCGCCGATGCAGATCCCCCGCCTGACCAAGATCACGCTCAACATGGGTGTGGGCGAAGCAGTCGCCGACAAGAAGGTGCTCGACAACGCTGTGGCCGATCTGACCAAGATCGCTGGCCAGAAGCCCGTGGTGACCAAGTCGAAGAAGGCAATCGCCGGCTTCAAGATTCGCGAGCAACAGCCGATCGGCTGCATGGTCACGCTGCGCGGTGTGCAGATGTATGAATTCCTCGATCGCTTCGTGACCGTGGCTCTGCCGCGCGTTCGCGACTTCCGCGGGATCTCCGGTCGTGCGTTCGATGGTCGTGGCAACTACAACATCGGCGTCAAGGAACAGATCATCTTCCCCGAGATCGAGTACGACAAGGTCGACGCCCTGCGCGGTCTGAATATCAGCATCACGACGTCGGCCAAGACCGACGAGGAAGCCAAGGCGCTTCTCGCCGGCTTCCGTTTCCCGTTCAAGAACTGAGGTGGTTTGTGGCTAAAGTAGCTTTGATCGAGCGCGAGCTCAAGCGAGAAAAACTGGTCGCAAAGTACGCCGCCAAGCATGCGGAACTGAAGGCGATCGCCAACGACGCAAAGAAGAGCGACGAAGAGCGCGCAGCTGCCCGCCTGGCACTGCAGAAGCTCCCGCGCAATGCGAACCCGACGCGCCAGCGCAATCGCTGCGAAATCACGGGTCGTCCGCGCGGCACCTTCCGTCAATTCGGTCTGGCCCGCGCCAAGATCCGCGAAATGGCCTTCAACGGCGACATCCCCGGTGTCACCAAGGCCAGCTGGTAAGCCAGGCAGGAGCAAACAACATGAGCATGAGTGATCCCATTGCCGACCTGCTGACGCGTATCCGCAACGCGCAGATGGTGGCGAAGCCCACCGTGTCGGTTCCGTCTTCCAAGGTGAAGGTTGCAATCGCACAAGTCCTGCAGGACGAGGGCTACATCGACGGTTTCAAGGTCAAGACCGAAGCCGGCAAGAGCGAGCTCGAAATCTCGCTGAAGTACTACGCTGGTCGCCCGGTCATCGAGCGCATCGAGCGCGTGAGCCGCCCCGGCCTGCGCGTCTACAAGGCCAGCGCCGCGATCCCGCAAGTCCAGAACGGCCTCGGCGTTGCCATCGTCACGACCCCCAAGGGCGTGATGACGGACCGCAAGGCACGCGCCGCCGGTGTCGGTGGCGAAGTTCTGTGCTACGTCGCCTAACGAGACATCAAGGAGAAACTGAATGTCCCGCGTAGGAAAAATGCCGGTTGCCATCCCCGCAGGCGTGGATGTGTCGATCAAGGAAGACCAGATCAGCGTCAAGGGCTCGGGCGGCACGCTCAGCCTCGCGCGCAATGCGCTGGTCAATGTCGTCAACAAGGACGGCAAGCTGAGCTTCGAGCCCGCCAACGATTCGCGTGAAGCCAACGCGATGAGCGGCACGGTTCGCCAGCTGGTGAACAACATGGTGGTCGGTGTGACCAAGGGCTTCGAGAAGAAGCTCAACCTGATCGGCGTGGGCTACAAGGCCCAGGCGCAAGGCGCCAAGCTGAACCTGTCGGTCGGTTTCTCGCATCCGGTCAACAAGGACATGCCGCAAGGCATCACGGTGGCAACGCCCACCCCGACCGAAGTCGTGATCAAGGGTGCCGACCGCCAGCGCGTCGGCCAAGTGGCCGCTGAGATCCGCGCCATCCGTCCGCCTGAGCCCTACAAGGGCAAGGGTATCCGCTACGCGGACGAGAAGGTCGTGATCAAAGAGACCAAGAAGAAGTAAGGGGCAGCAAAATGATGTTGACCAAAAAAGCACAGCGTCTCCGCCGCTCGCGTCAGACCCGTATCCGCATTGCAACGCAAGGCGTGGCCCGTCTGACCGTGAACCGCACCAACCTGCACATCTACGCCACCGTCATCTCCGGCGACGGCTCGAAGGTGCTTGCAAGCGCCTCGACCGCAGAAGCCGAAGTGCGCGCCGCCCTGGGCGGCTCGGGCAAGGGTGGCAACACCGCTGCCGCGACCGCCATCGGCAAGCGCATCGCCGAAAAGGCGAAGGCCGCTGGTGTGGAAAAGGTTGCCTTCGATCGCGCAGGTTTCGCATACCACGGCCGCGTCAAGGCGCTGGCCGATGCGGCCCGCGAAGCCGGCCTGCAGTTCTAACCGGACACGAGATTCAAAATGGCAAAGATTCAGGCAAGAACGCAGAACGAAGGACCCGAGGACGGTCTGCGCGAGAAGATGATCGCGATCAACCGCGTCACCAAGGTGGTGAAGGGTGGTCGTATTCTGGGTTTCGCAGCGCTCACCGTGGTGGGTGATGGCGACGGTCGCGTCGGCATGGGCAAGGGCAAGTCGAAGGAAGTGCCTGCTGCCGTGCAGAAGGCCATGGAAGAAGCGCGTCGCAATCTGATGAAGATTTCGATCAAGAACGGCACGCTGCATCACCAGGTGACGGGTCACCACGGTGCTTCGTCGGTCGTGATGTATCCGGCCCCGAAGGGGACCGGCATCATCGCCGGCGGTCCGATGCGCGCCGTGTTCGAAGTCATGGGCATCACGGACATCGTGGCCAAGAGCCATGGTTCCTCGAACCCCTACAACATGGTTCGCGCGACCCTGGACGGTCTGCGCAATTCGACGACCGCTTCCGAAGTGGCTGCCAAGCGCGGCCTCACCGTTGAGCAACTCTTCGCCTAAACCGGGAGTTACGAAATGACGACGCAACAACAAACCGTCAAGGTGCAATTGGTCAAGAGCCCGATCGGCACCAAGCAATCGCATCGCGCCACCGTTCGTGGCCTGGGTCTGCGCAAGCTCAACAGCGTGAGCGAGCTCCAGGACACCCCCGCGGTCCGCGGCATGATCAACAAGATCAGTTATCTGGTCAAAGTGCTCTAAGCAGAGTCACTGAGAGAGACGCATATGGAACTCAATGGCATCAAGCCGGCAGCTGGCGCCAAGCACGCCAAGCGCCGCGTCGGCCGCGGCATCGGCTCCGGCCTTGGCAAGACCGCGGGTCGCGGTCACAAGGGTCAGAAGTCGCGCGCGGGCGGTTTCCACAAGGTGGGCTTCGAAGGCGGCCAGATGCCGCTGCAGCGCCGCCTGCCGAAGCGCGGCTTCAAGTCGCACCTGCTGAAGTTCAACGCTGAAGTGACGCTCGCCTCGCTGGAACAGCTGGGCCTGGCGGAAGTCGACGTGCTGGCTCTCAAGCAGGCCGGCCTGGTGGGTCAGATCGCCAAGGTCGTCAAGGTCGTGAAGTCGGGTGAGATCACCAAGGCCGTCAAGCTGACGGGTATTGGTGCGACGGCCGGCGCCAAGGCGGCGATCGAAGCCGCCGGTGGCAGCATTGCCTGAACAAACGGACTGAAAGAAGTTCTTCGTGGCAACCAACGCGGCAACGCTCGCAAAAACTGGCAAGTTCGGTGACCTGCGTCGCCGGCTTGTCTTTTTGCTGCTCGCTCTCGTGGTCTATCGCGTCGGGGCTCACATCCCGGTGCCCGGCATCAACCCGGACCAACTGGCGCAGTTGTTCCAGGGGCAGCAGGGCGGCATCCTGAGCCTGTTCAACATGTTCTCGGGCGGGGCGCTGTCGCGCTTCACCGTGTTCGCGTTGGGCATCATGCCTTACATCTCCGCGTCGATCATCATGCAGTTGATGACCTACGTGCTTCCGACCTTCGAGCAATTGAAGAAGGAAGGCGAGGCGGGCCGCCGCAAGATCACCCAGTACACCCGCTACGGGACGCTGGCTCTGGCGCTGTTCCAGTCGTTCAGCATTGCCGTTGCGCTCGAGTCCTCGCCGGGTCTCGTTCTGGTCCCCGGGTTCGGTTTCCGCCTCACCGCGATGATCAGCCTGACCGCCGGCTCGATGTTCCTGATGTGGCTCGGCGAGCAGATCACCGAACGGGGCCTCGGCAACGGGATCTCGATCCTGATCTTCGCCGGCATCGCTGCCGGCCTGCCGAATGCGATCGGCGGCTTGCTCGAACTGGTTCGCACTGGCGCCATGAACGTGCTGGTGGCACTGTTCATCGTGGCAGTGGTCGTTCTGGTGACCTACTTCGTGGTGTTCGTGGAACGTGGCCAGCGCAAGATCCTCGTGAACTATGCGCGGCGCCAGGTGGGCAACAAGGTGTACGGCGGCCAGTCGTCGCACCTGCCGCTCAAGCTGAACATGGCCGGCGTGATCCCGCCGATCTTCGCGTCGTCGATCATCCTGCTGCCGACCACCATCGTGGGCTGGTTCAGCACCGGTGAGAGCTCGCGCTGGATCCGCGATATTGCGAGTGCCCTGCATCCGGGTCAGCCGATCTACGTTCTGCTGTACGCCAGCGCGATCGTGTTCTTCTGCTTCTTCTACACGGCGCTGGTTTTCAACAGCCGCGAGACCGCAGACAACCTGAAGAAGAGTGGCGCGTTCATCCCGGGCATTCGTCCGGGTGACCAGACCGCGAGGTACATCGACAAGATCCTGGTTCGCCTCACGCTGGCTGGCGCGGTGTACATCACCTTCGTCTGCCTGCTGCCGGAGTTCCTGATCCTGAAGTACAACGTGCCGTTCTATTTTGGCGGCACCTCCCTGTTGATCATCGTGGTGGTCACGATGGACTTCATGGCCCAGGTGCAGAACTACATGATGTCTCAGCAATACGAGTCCCTGCTCAAGAAGGCGAACTTCAAGACCTCGTAGGTATGAGATGTCGAAGGACGATGTCATCCAGATGCAAGGAGAGGTTCTGGAGAACCTTCCCAACGCGACATTCAGGGTGAAGCTCGAAAATGGGCACATCGTTCTTGGTCATATTTCCGGAAAGATGCGGATGCACTACATCCGCATCCTTCCAGGTGACAAAGTCACCGTTGAGTTGACGCCCTACGACTTGAGCCGGGCGCGCATTGTGTTTCGGGCGAAATGAGTCGCCGGGTTGAAGAGTTTTAGGAGAAAGAAATGAGAGTTTCGGCTTCGGTCAAAACCATCTGCCGTAATTGCAAGATCATCCGCCGCAAGGGTGTGGTGCGTGTGATCTGTTCCGACCCGCGCCACAAGCAGCGCCAGGGTTGATTGATAGAGTACTAGAGGACGCACATGGCACGTATTGCTGGCATCAACATTCCGCCGCACAAGCACGCTGAAATCGGCCTGACGGCCATCTTCGGCATCGGTCGCACGCGCGCTCGCAAGATCTGCGAAGCGAGCGGCATCGAGTACTCGAAGAAGATCAAGGATCTGACCGACGCCGATCTCGAGAAGATCCGCGACCAGATCGCGCTCTTCACGATCGAAGGCGACCTGCGCCGCGAAACGACGATGAACATCAAGCGTTTGATCGACATCGGCTGCTACCGCGGTTTCCGTCATCGTCGCGGCCTGCCGATGCGCGGCCAGCGTACGCGCACCAACGCCCGCACTCGCAAGGGTCCGCGCAAGGCTGCGCAGTCCCTGAAGAAATAAGGATAGACCAGCATGGCTAAAGCTCCTGCCAACAACGCCGCACAACGCGTTCGCAAGAAGGTTCGCAAGAACGTCGCGGACGGCATCGCGCACGTGCACGCTTCGTTCAACAACACGATCATCACGATCACGGACCGCCAGGGCAACGCCCTGTCGTGGGCTTCGTCGGGTGGTCAGGGCTTCAAGGGTTCGCGCAAGTCGACGCCGTTCGCTGCGCAGGTGGCCTCTGAAGTCGCCGGCCGCGCTGCGGTCGAGCAAGGCATCAAGAACCTCGACGTCGAGATCAAGGGCCCCGGCCCGGGTCGCGAATCGTCGGTGCGCGCGCTGGCCGCGCTCGGCATCCGGATCAACTCCATTGCCGACGTGACCCCGGTGCCGCACAACGGCTGCCGTCCGCAGAAGCGTCGTCGCATCTAAGGCGATGGCGTTCGGCGCAGACCGCTTCACGGCGGCTGCGCATTTTGTTTTTTAACAAGCCCACCGCCGTCGGCCCACGCTGATGGCTCCCGCAGTCCGCTGCGGCAGATGAACAAAGGAAGATCAAGTGGCACGCTACCTCGGCCCCAAGGCCAAACTTTCCCGCCGCGAAGGCACCGACCTGTTCCTGAAGAGCGCCCGTCGTTCGATCCAGGACAAGGCCAAGTTCGACTCCAAGCCCGGCCAACACGGCCGCACTTCGGGTCAGCGCACCTCGGACTTCGGTCTGCAACTGCGCGAAAAGCAGAAGGTCAAGCGCATGTACGGCGTGCTCGAGAAGCAGTTCCGCCGCTACTTCGAAGAAGCTGACCGCCGCCGTGGCAACACGGGCGCCAACCTGCTGTTCATTCTCGAATCGCGCCTGGACAACGTCGTCTATCGCATGGGGTTCGGCTCGACACGCGCGGAAGCCCGCCAGCTCGTGTCGCACAAGGCGATCACGGTCAATGGCCAGTCCGTGAACATCCCGTCGTACCTGGTCAAGACCGGCGACGTGATCGCTGTCCGCGATAAGTCGAAGAAGCAGAACCGCGTCGTCGAAGCACTCCAGTTGGCTCAGCAAGTCGGCATGCCGGCCTGGGTCGAAGTGAATGCCGACAAGGCCGAAGGCACGTTCAAGAAGGTGCCGGATCGCGACGAATTCGCCTCGGACATCAACGAGTCGCTGATCGTCGAACTGTATTCGAGGTAAACGGACGATAACGTGCCGCGCTTTGCGCGGCCCGTCCTTGTGTTTTTTTGTTCCCGGCGAGAACGTCGCCGGGCACTTCACCAGCCTTACCGGTGTAACGAGCCGGGGGTATTGAGAGGAAGTCTGCATGCAAACCACCCTGCTGAAACCCAAGACCATCCAGGTCGAGCAACTCGCGCCCAACCGCGCGAAGGTCACGCTCGAGCCATTCGAGCGCGGCTATGGCCATACGCTCGGCAACGCGCTGCGTCGCGTTCTGCTGTCTTCGATGGTCGGCTATTCGGCGACGGAAGTCACCATCGCAGGCGTGCTGCACGAGTACTCGTCCATCGATGGCGTGCAGGAAGATGTGGTCAACATCCTCCTGAACCTCAAGGGCGTGGTGTTCAAGCTGCACAACCGCGATGAAGTCACGCTGAGCCTGCGCAAGGATGGCGAAGGCGCCGTCACCGCGTCGGACATCCAGACGCCCCACGACGTCGAGATCATCAATCCCGACCACGTGATCGCTCACCTGTCGCAGGGCGGCAAGCTCGACATGCAGATCAAGGTCGAGAAGGGCCGTGGCTACGTGCCGGGCACGATGCGCCGCTATGCCGACGAGCCGACCAAGTCGATCGGCCGCATCGTTCTGGACGCGTCGTTCTCGCCGGTCAAGCGCGTGAGCTACACCGTCGAAAGCGCGCGTGTGGAACAGCGCACCGACCTGGACAAGCTGCTGGTCGAAATCGAGACCAACGGCGCGATCACCGCCGAAGATGCAGTTCGCGCTTCGGCAAAGATCCTGGTCGAGCAACTCGCCGTGTTCGCGCAGCTCGAAGGTGGCGAACTCGCCGCGTTCGATGCACCGGCACCGCGCAGTGCCCAGCAGTTCGATCCGATCCTGCTGCGCCCGGTCGACGAGCTCGAACTCACGGTCCGTTCGGCGAACTGCCTGAAGGCGGAAAACATCTACTACATCGGTGACCTGATCCAGCGCACCGAGAACGAGCTGCTCAAGACCCCGAACCTGGGTCGCAAGTCGCTCAACGAAATCAAGGAAGTGCTTGCCTCGCGCGGCCTGACCTTGGGCATGAAGCTCGAAAGCTGGCCGCCGGCTGGCCTGGATAAGCGTTGATTTTTTGAATTGGCCCGCTTGGGCCTGTGCACCGGGCAGTACCTGACACGGCTGCCTGTTCTTATAAGGTAAAGGAAAAGCACCATGCGTCACGGACACGGACTCCGCAAACTCAACCGCACCAGCTCGCACCGCCTTGCGATGCTGCAGAACATGATGAATTCGCTCATCGAGCACGAAGTCATCAAGACCACGGTCCCGAAGGCCAAGGAACTGCGTCGGGTCATCGAGCCGATGATCACGCTCGCCAAGAAGCCGACGGTTGCCAACAAGCGCCTCGCCTTCGACCGCCTGCGCGATCGCGACAGCGTCGTGAAGCTCTTCGGTGAACTCGGCCCGCGTTACCAGGCTCGTCCTGGTGGCTACACCCGCATTCTGAAGATGGGTTTCCGCGTGGGTGACAACGCCCCCATGGCACTCGTCGAGTTGGTCGATCGCCCTGAAGTTTCTGAGGCTTCCGACGAGCAAGCCGCTGCGGAATAAGCTATAATTTCTGTCTGCCGCGCGATGGAGCAGCCTGGTAGCTCGTTGGGCTCATAACCCAAAGGTCGCAAGTTCAAATCTTGCTCGCGCAACCAAATTTCCGGCGATTCAAAAGATCGCCGCTGAATTGAAAAAAGCCCACTTCGGTGGGCTTTTTCTTTTCTGCGATTCGATGTGTTCCGTCGAACCGTCGACTGCACACGTCGAGAAACCGGCTCCGCCGGGCCGCTGACGTTGCCCTTGAAGGGGCCGAGAGCCGCAGCTACGCGCCTACCTGCGCAGCCCGAACACCAGCCGCCTCTGGCAATCGCAAGAGAGAGACACGCAGTGCGCGAGCCGGGGGCTCAGTCCGGCACGACGGCAGTCACCTCGATCTCGACCTTGGCGCGAGCTTCTACCAGCGCCGCCACCTGCACGCACGTCATCGCAGGGAAGTTGCGCCCCATCGCGTCCCGGTACACCGGGCCGAGTTCGGAGAGGCGCCTGTTGTACTCATCGCGGTCGGTCACGTACCAGGTCATGCGCACCATGTGCTCGGGGCCGGCGCCGGCTTCGCGCAGGACTTCGACGATGTTTCGCAGGGCCAGGCCCGTCTGTTCGATGAAGTCGTCGGACTCGAATTGCTGCTGTGCATTCCAGCCGATCTGTCCGCCGACGAAGACCATGGTGCCGCGTGCGGCCACGCCGTTCGCATAGCCCTTCGGAGGGGCCCAGCCAGGGGGTTGGAGAAACTTGATCATGGGAGTTGCCTCAGTTTGAATCGTTGGAGTTTTCCGGTTTCGGTGCGCGGCAGGTTCGCCACGAACGCGACTTCACGGGGATATTTGAAAGGGGCGATGGTTGCCTTCACGTGGTCCTGCAGCGCCTTGACCAGCGCCGCATCGCCGGCGTGCCCCGGCTTGAGCACGCAGAACGCCTTGACGATCATCCCGCGCTCCTCGTCCGGCTTGCCGATGACGCCGCACTCCGCCACCGCAGGATGCTTGAGCAGCGCGTCTTCGACCTCGGGGCCGCCGACGTTGTAGCCCGCGGTGACGATCATGTCGTCGGCGCGCGATTGATAGAAGAAGTAGCCGTCCTCGTCCTCCACGAACGCATCGCCGGGGTAATTCCAGCCCTTCTTGACGTAGTTGGCCTGGCGCGGGTCGTCGAGGTAGCGGCAACCCACCGGCCCGATGATGGCCAACTTGCCGACCGTTCCGCGCGGCACCTCGTTGCCGTCGTCGTCGACGATCCTGGCGGTGAAGCCCGGCACCGCCTTGCCGACCGCGCCTCGGCGCACCTCGTCGCCGGCAGCCGAGATGTAGATGTGAAACACCTCGGTGCCGCCGATGCCGTCGAGCATCTCGATGCCGGTCGCCTGCTTCCACATCTGCCGCGTCGCGTCGGGGAGTGCTTCGCCGGCGCTGACACTGATGCGAAGACTCGGCACGCCGTGCTGTTTCGCGAACGCAGCCATCTGCCGATAGAAGGTCGGCGCGGTGTAGCAGATCGTGGCGCCGACGTTCCGGATGACCTGGACCATCGATTCCGGCGAGTACGGGCCATCGTGGAAATACACCGAGGCACCGGCCCACATCGGGAAGATCAGCAGGCCGCCCAGGCCGAACGTGAAGGCCAGCGGCGGCGAGCCGATCACGATGTCGTCGCTGCGGGCGCGCAGGATGTGGCGAGGCCAGGTCTGGCACATCGCGAGCACATCGCGATGCGTCGTGACCGGTGCCTTCGGCTTGCCGGTCGTCCCCGAGGTGAAAGCCAGCAACGCGATGTCGTCCGCGGACGTGGGGCATGCCTTGAACACCCCGCTCTTCGACGCCGCCCGTGCCGACAATGAATCCGGCGCGTCCGGCTGGTTGAACGCGACGATCGTCTTCAGAACAGGATGCGCCTGCTGTGCCGTCTGCAACTCGTCGAGAAGCTTTCCGTCGCACAGCGCGGCCGAAGGCTGCGACTTCTCCAGGATCTCGCCGAGCTCCTTGGCCCGAAGCAGCGGCATGGTCGCGACCGCGATCATGCCGGCTTTGACCACTGCCAGCCACGCCAGTGCCATCGCGATCGAATTGCCGCCACGCAACAGCACGCGATTGCCGGGCACCAGCCGCAGGTCCTCGGTGAGCACCTGCGCGATCCGGTTGACCTCCACGGCGGCCTCGGCATACGTCAGCGTCCGCACCGGCGAGCGCAACATCGGCTTGTCGGCGAAACCTCTGTCGGCCGCCTTGTCGAGCAACTCCTCGACCAGGTTCGCCTGATCAGGCAGCTGAAGCTCGGGCAGGTCGTACCGGAAGATCGGCAGTTGGTCGGCCGGCGGCAGCCGGTCGTGCACGAAGCGGTCGATTTGCGCACTTGCGGTCATGGCTGGTCCTTCTGCCCCGACGCTCCGCGCTTCGCGTCGTCGCCGCCCCCCGAGGGGGCGTCGTCCGTCTTGGGGCGGCCCGGCGCCGGGCGCAAGACGGACTTGCCGATGATGAGCTGCTGAACCTCCGTCGCACCTTCGTAGATGCGCAGCGAGCGGATGTCGCGATAGAGGCTTTCGACCTTGGTGCCCACCTTGACGCCCAGGCCGCCATGCATCTGCAGCGCCATGTCGATCACCCGGCTGGCGTTCTCGGTGGCGGTCATCTTGGCCATCGCGGCGGCGGCGGTCAGATCGCCAACGGCGGGCTCGCCTCGATGCTCGCTGTCGTCGCGCATCCAGGCCGCCCGATAGGTCAGCAACGCGCCGGCGTCGATCAGGGCCGCCATCTCGCCGAGCTTGGCTTGCGTGAGCTGGAAGTCGGCCAGCGTCTGTCCGAACATCTTTCGCTTTTGCGCGTGCCGGACGGCTTCCGAAAGCGCGCGGCGTCCCATGCCCAGGGCGGCACCCGCGACCGAGGCGCGGAAGATGTCCAGCGTGCGCATGGCCAGCTTGAAGCCGCCGTTCAGTTCGCCGAGCTGCGCGCTGCGCGGAACCACGCAGCCGTCGAAGCGCAGCGTGGCGAGCGGGTGGGGCGCCATCACGTCGATGTGCGATGAGGTGTCCAGGCCCGGCGTCCTGGCATCGACGATGAAGGCGGTGATGCCGCGCGAACCGGCGGTCGGGTCGGTCTTGGCGAACACGCAGTAGAAGTCCGCGAGCCCGCCGTTGCTGATCCAGGTCTTCTCGCCGGTCAGGCGCCAGCCGTCCGCGGTGGGCTCGGCGCGCATGGCCATCGCGCCCACGTCGGAGCCGGCGTCCGGCTCGCTCAGCGCAAAGGCCGCGATCTTGTCGCCGCGACCCACGGGAGCCAGGTAGTTCGCATGCTGCAGGGCGGTGCCGGCGAGCGTGATCGCGCCGCTGCCGAGGCCCTGCATCGCAAAGGCGAAATCGGCGAGCGGCGAATGGAACGCCAGCGTCTCGCGCAACAGCACCAGCGCGCGCGAGTCGAGACGCTCAAGCGCGCCACCCGATGCGGCGGGCACGCAGTAACGCAGCCAACCGGCATCGCCGAGGCGGCGCACCCAATCGCGGCAGGCGGCGCGATCGTCGCGCTCGTCCACCGACTGCGCGCGCGCCCACGGCAGCAGGTCGCGTGCGAGCGCGCGATGCGCTTCGTCGAAGAAGGGCAGCGCGAGGTGTGTCGTGGAGGGATCGACAGAGGAGGCGGCCATCGATCAGTCTCCTTCGAACACCGGCTTGCGCTTGGCCGCGAAGGCCTCGAACGCGCGTTTGAAGTCCTCGGTCTGCATGCAGATCGCCTGGGCCTGCGCTTCGGCCTCGATGGCCTGGTCGATGGTCATGGCCCATTCCTGCGAGAGCATCGTCTTCGTCATGCCATGCGCGAACGTCGGCCCCTGCGCGAGTTCGCGCGCCATCGCGGTCGCGGCATCGAGCAGCGCATCGCCTTCATGCAGTGCATTGAAGAAGCCCCACGCGAGCCCCTCCTGGGCATTCATCGCGCGGCCGGTGAACAGCAGTTCCGACGCGCGGCCCTGGCCGATCACGCGCGGCAGGAGCGCGCAGGCACCCATGTCGGCGCCCGCCAACCCGACGCGCGTGAAGAGGAAGGCGGTCTTCGTCGACGGCGATCCATAGCGGATGTCGCAAGCCAGCGCGATCATCGCGCCCGCGCCCGCGCAGACGCCGTCGATCGCGCCGACGATCGGCTGCGGGCAATGGCGGATCGCCTTCACCAGGTCGCCGGTCATGCGCGTGAATTCCAGCAGTTCGGGCATCTGCATCTTCGTCAGCGGGCCGATGATCTCGTGCACGTCGCCGCCCGAGCAGAAGTTGCCGCCCGCGCCGGTGACGACGATCGACTTCACGTCGGTGGCGAAGTACAGCGCGCGGAACAGGTCGCGCAGCTCGGCATACGAATCGAAAGTCAGGGGGTTCTTGCGCTCGGGCCGGTTGAGCGTGACCGTGCCGACGCCGTCCTCGAATGACCAGGAGAAATGCTTGGCCTGGTAGCCCGCCTTCGGATCGAACTGGGCGCGCATGGGATTGTCCGCGCCGATGTAGTGCTTCATAGAGCCTCCGCCAATTGTTGATGTGAGTGCTGCTTGACCTTGCCGAGCAGCTTGTGAAGTTGCGCGATCTCCTTCGGGTTCAGCGCGGAGAACGCTTCGCAGATCCAGGCTTCGTGCTGCTGGGCCATCTCGTTGAAGAGCTTGCGTCCTCGAGACGTGAGGCGTACGCGCCAGGCGCGGCGATCGCCTTCTACGTCGACCCGCTCCACGAGGCCTTCCGACACGAGCTGGTCGGTGATGCCGGTGACGTTGCCACCGGTGACCATCATGCGGCGCGAAAGCTCGTTCATCTTCAGCCCCTCGGGCGCGCGCTCGAGCTGCGACATGAGGTCGAAGCGCGGCAGCGTCGTCGCGAACTGCTCGCGCAGTTCGTTGCGGACCTGCTTCTCGATCAGCTGGGTGCAGGTCAGCAGGCGCAGCCAGAGGCGCAGTTCCTCCGGATGCTCGCTGTGGGCTCGGGCTTCGAGGTCCATCTCAGCGCCCGCCCGGCCGCCCGAAGGGCGCTGAGCGCCCCCTCTGGGGGCAGCGACACACGAAGTGATGAGCGTGGGGGCTTCTCATATCAATGGCTTTCTTCGGCCGCCGGGCGCTGTCCTGCCGCCATCGCCGCAGCGAGTTGCTGCTGCTTGGCGATCTCGCGGTACATCTGGTCGCGGCCGCTGAGGTATTGCTTCGGCCAGTCGACGTCGCGGTTCTGCAGCTTGGCCGTCTCGTGTAGCGTCCAGGCCGGATCCGCGAGGTGCGGTCGCGCGAGGGCGCACAGGTCGGCCCGACCCGCGGCAATGATGCTGTTCGCCTGGTCGGCATCGGTGATCGCGCCGACCGCGATGGTCGAGATGCCGACTTCGTTGCGGATGCGGTCGGCAAACGGCGTCTGGTACATGCGGCCATACACCGGCTTGGCGGCGCGCGTGGTCTGGCCGGAAGACACGTCGATGAAGTCGGCGCCGGCTTCCTTGAAGGTGCGCGCCATCTCGACCGCGTCGTCGGCGGTGTTGCCGCCGGGCGCCCAGTCGTGCGCCGAGATCCGCACGCTCATCGGGCGCTCTTGCGGCCATGCGGCACGCATGGCGCGGAACACTTCGAGCGGATAGCGCAGGCGGTTCTCGAGGCTGCCGCCGTACTCGTCCGTGCGCAGGTTCGTCAGCGGGCTCAGGAAGGACGAGAGCAGGTAGCCGTGTGCGCAATGCAGTTCGAGCCAGTCGAAACCCGCTTCCGCGGCGCGCTTCGCGGAGGCGACGAACTGGTCGCGCATGAGGTCCATGTCTGCGCGGGTCATCTGCGCCGGCGTCTGGTTCTGTTCGCCGTAGGGCAGGGCGCTGGCGGAGAGCAGCGGCCAGTTGCCCTGGGGCAGCGGCTCGTCGGAGCCTTCCCAGCCGACCTGTGTCGAGCCCTTCGGCCCGCTGTGGCCGAGCTGCATCGCGATCTTCGCGGTCGACTGCGTGTGCACGAAATCGACGATGCGCTTGAACGCGGCCTGCTGCTCGTCGTTGTAAAGGCCCGTGCATCCGGGGGTGATGCGGCCTTCGGGCGTCGGGCTTGTCATCTCGACGAAGACCATGCCGGCGCCGCCGAGCGCGCGTGCGCCGAGGTGCACCAGCAGGAAGTCCTGCGGCACGCCGTCGACCGCGCTGTAGGTCGCCATCGGTGAGACCACGATGCGGTTCTTGAGCGTGAGCCCGCGCACCGTCAGCGGCATGAGCATCGGAGGCAGCGGCTTTCCGCCAGCGAGCCATTGCTCGTAGCCGTTGAGCCAGGTCGCGTCGCGCAGGCGCAGGTTCTCGTGGCTGATGCGCTGCGAGCGGGTGAGCAGCGAGTACGCGAACTGCTCGATCTCCATGCCGGTGTAGCGATCGACGTTCTCGAACCATTCGGTGGAGTTGCGCGCCGCATTCTGGATCTTGAGCACTTCGACGCTGCGGCGTGCCTCGTAGGCGGTCAGCACCTCGTCGATGGCGTGCCCGGTGCCGAACTCGTTCGCGAGGTCGATCGCGTCTTCCAGCGCCAGCTTGGTGCCGGAGCCAATGGAGAAGTGCGCGGTGTGCGCGGCATCGCCCATGAGCACGACCGGTACCTTGCGGCCGTTCACGTCGATGCGATGCGTCCAGTTCTTGCAGATGACGCGCGGGAAGCGGATCCAGTTGGCCGAACCGCGCAGATGTGTCGCGTTGCTGATGAGCGGGTTCCCGCCGAGGTACTTTGCGAACATCTTCTCGCAGAAGGCGATCGCCTCCGGCTGCTCCATCTTGTCGAGGCCGTGGGCCTTCCAGACTTCCTCGGGCGTCTCGACGATGAAGGTGGAGGTGTCGTTGTCGAACTGGTAGGCGTGCGCCTGGAACCAACCGTGCTCGGTCTCTTCGAACGCGAAGGTGAATGCATCGAAGGTCTGATGCGTGCCGAGCCAGACGAAGCGGCACTGGCGCAGGTCGATGTCGGGGTCGAACACATCCGCGTAGCGCTGGCGGATACGGCTGTTGAGTCCGTCGCTTGCGATCACGAGGTCGGCGTTGTACTGCGCGGCCAGTGCCTGGTCGTCCGTGACGTCGGTCTCGAACACCAGCTTGACGCCGAGCGCGAGGCAGCGCTCCTGCAGGATGTTCAGGAGGCGCTTGCGGCCGATGCCGCAGAAGCCGTGCCCGCCCGAGCGCACCTGCCGGCCCTTGAAGAACACCTGGATGTCGTCCCAGTGATGGAACTCGCCACCGATGAGCTTCGCCGTTTCCGGATCGGCCGCGGCCAGGTTGTCGAGCGTCTGGTCGCTGAGCACGACACCCCAGCCGAAGGTGTCGAAGGGGCGGTTGCGCTCGACCACGGTGATGTCGAGGGCCGGATGCCGGGCTTTCATCAAGAGCGCGAAGTACAGGCCGGCGGGGCCGCCGCCGATGCACAACACGCGGTGAAGGTTCGGGGTTGAGCTATTCATGGATAAATAGTTTAGACATAAACGATCTGGTGTCAACCCACGTTGCCACCGGGTTTGCCCGAGGACCCCAGTTGACGCGGCCGCGTGCGCTCGCAAGAATCAGTAACATGCAAAGCCTGTTGCCGAAGATCGAGTCCCAGCTTTCCGCGCTGCCCGTTCCCATCACGCTGCAACTGCCTGACGGCCGGCAGGTCGCCAAGCCCGGTTCCCGCATCACCCTGGCTTTCACCGAGTGGTCCGCGCTCGCCAAGCTCGCGACCCGGCAGGTCGGCGCCATCGGCGAGGCCTATGTCGAAGGCCGCGTCCAGATCGAAGGCGCGATGCGAGATCTCATCGACGCCACCGTCAGCCTGCTGCCGGGCAACCCGGCCGAGACCAACACCACCTGGTGGAGCCGCGTGCAGCGGCGCGCCAAATCGCGTGGCTCGCACTCGCTCGGCAGGGACGCCCGCCAGGTCGAGTTCCATTACGACGTCTCCGACGACTTCTACGCGCTGTGGCTCGATGAGCGCCGCGCGTACTCCTGCGCCTACTTTCGTGACGCGAACATGACGCTCGCCCAGGCGCAGGAAGCCAAGCTCGATCACATCTGCCGCAAGCTGATGCTCAAGCCCGGCGAGCGTTTTCTAGATATCGGCTCAGGCTGGGGTGCCCTGCTGATGTGGGCGGCCGAGCACTATGGCGTCGACGCGACCGGCATCACGCTGTCGAAGAACCAGCACGCGCATGTGCAGCGGCTGATCGAAGCGAAGGGCCTCCAGGGCCGCGTGCGCGTGGAGCTGCGTGACTACCGCGAGCTCGACCCCGCCAAGCCTTTCGACAAGATCTCGTCGGTCGGCATGTTCGAGCACGTCGGCGCGGCCAACATGCCGGTGTATTTCCGCAAGATCCACTCGCTGCTCGTGCCGGGCGGCCTGGTGCTCAATCACGGCATCACGTCGGGGGGGCTCGACTACAAGCAGCTCGGCGCCGGCATGGGCGACTTCATCGAGAAGTACATCTTTCCGGGAGGCGAACTCCTCCACGTGACGCATGTGCTGCGCGAGACGGCCGCGGCTGGGCTGGAGATGGTCGACACCGAGAACCTGCGCCCGCACTATGCGCGCACGCTCTGGGCATGGTCCGACGCGCTCGAATCGCAGCTCGACAAGGCGCGCGAAGTGCTCAGGGGCAGCGGCGGCAAGCAAGGCGAGAACGCCGAGCGCATCCTGCGCGCATACCGCCTGTATCTGGCGGGATCGGCAATGAGCTTCGAGCAGGGCTGGATTGCGCTGCACCAGATGCTTTCCACCAAGCCGGACGGCAAGGTGGACGACGGCACGATCCGCGGCGCGCAGTCGCAGTACCCGTTTGTCCGCGATTACATCTACAAGTAAGAGAGAGAGGCACCATGCTGTATCGATTCAACTCCCGTGCGACGCCACCCTTCGTGATGCTCGAAGTGCACGCGCGCCAGATGTTCGACATCATCGGCAAGGCGCCTGCGCCCAAGGGCGTCATCACGGTGGAGCAGATGCCCGCGGCCATCGCGGCGCTCGAATCCGCCATGCAGCGCGAAGCGGCCAATGTCCACAACGACGACGACTACGCCGTCGAAGGCCACGACAACGAGGCCGAGAAGCACCACATCGGCATCCGCCAGCGTGGCGCGCCGCTGCTGCACATGCTGAAGGACTCCCTCGCCGACAAGAAAGACGTGACCTGGGAGGTCTAGCCAGGCTCGCCCCCAGGCCCGCGCACTTCGTGTCGCTCTCCACCCCCGACCGGGGGCAACACCGGCGGCCCGGCCAAGCCGGTTCCGCGGTGTTTCTGGCTTCAGGGTCTTAGTCCACTTTCGCGCCGGAAGCTTTCACTACCTTTGCCCACTTTTCGTGCTCGCTGTCGATGAGCTTGGCGAACTCGGCGGGCGTGTTGCCGCTCGGGATGGCGCCCTGGGCTTCCATCTTTTCCTTGATCGCGGGAGTCGACAGCGACTTGGCGACTTCGTGCTGGATGCGGTTGATGATGTCCGGGGACGTGCCGGCGGGCGCGAGCAGGCCGAACCACGAGCTGGCTTCGTAGCCCTTGAGCAGCGGCCCGCCAGCTTCTTCGACGGTCGGCACGTCGGGCAAGGCCGGGGAGCGCTTCGCGCTGGTGACGGCCAGCGCCTTGAGCTTGCCGCCCTTGATCTGCTGCATCGACGAGGGCAGGTTGTCGAACATCACGTCCGCATTGCCGGCCACCATGTCCATGAGCGCCGGGCCGGAGCCGCGATACGGGATATGCGTCATGTAGCTGCCGGTCATGCTCTTGAACAGTTCGCCCGCGAGGTGGATCGAGGTGCCGCTGCCGCTCGACGCCATGTTGAGCTTGCCGGGATTGGCCTTGGCGTACTTCACGAAGTCCGCGACGTTGTTGATGCCCAGCGCCTTCGCCTTGTCGACATTCATCTCCATCACGTTCGGCACCGCGGCGACCAGCGTGATCGGCGCGAAATCCTTGATCGGGTCGTACGGCAGCTTGGGGTAGAGCGCGCGGTTGATGCCGTGCGTGCCGACCGTGCCCATCAGCAGCGTGTAGCCGTCGTTCGGCGACCGCGCGACGATCTCGGCGCCCACGTTGCCGCCCGCGCCCGCGCGGTTGTCGACGATGAACTGCTGGCCGAAGGCCTTCGACAGTTCGGGCGCGACCGCGCGCGCAAGGATGTCGGTGGTGCCGCCGGGCGCGAACGGCACGACGATGCGCACCGGCTTGTTCGGCCAGCCGGACTGCGCGGCAACCGGACCCGCGACGAGGGTGACTGCAGTCAATGCGGCGAGGTTCAGCGCAGTGCGTCGGCGCAGCGGAAAGGATGGAGGCATGGGGTTCCCTGTGGGTTCGAATGCAGGGTTTTTACAGGGGAAGCACCCGTCGCGTCGCGGGTGGAAACCCCCGTCGCCCGGTCCGGTTCAGGCGGGCCGGTCGGCACGGTCCGCAACCGATTCGATCAGCCTGTCGAGGATCGCGTCGAGCTGCCCGAGTTCGTCCGGCGCCACCCCGGCGAACAGCTCGGCCTCGCGCTGGCGTGCCTGCGCCTTGACGGTCGCGAAGAGCGACTTGCCGACGCTGCTGAGATACAGGCGCGTGCACCGCAGATCGGTCGGGTCCTCGTGCCGATGCAGTCGCTTGTGGCGCTGCAGGCCTCCCAGCGCGCGGCTCACCGCCATCTTGTCGAGTCCGGTGAGATCCGCCACCTGCCTGGCGGTGAGGCCCGGCCGCGTGCCCAGCACCGCCATCGTCCGCCATTCGTTGAGCGTGAGCTGATGCTGCCGCCCGACGCGCTGCTGGAAGGGCCGCGCCGTCAGGTTCACGACGCGCACGAGCTTGAAGAAGACCGAGTCCGGCAGATCGGCCGGTTCCGGCGCGGGCGTCATGGTCAGCCCAGCAGCGATCGGGCAGCCCGCGCGATTTGCTCCGCGCTCACGCGCGATTGCGCTTCGAGCACCGGCGCATAGCCGACCGGAATGCGCGGCGCGCCGAGGCGGGCGACGCGGCAGCCGGTCGCTTCGGCTGCCGTGGCGGCAATCTCGGCGCCGAAACCGGCGGCCTGCACCGCCTCGTGCACGACGAGCAGGCGCCCCGTGCGTGCGCAGGAAGCGAGCACCGTCTCGCGATCCCACGGCCAGAGCGTGCGCAGGTCGATCAGATCCATCTCGATGCCCTCGGCCGCGAGCGTGTCGCACGCGGCCGCGCAGACGTGCATCTGCCGGCTCCAGCTCACCAGGGTCAGCGCGTTGCCGCGCCGCACGCGCGCGGCCTGGCCGAGCGCAATGTCCAGCGACGGATCCACCGCGCCGCGCGTGCCCCACAAGGTCTTGTGCTCGATGTAGACCACCGGATCGCCGCAGCGCAGCGCCGCACGCATCAGCGAATGGTTGTCCTGCGGTGTCGACGGGCACACGACGACGACACCGGGGAGATGGGCGAACCACGCCTCCAGCGACTGCGAGTGCTGCGCTGCCGAGGCATCCCAGATGCCGCCCGGCATCCGCGCCACCAGCGGCACGCGGCCCTGTCCGCCGAACATGAAGCGGTTCTTCGCCGCCTGGTTCACGAGTTCGTCCATGCCGCAGAGCGCGAAGTCGACCACCCGCATCTCGACCACCGGCCGCAGTCCGGCGAGCGCCATGCCCACGCCGGCGCCCATGATCGCGGCTTCGGAGATCGGCGTGTCGATCACGCGCTCGCTGCCGAAGTGCTGCTGCAGGCCCTTGTACTGGCCGAAGATGCCGCCGCGCCCGACGTCTTCGCCGAGCACGACCACGCGCGGATCGGCTTCCATCTCGCGCCGTACCGCCAGCGCGGCGGCCTCCGCGTAGCTGAGTTCGATGGTCGATTCGGCGCGTGCGCCGGCGCCTGCCGCGGCGCTGCCCATGTCCATCATGTCCATTGACCTTCTCCGGTGGTTTGAACGTCGCTGAAGGCCGCACTCGCCTCGGGCCAGGGCGCGGCATCGGCGGCGGCGAGCGCGGCTTCGACTTCCGCGTGCGCTTCGTCTTCGATCGCCTCCAGCAAAGCCGCGTCGATGTCGCCCGCAAGGAGCGCGCGCGCATGCGCGATCGGATCGGTTTCTAGCGCGGCGGCCACCTCGGCCGGATCGCGATAGGCCGCAGGGTCCACCGAGACGTGCCCCTTCACACGGTAGGTCAGCGCGTGCAGCAGGCGCGGCCCGCTTCCGGCGCGCACCTCGGCCACCAGCCTGCCCGCCGCCCCATGCACCGCGAAGACATCGTTGCCGTCGACCTGCGTCGCCGCGATGTCCATCGCCTGCGCGCGCACCGAAGCGCCGTCGCCGGCGGTCATGGGGCCGCTCGCGGTGGTGGCGCTCCAGCGGTTGTCCTCGCAGACGAACAGCACCGGCAGCCCATACACGCGCGCCCAGTTGAGCGATTCGAGAAACGGTCCGCGATTGATCGCTCCATCGCCGAAGAAGCAGACGGTGATCGCGTCCTGCTTCAGCAGCTTCTGCGCATGCGCCGCGCCGACCGCGATCGGCAACCCTGCGGCGACCACGCCGTTCGCGCCCAGCATGCCGACCGAGAAATCGGCGATGTGCATCGAGCCGCCCTTGCCGCCGTTGAAGCCGCATGCCTTGCCGAAGAGCTCGCACATCATGCGCACGAGGTCCGCACCCTTGGCCAGCGTGTGGCCGTGGCCGCGGTGCGTGGAGGTGAGGTAGTCGACTGGCGTGAGATGTGCGCAGACGCCGGCCGGCACGGCTTCCTGTCCCGTCGAGAGATGCAGGGGCCCGCGCACCTTCGCGACACCTGCCGCCTGTTGGCCGTAGGCGCTGACGCCGCCCTGGCTGGCCGCCTCGGCGGCGTTCTCGAAGGCGCGGATTCGCACCATCGTGCGGTAGAGCGCGATGCGCTCCGGCACTGGGATTGCAGTCTCCATATCGTCTCCAGCCCGCGCGGGGCATGCGTTGTGCTGGAAATCGTATCGGTCGTGACCAATCCAAAAGTAGCGCATTTACCCGCAGGGATAGTCCCGATGCCACGCGCCACGGACCGCTGCGATAGTTAGTTCGGCACTCGAACTAACTGCCGTTCAATGGTTGCGGCAGGTCGGTCCCGAGCCATACCCATCCATCACAAAGCCTGGAGACCCGCATGAAGCTCGCCCGTACCCTGACCACTCTCGCCTTCGGATTGACCGCCATCGGCGCCTGCGCCCAGACCGTGGTGGGCGTGAGCTGGTCCAACTTCCAGGAAGAGCGCTGGAAGACCGACGAGGCCGCGATCAAGGCGCAGCTCGAGAAGCTCGGCGCGAAGTACATCAGCGCCGACGCGGGCGGCTCGCCGGAGAAGCAGCTCGGCGACATCGACGGCCTGATGTCGAAGGGCGCCAAGGCGCTGATCGTGCTGGCGATGGACAAGGACGCGATCCTCCCCGCCGTCAACAAGGCGCTCAAGCAGAAGGTGCCCGTGGTGGCCTACGACCGGCTGATCGAAGCGCCCGGCGTCTTCTACATCACCTTCGACAACGTCGAGGTCGGCCGCATGCAGGCGCGCGCGGTCTACAAGGTCCAGCCCAAGGGCAACTACGTGATGATCAAGGGCTCGCCGACCGACCCGAACGCCAACTTCCTGCGCGCCGGGCAGCAGGAGGTGATCGACGAGGCGGTCAAGAAGGGCGACATCAAGATCGTCGGCGACGAATACACCGAGGGCTGGAAGCCCGAAGTCGCGCAGAAGAACATGGAGCAGATCCTCACCAAGGTCGGCAACAAGGTCGATGCGGTGGTGGCGGCCAACGACGGCACTGCGGGGGGCGCGGTGGCGGCGCTCACGGCCAAGGGCATCCGCGGCATTCCGGTGTCCGGGCAGGACGCGGACTTCGCGGCGCTCAACCGCGTGGCGCTCGGTACGCAGACCGTGACCGTATGGAAGGACTCTCGCGAACTCGGCCGCGAAGCCGCCTCCGCGGCCGTCGCGCTGGTGCAGGGCAAGCCGGTCGAGAAGGCCGCCGAATGGAGCGCCGGCGAGAAGAAGATCCCCCTTTCGTCGCGCCTGCTCACGCCGGTGCCGATCACGCGCGACAACCTCGACGTGGTCGTGAAGGCCGGATGGATCAAGAAGGACGAGCTCTGCAAGGGCGTTCCGGCCGACAAGGCCCCTGCTGCCTGCAAATGATCCCCACCCCTAGGCTGCGCGCACTCCGTGTCGCTACGCCAACCCCCTTGCAGGGGGCAACACCAGCGGCCCGGCGGAGCTGGTTCCGCGGTGTTTCACGCATTGAGGTCCAACCACCATGACATCGTCTCCTTCTCTCTGGCGCCGCACGGGCGTCGACCTCCGGCTGCTGCTGATGGGCGTGCTGCTGGTGGTGATGGCGGTCGTGTTCCACGTCATGTCGGGCGGCGTGTTCCTGTCGCCCGAGAACCTCTACAACATCGCCCAGCAGACCGCGGTGGTGGGCATCGTCTCGACGGTGATGGTGCTGATCATCGTGGCCCGCCACATCGATCTCTCGGTCGGCTCGGTGATGGGCTTCGTCGGCGTGCTGGTGGCCTACCTGCAGTACACGTCGGGGTGGTCGTGGCCGGCGGCGAGCCTCGCGGGGCTGGCGGTGGCGCTGCTGGTGTCGCTCTACCAGGGCGGGCTCACGGCGGTGCTGGGCGTGCCGTCGTTCGTCGTCACGCTGGGCGGGTTGATGTCGTTCCGCGGTGCGGCCTTCCTGGTGGCGGACGGCAAGACGCAGCCGGTGAACGACGAGTTCTTCCAGCGCCTGGGCGGCGGCTACGACGGCGGAATCGGCACCACCGCGAGCTGGGTGCTCGCAGCGGTCGTCGGTGTCGTCCTCTTCGCCCGCATGCTGCAGAAGCGCCGCGCGCGCCAGCGGCACGAGATGCCGGTCGAGCCGCTGTGGATCGAGCTGCTGCTTACCGCGGTGCCGGTGGTGATCGTGTGCGCCTTCGCGGCGGCGATGAACAGCTACCAGATCGCCTCGAAGACCGAGCCGCAGGGCATGCCAATCCCGGTGCTGATCTGGGCAGCGGTCGCGGTCACGCTGTCGTTCATCGTGCATCGCACGCGCTTCGGTCGCTACGTGTTCGCGATGGGCGGCAATCCGGATGCGGCCGCGCTGGTGGGTATTCCGGTCAAGCGCGTGACGCTGATGCTCTTCGCGCTGCTCGCGGTGCTGGTGACCATCGCGGCCATCGTGTCCATCGCGCGGCTCAACGCCGGGACCAATTCGCTCGGCACCGGCATGGAGCTCTACGTGATCGCGGCGGCCGTCATCGGCGGCACCGCGCTCGCGGGCGGCAGCGGGTCGATCCTCGGCTCGGTGCTCGGGGCGCTCATCATGCAGTCGCTCGACAGCGGGATGCTGCTGCTCGACGTGCCGATCGGCAAGCGCATGGTCATCATCGGGCAGGTGCTGATCATCGCAGTCGTCTTCGACGTCCTTTATCGCAAGCGCTTCGGAGAAACGTCATGAACGCGCCACTGGTCGAACTGCGCAACATCCGCAAGGCCTTCGGCGGCGTGAAGGCGGTGGACGACGTCAGCGTCAATCTCTATCCCGGCGAAGTGGTGGCGCTGCTCGGGCACAACGGAGCGGGCAAGTCGACGCTGATGAAGATGCTCGCGGGCGCCTATCCGATCGATTCGGGCGACACGCTGATCGCGGGCGAGAAGGTCAACATCCGCACGCCCTCCGAAGCGCAGGCGCAGGGCATCGAGACCATCTACCAGACGCTCGCGCTCGCGGACAACCTCGATTCGGTCGCCAACCTCTTCCTCGGCCGCGAGAAGCTCACGCCCTGGCGCACGCTCGACGATCACTTCATGGAAGGGCAGGCGCGCAAGGTCTTCCAGCGGCTCAACAAGAACTTCACCAACATCCGCGTGCCGGTGCGGCGGCTGTCCGGCGGCCAGCGGCAGGTGGTGGCGATCTCGCGTGCGCTGTATTTCAACGCGCGCATCCTGATCATGGACGAGCCCTGCGCCGCACTCGGGCCGGAAGAGACGGCGATGGTCGGCGCGCTGGTCAAGCAGCTGAAGGCCGACGGGGTCGGCATCTTCCTCATCACCCACGACATGCCGGATGTGTTCGGCCTGAGCGACCGGCTCGCGGTGATGAAGAACGGCAAGCTGGTCGGCACCTACCGCACCGCGGACGTGACCGAGGACGAGGTGCTCGGAATGATCATCGCGGGCAAGCGCCCCGAGGGTAAGGCGCAGGCGGAACATTCGGCATGAACCTGGCTTAGGCGCGGCATGAAGACCAAGGGCGACCAGCAACTGGTCCGGCGAATCAACCGCAGCGTGCTGCTGCGCCTGGTGCGTGCGCAGCCGGGCCTTTCGCGTGCCCGCCTCGCGGCGGAAAGCGGACTGACCAAATCCACCGTCAGCCTGCTGGTGCGCGAACTGCTCGACGAAGGCTGGCTCGACGAGGCCGGCGCCTCGGTCGGCGACGGCATGGGGCGGCCTTCGACGCCGCTGCACATCAACGTCGGCGTGCGTGCGCTGGTCGGGGTCGAGATCGCGATCGAGGTGCTGCGCGTGGTGTGCGTTTCGCTGCAGGGCGACGTGCTCCATTCCGATGCGCAGCCGCTCGCCGATCACACGCCTGCGGTGGTGTGCGCGCAGGTGGCGCGCATGGTCGCGGCCGCCCATCGTCATCTGCTCGCGTCGGGACTGCGGCTGTCGGGCATCGGCGTCGGCGTGCCGGGCGCGGTGCACGATGCGACCGGCGTGGTGCGCTTCGCGCCGAACCTCGGCTGGCGCGACGTCGACCTGCTGCCGCGACTTTCGCGCGCGCTCGCGCGCGAAAAGGTCCCGGACGTCGCGGTGCAGCTCCAGAACGATGCCGACGCAGCGGTGCTCGGCGAGTTCGAGTTCTCGGACGGCGAGGGCGAGGACCCCTTGATCTTCGTGAGCTGCGACGTCGGTGTCGGCGCCGGCATCGTGCTCAACGACCGGCTCTTCATCGGCGCGCAGGGCATGGCCGGCGAGATCGGACACACGGTGCTGCAGGTCGACGGGCCGCGATGCTCGTGCGGCCGGCTGGGCTGCGCCGAGGCCTTCATCAGCTCGCGCGCGCTGGAGCAGGCGGGCGGCGACACAGTTCGTGCCGCGCGCTACCTCGGCGTGCTGCTCCAGAACCTCTGGGTGACGTTCGAGCCGCGCGCGATCGTGGTCGGCGGAAAATCGTGCGAAGCCCATCCGGAGTTTCTTCGTGGCGCGATCGACACCGTCGCGCACTACGCGCAGAGCGCGGGCCTCGTGCCGCCGGTGATCCGCTCGCCGCGCTATGGCGCGTGGACGCCCTCGGTCGGCGCCGCCGCGCTGGCCTTGCACGAATACCTGCGCCCCGTGCGCACGGACGCGCAGGCGCGGCGCGTGCGCCCCGCTGGCGCGGAATCGCTGGCCTGAAGCCTCAGCCGGCGCCGCGTTCTCGCAGACTCTTGAGATGGCGATACAGCGTGCCGCGCGACACGCGCAACTGGCGCGCGGCGTGCGAGACGTTGCCGCCATGAAGGGCCAGCGTGTCTTCGATCAGCTTGCGGCTGTGTCCGCGCAGGGTGCCATCTGCGTCGTGCGCCGATGGCGCGGCATCGACCGCCTGCTGCGGGGTCGCGCCCGCCGCCTCGGCCTTCTCTTCCGGCAGCGCCATGGCGACGGCGACCGCGTGGCCGAAGTCCACGCCGTCGTGCCCCTGCAGTCGCGCCTGCAACCACACGCCGAGTCCGCTGGCAAGCCGCACGGGCTGCGCCGCTTCCCTGCGCGTCAGGCGCAGCAGCGCAGCGAGGTCGAGGCCGAACAGCATCTCGACATCGCACGGCCCCGCCTCGGGGACGCCGCCGATCAGGCGCGCGCCCGCCGCGTTGAGCCACGCCACGGTGCCATCGGGCGCAATGCCGGCGAGCGCTTCGAGGGGCGTGCCAAGCAGCGCGGGACTGGCCTGGAAGTGCAGCACCAGCCGGTCCTGCGACTGCGCGAGCATCAACCGGTTCTCGATCGTGGTCGCATACAGCGCGACCATCGATGCCGCGTCGAACCCGAAGCGGCGCGCTTCCACCGTGAGATCGAGCACGCCGGCGAGTTGCCCGTGCACATCGCGGATCGGCGCGGCCGCGCATTGCATGTGGCACAGGTACTCGAAGTAGTGCTCCGCGCCATCGACGGTGCAGGCCTGGCCGGTGGTCGCGACGATGCCCGGTGCGGTGGTGCCCACCACGCTTTCGGCGATGTTCACGCCGATGCGCGCAGTCTTGCGCAGGATCGGCTGTTCGGCCGTCCCCGGGTGCTGCGTGACATGCACGATCACGCCCTGCCCGTCGGTCAGCAGCACGCGGCAGTCGGTACCGGCGAGCGAGCTTTCCATGCCGACCAGTTCCTGCCGTGCGGCGTCGAGCAGTTCGCGGTTGCGGCCCATGGTGGCGTGCAGCCGGCTCGGCGTCACTGCATCGAAGGCGATCACGCGCTGCCGGTCCGCGTGGATGCGGGCGCACCGCATCCACGACTGGATGACGGCTTCGCCAACGAGCCCTGAAGGACGCACGCCCTCCTCGAAGAACTGCCGCCGCGCCAGCGCCACGCGCTCCGCGGGCGACCTTGCGAAAAGCTGCCGGGGACCCCCCGCCGGGTTGCGCGTCGACAAGGGCACTTCCGCCTCCAGAGTGGGGAAAGACGTCGAATCTGTTCCGCAATAGAACAGTCGGGGTCTAGGGAAATCCCGAAGATGAACAAAGCGCCCGGGCGGACCATCCTTCGCTCACAACGAAGGAGACGACACGATGACCAACACGCACGCCACGCTGGCGCTGGGCGCGTTGCTGTGCCTGGGCGCAGCAACCGCCGTGGCTCAGCCCGCGAAGGGCTCGCCCGAGCACATCAAGGCCGCGACGCAGAAGGTGGATGGGGGCTTCATCCGCGCCAACGCGGCCAGGACGCCCGACTGGCCGAGCTACGGCCTGGACTATGCGGAGACGCGATTCAGCAAGCTCGACCAGGTCAATGCGGCCAACGTGAAGGACCTCGGGCTCGTGTGGTCGTACGACCTGCAATCGACTCGCGGCGTGGAGGCCACGCCGCTGGTGGTCGACGGCATCATGTACGTCACCGCGTCGTGGAGCGTGGTGCATGCGATCGATGCGCGCACCGGCAAGGCGCTCTGGACCTTCGATCCGAAGGTCGATCGCGCCAAGGGCTTCAAGGGCTGCTGCGATGTGGTCAACCGCGGCGTGGCGATCTACCAGGGCAAGGTGTACGTGGGCGCCTATGACGGCCGCCTCATCGCGCTCGATGCGGCCACGGGCAAGGTGGCTTGGGAGAAGGACACGCTCATCGATCACGCGCGCTCCTACACCATCACCGGCGCGCCGCGCGTCTTCAAGGGCAAGGTCGTCATCGGCAACGGCGGCGCCGAGTACGGCGTGCGCGGCTACGTCACTGCCTATGACGCCGCGACCGGCGAGCAGAAGTGGCGCTGGTTCACCGTGCCCGGCGATCCGTCCAAGCCCTTCGAAGACGCCTCGATGGCCAAGGCCGCGAAGACCTGGGACCCGAGCAACAAGTACTGGGTCTCGGGCGGCGGCGGCACCCCATGGGACACCTTCGCCTTCGACCCCGAACTCAACCTGATGTATGTCGGGACCGGCAACGGTTCGCCTTGGGCGCGCAGCCAGCGCAGTCCGAAGGGCGGCGACAACCTGTATCTCGCATCGATCGTCGCGCTCAACCCCGACACCGGCAAGTACGTCTGGCACTACCAGGAGACGCCCGGCGACAACTGGGACTACACATCGACCCAGCCGATGATCCTGGCCGACCTCAAGATCGACGGCAAGCCGCGCAAGGTGATCCTGCATGCGCCGAAGAACGGCTTCTTCTTCGTCATCGATCGCACCAACGGCAAGTTCATCTCGGCGAAGAACTTCGTGGAGGTGAACTGGGCGACCGGCTATGACAAGAACGGCCGGCCGATCGAGGTGGCCGCCGCGCGCGACGGCACCAAGCCGAACGACAGCATTCCAGGCCCGTTCGGGGCGCACAACTGGCATCCCATGTCGTTCAACCCGCAGACGGGGCTGGCCTACCTTCCGGCGCAGCATGTGCCGCTGAACCTGATGGACGACAAGGACTGGAAGTTCAACGAGAACGCGCCGGGCCGGCCGCATTCGGCGTTGGGCTGGAACACCGCCAAGTTCGCCAATGCCGAACCCCCTGCGAGCAAGCCGATGGGCCGGCTGGTCGCGTGGGACCCGATCGCGCAGAAGGAAGTCTGGGGTGTCGAGCATGTGTCGCCATGGAACGGCGGCACCCTCACCACCGCCGGCAACCTCGTGTTCCAGGGCACGGCGGATGGGCGGCTCGTCGCCTACAACGCCAAGACCGGCGAGAAGCTCTGGGAAACGCCCACCGGCACCGGCGTGGTTGCGGCACCCGCGACCTACATGGTCGACGGCAAGCAGTACGTCTCGGTCGCGGTGGGCTGGGGCGGCGTCTACGGCCTCGCGCAGCGCGCCACCGAGCGGCAGGGGCCGGGCACGGTCTACACCTTCGCCGTCGGCGGCAACGCGCCGAAGCCCCAGTTCGTGGAATACCGCATGGGCAAGCTGCTGCAGGGCGTGAAGTACGACCCGGCGAAGGCCGAGGCCGGCACGATGCTCTACGTGAGCAACTGCGTCTTCTGCCACGGCGTGCCCGGCGTCGATCGCGGCGGCAACATCCCGAACCTCGGCTACATGGACCCGAACTTCATCGAGAACCTCGACAAGTTCATCTTCAAGGGCCCGGCGATGGAGCGCGGCATGCCGGATTTCACCGGCAAGTTGACTCAGGAAGATGTCGAGAAGCTGAAGGCTTTCATCCAGGGTACTGCCGATGCGATCCGCCCCAAGTAGATGTCAGCAAACAGAAAAGAGAAAAGGCCCCGCGAGGGGCCTTTTCTTGTTCGCGAAACCCCGCGGAACCGGCTCCGCCGGGCCGATGGGGTTGCCCCCTGGAAGGGGGTGCCCGAGCTACACGAAGTGAGCGAGGCTGGGGGTGAGCTTAATCAGCATAGACACCGGCAGCCTTGATGATCGGGCTCCACTTGGCGATCTCGGCCTGCACGAACTTCTTGTGGCCTTCGGGCTCGATGCGGCCGTCGCTTGCGACCACCGCGCCGAGGCCTTCCTGCTTGCGGATGAACTCGGGGTCCTTCAGGGCCGTCTTCAAGGCTTCGTTGAGCTTCTTGGCGATCGCCGGCGGCGTGCCCTTGGGCGCATAGAGGCCGTGCCAGATCGTGACCTGGAAGTCCTTCAGGCCTGCTTCCTGCAGCGTGGGCAGGTCCTTCAGCAGCGGGGTGGTGAGCCGCTTGGAGGTGGTCACCGCGAAGGCCTTCACCTTCTTGGCTTCGATCTGCGGCGAGGTGTTCGTGGTCTGGTCGCACAAGAGGTCGATCTGGCCGCCCATCAGGTCGGTGATCGCCGGCGCGGTGCCCTTGTACGGCACGGGCGTCATCTCGGTCTTGGTCGCGCTCTGGAAGAGCAGGCCGCACAGGTGCGATGCCGAGCCCACCCCTGCGTTGCCGAGGTTGATCTTGCCCTTGTTGGCCGCGATCCAGGCGCTGAGTTCCTTGTAGTTGTTCGCCGCCATCGTGGGACGCGAGATCAGCGTCATCGGCACGTCGTTCACGATGCCGAGGTATTCGAAGTCGGTCTCGACCTTGAAGGGCACGTTGCGCACCAGCGTCGGGATCGTCGACATGCCGATGTGGTTGAGCAGCAGCGTGTAGCCGTCGGGCGCGGCGCGCGCCACCTTGGCCGCGCCGATCGAGCTGCCGGCGCCCGGCACGTTGTCGACCACGATGGTGGCGCCGCCGAGCGGCTTGCGCAGCGCTTCGGCCAAGTCGCGGGCCACGCGGTCGGTCGGGCCGCCGGCGGCGAATGGCACCACCATGGTGATGGTCTTGGAACCGGGGAAATCCTGGGCATGGACGCCTGCGACGGCCGCGGCGATCGCGGTGAAGGCGAGCAGTTTCTTCATAGTCTCTCCGAGTACGGATGGGGTAAGCAGTTGGACCGGCGATCTTATCGGCTGACCCCTTGCCGACTCATCGCGGTATCTCCCTAGGAGACAGCAGGGTCACTCGCCCTTGAGGATCGTCTCGCCCCGCAGCGGACCCATGTCGCGGATGTTGAACCGGTGCCGCCTCCAGCCCGCGACGGTACGGCGCCAGTTGAGGACAGAGATGAAGTAGTACAGCACCTTGAACATGAACAGCGAACGCCGGTAGGCGGGCCCGTGGTGGATGTCGGCCGCCAGCAGCGACATCAGCCCCTGCTTGGCCTTGAAGGCATTGTTCGGGTGCATGAACATGTCGCGGATCGTCGGATTGGTCACGCGGTAGATGAACCACGAATAGTCGCGCGGCCCCACGCGCATGCGCTTCTCCAGTGCCTTGCGCGCCGCGGGCAGTTCGGCGGGGCGGTCGAGCGCGGTTTCCACCAGCTTCGCGCCGTCGAACGCACTCTGCATCGCAAGGTACACGCCCGACGAGAACATCGGGTCGATGAAGGTGAAGGCGTCGCCCACCATCAAATAGCGCTCGCCGGTGGCGTGCGTGCTGCTGTACGAGAAATTGCCGGTGGCGTGCACCATGTCGTCCACCAGCGTGGCGTCCTTCAGGCGATCGTGCAACTCGGGGCACATCGCGATGGTGTCGAAGAAGTAGTCCTTCAGCGGCTTGTCTCGCGCCTTCAGGTAGTAGGCCCAGCACACCGCGCCCACGCTGGTGGTGCCGTCGGCCAGCGGGATGAACCAGAACCAGCCATGCTCGAACCAGCAGATGCTGATGTTGCCTTCGCGCTTGCCTTCGAGCCGGCGCGCATTGCGGAAGTGGCCGAACAACGCGGTGCTGTTGTGGTCGGGATTCTTCTGCTTGCTCTTGAGCTTGTTGGCGAGCACCGTGTCGCGCCCGCTCGCGTCGACCACGAAACGGGTGCGCCAGGTGCGGCGGGTGCCGTCTTCGAGCGTCGCCTGCACCGTCGCGCCTGCGTCGTCGAAATCCACCTGACGGACGCGCGCGCCTTCGAGCGTCACCGCGCCCTGTCTGGCCGCATGGCGGAAGAGCAACTCGTCGAGTTCGGAGCGCCGCACCTGCCAGGCCGAATCCTTGCGCGGGTTCCAGCCCTCGGAGAAGTCGACATAGCTGCGGTAGTCGAGGTCCGGCGGCACGAACTCGATGCCGAACTTGGGCATGCCGATCCTGTCGACTTCCTCGCGCACGCCGAGCTTCTCGAAGAGCTCCACGTTGCCCGGCAGCAGCGATTCGCCGATGTGGAAGCGCGGGTGATGGTCCTTCTCGAGCATCACGACGCGGCGGCCCTGCCGCGCGAGCAGGGCGGACACCGTCGAGCCCGCTGGGCCGCCGCCGATCACGAGCACATCGCAGTCCTGCGGGCTTGCTTGCATGGTCTTTCCCTTCTTGCCGTTGGTTGGAACAGTTGACATCGAACGGGTGCGGATTGTGCCGTCGACCGCGCGCCCCCCGTGCAAGAATCATGGCCCCGCCGGATGCCCCGATCCATCGATGACCGAAAGCCGAGAACCGCTGGCGACCGCCATCGCGTTGCTGCGCGAGGCGCGCCGCGTCGTCGTCTTCTCGGGCGCGGGGCTGTCGAAGGCCTCCGGCATCCCCACCTACCGCGATGCGGACGGCCTGTGGATGAACCAGAACGCGTTGCAGTATTCGCATGCCGACGATCTCCAGCGCGATCCCGCGGGCTTCTCCAGGTTCTGGTCGCAGCGGCTCTCCGCCGTCGAAAGCGCGCGGCCCAATCCCGGCCACCTGGCGTTGGCGCAACTGCAGCGGCTGCGCCCCGCGACGCGGCTCATCACGCAGAACGTCGACGGGCTGCTCACCGCCGCGGGCTGCCTGGACGTGCTCGAACTTCATGGTTCGCTGCGGCGCTGGCGCTGCGACCACTGCGGCAACCGCCGCGGCCCGTGGCTGCTGAACCGCTGCAAGCGCTGCGGGGCGCGCGCGCGGCCCGACGTGGTGATGTTCGGCGAGATGCTCAACGCGGGGGTGCTTCTCGACGCGCGCACGGCCGCGCAGGAGTGCGACGTCTTCGTCGTGGTCGGCAGCACTGCGGTCGTCTATCCGGCGGCCGATCTGCCGCTGGAGGCGCTGTCCGCGGGCGGCCGGCTCGTTACGCTCAACACGGAGCCGTTGCACCTCGACACGTCCGCCAGCGCCGTGTTGCGCGGCGCGTCCGAGGATCTGCTGCCGAGGCTGCTCGCAGGCCTGGCGCCACCGGGTGCAACGTCCTGAAAGTAGAACTGCCGTCGTAATTTCGACGCTCTCGTCAGTGTTTGTCTTGTGAGCGCCGTGCGCGCCGCGCAGAATGGAAGCGCTTGCCATCCCGGAGGACGAAAAGCATGAAGACAGTGGCTGAAATTCTCAAGGCCAAGGGTAGCTCGTCGGTGTACTCGATCGCGCCCTCGGCGACGGTCTTCGAGGCCGTCAAGCTGATGGCCGAAAAAAACGTCGGTGCGCTGCTGGTCATGGAGGGAGATCGCATCGTCGGTGTCGTGACAGAGCGCGACTACGCGCGAAAGGTCGTGCTGCTGGCGCGCTCTTCCAAGGACACGCCGCTGCGCGAGGTGATGACCAGCGCGGTGATCTACGTGCGGCCGAACCAGACCAGCGAGGAGTGCATGGCGCTGATGACCGAGAACCGCGTGCGGCACCTGCCGGTCATGGACGGCGACAAGCTGGTCGGGCTGATCTCGATCGGCGACATCGTCAAGGGCATCATCTCGGAGCAGAGCTTCATCATCGAGCAGCTCCAGAACTACATCGCCGGATAACCAGGCAGCAGCCGTCGCCTGCAAGCGTGTGGCGCAGGCCGTGAAGTGGGCGGGGGGCTGCGCTTCAGTCCGCCGCTTCGCCGCCCCTGACGCCGGAGCCACGCGCCAGCAGCTGGCGCAGGCGGTCGCGCAGCACCGCAATGGACTGGCCGGTCTCGACGGCGGCATCCCACTGCCGGTAGATCGCACGCTCCCGTTCGAGGCAGTGGCACAGCGCCGCCAGGTTGCGCTCGTTGTAGGCCCAGACGCCCTGCACCACGAAGTTGCCCGGCGTCTCGGAGTCCGGACGCGGCGAGATCGCGACCGCCTCGGCGCCGATCGCCTGCAGCAGCGCGACCTGCATGCCGTCGCCGTGCAGCTCGATCTCGCGGCTCAGCAGGTAGCTCACCGCCTGCAGCCCCTGGAACTGCTCGGCAAGATAGGTGGTGACCTCCAGCAGCACCAGCGGGCCGAAGTTCCGCTTCTCTTTCTTGAGGAAGGCCGAGGGGATGAAGCGCTGGATCAGCACCTCGGTGCCGTCGCGGCTGACGCTGACCGGGTCGAGCGTGCCGAGGAAAGTCTCTCTGTCATGGACTTCCATGGGCTCGCCGAGCCTGTAGGGTTGTCCTTCTCGTCCGGATATCCGCAGTTTCTCAAAAGCCATCGTCTGCCGCGTCGCGCGGTGTCTGCCTGTTGCGCGATCGAGGATGCCATGGCGCTGCGCACCGGCGCGGCCGGCGTCGGTGCGCGCCGCGCCGGCACCGTCAAGACCGCACGAAAGCGCGCGAAAGTTGGGGCGGATTTCTACGGTCCGTGATCAGACGGCCATCAGGTCGTCGAGCAGCCGATAGTCGGGCAAGGTGGTGTCGATCGCACGTCCCGAACGAACGACCGTGCGATCGAACTGCATGCGCGACAGCATCTCGGAATAGTTGCGCGCCTTGAGCACCAGGAAGTCCGCACCCGCGCCCGCCTTCAGCACGCCCCGGTCGATGCCCATGATCGCGGCCGGCGTCTCCGTGGCCGCGCGGATCCAGTCGCCCGGCGGGTGGTCCAGGTGCAGGATCTTCACCGCCTGGGTGAAGGTGTCGAGCATGTCGTGGTCGCCGTATGCATAGAAGGGATCGCGGCAGTTGTCGCCCGCCACCGCCACGCGCAGGCCGTGGGCCTTCATCTCGTGCAGCACGGTCACGCCGCGCCAGCGCGGGGTTCGCCCGGCCGGGCTGCGGTCCTGCAGGTACATGTTGACCGTCGGCAGGCTCACGATGTCGATGCCGGCATCCCGGCACGCGTCGAGCGTCTCTTCGATGAATTCGTCCGTCTGCAGCGCGAGCGCCGTGCAGTGGCCGCACAGGATGCGCCCCGCGAAGTCCTCGGCGACCGCGGTCCGCGCGACGCGGATCAGCGCACGCGCGTTCGGGTCGGTCGATTCGTCCACGTGCAGATCCAGATCCAGCCCGCGTTCGGCGGCGAGGCGGAACACCTGCACCAGCGCTTCGTCCATGTCCGGCGGCATCGTCTCGCCGGGGAAGCGGCCCGAGCGCGTGACGCAACCGAGCCGGCCGCCGCTCTCGGCCACGATGTCGGCGAGCTGGCGGCCTTCGCCCGTGAGGAAGATGTCCAGCGGCGCGATCGACGAGACCTGCAGGTCGACGCGCCCCGCCCAGCGTTCGCGCACTTCGCGAAAGACGGGGAAGGAGATCGATGCCTGCGGTGCGAGCGAGTCGAGATGCGTGCGGATCGCGACCACGCCCTTGGCGTAGGCGGTCGCGAGGCCGAACTCCATGCGGCGGCGCACATCCTCCGCGGTCCAGCGGGCGGTGCGGTCGCGCATCGTGGCGGCCGATGCGCCGGCGCCGTCGCCGGTCGGATTGGCCTGGCGCGGCCAGATGTGGCCCTTGTCGAGATGCGTGTGGCAATCGACCATGCCGGGCAGCACCATCGATGCGTCGAGATCGGGGCCGAGCTCCGCAGGCATGCGGCCCGCGGCATCGATGGAGGCGATGCGCCCGCCGTCCACCAGCAGGTCGACGGCCACGAGATCTTCGGCCGCGCCGGCCGGCAGGTCGGCCTGCACGAGGCAGCGGGGCGCGCGCAGGTTGCGCAGGGCGTAGCGGGAAGCGGTCGGCGGCTGGAAGAAGGAGTGGGTCATCGCGAAGACGCCGCAAGGAGCATGCCCACGCCCGCGCGATCAGTGCGCTGTCCGGTCGTTGAGGATGCGCATGACGATCGGCTTCAGGATCTGGCTGCCCGCGTAGCGGTCGTCCGCGGTGGGCGCCTGCCGGTCGGTGAGGTTGCTCACGAAGATGTAGTGCTCGGCGCCGCCCTCGACGAAGCCGACGAACCAGCCGTCGCGCAGCTTGCTGGGCGTGCGGTCGCTGGTGCGCATGCGGTGGCGGCCCGCGCCGGTCTTGCCGTAGATCTCGGCGCCGTTCTCGAGCTTGCCGAGCGCCATGTTCTGCCGCGTCTGGTCGATGGCTTCGCGCGACACCGGCAACGCGTGCGCCTCCATCGCCTTCAGGAAGTCGAGCTGTTCGTACGCCGAGATCTGCAGGCTGCTGCTCAGCCACGCGTTGGTCAGGCCGTTGTTCTTGCCGATGTCGCCGCTGAAGTCGAGGTTGCCGTAGTTGAAGTCGTCGAGGTACTTGCCGACGCGTGCATACCCGAGCGACGGCGCGATGTCCTGCGACACCCAGAGGGCCGAGTGCTGCAGCCAGCTGCGCGGCGTCTGGTCGCGGTTGAGTTCGGGGCGGTCGTACTTCTGGCCGCTCCACTTGAAGACGGTTTGCTGGTCGATGAGCTTTTCGTTGAACGCCATCAGCGACAGCGGCACCTTGAAAGTCGAGTTCGGCGCGATGCGCTGCTTGCAGCGGCCGCCGGGGTTGTATTCGGCGACGAGCTTCTTCGCGCTCACGTCATAAAGCAGGAAACAGGCGTCGTAGCCCTTGAAGGCTTCGTTGAAGGCGGGCGCGTCCGAGGCGGTGGCGGCCGCCCATGGGGCGAGCATGGCGGCCGCGAGAGCGAGTGGGGAAATGCGAAGGAGCTTCTTGATGTTCATGTTGGCGGCCTGGAGCCTCTGATCCGGCGCTTCCGGCAGGTAGCGCTCAGGGATAATTCTCGCCGACCGAGCGAGGATCCAAATTGACCACCGACAACGCTTTTTCCGAACTGGGACTGGGCTCCGACGCCACCGAGCGTGAAGTCAAGGCCGCTTGGCGGCGGCTCGTGTCGCAGTGGCATCCGGACCGCAACAACAGTGCCGACGCGGTGGCACGCATGCAGCGCATCAACCGCGCCTTCGAGGAAATCCGCAATGCCGGATTCCGCGCGCCCCCCGAAGTGGCGGAGCCGCCGGTCCACGAGACCGCCCCGCAGCATGCCGAGGAAGACGCCGCGCAACCGCGCCGCCGTCCGATCCAGCGAAAGATCAAGCTCACCCTCGAAGAAGCCGCGGCAGGTTGTATCAAGGCGTTGCGCGGTCGCACGACATTGACGTGCACCACCTGCGACGGCGCCGGGCACCAGGTGCTCGGCGGCAATTGCGCGCAGTGCGGTGGATCGGGCGCGATCCCGAAGCGCAGCTTCTTCGGCTGGCCCGGCGGCATGACCGAATGCGCCGCCTGCCACGGCGGCGGCATCGCGCAGCGCACCTGCCCGGACTGCCAGGGTGCCGGAACGCTGACGCGCACCTACCAGCTCAAGGTCCGCATCCCGCCGGGTGTTCGGCAGGGCGACCTGTTGCATGTGGACGGACGCCGCGCGCGCGGGAACCCGCCGCCGGCCGATCTCGAGATCCGCGTCGAGCTGCTCGCGCACGAATTCTTCGAGCTCGACGAGGACGGCACGATCCGCTGCGAGGTCCCGGTCGATGGATTCGCATGGATTGCCAACCGGACCATCGAGGTGCCCACGCTGATGGGGCTGAAACCAGTGGCGCTGCGTCGCGACCGCCTGAACTACAGCCTGCCGGGGCTGGGTTTCCCGGTGACGCGGCGCGGCGCGAACGCGGACCACGTCGTCATCGTGAAGCCTGTCTTCCCGGAAACGTTGAGCGCCGAGCAGCAGCACCTGCTCAGCCATCTGATCGCCAGTGCGTCGGGCGAGAGCGGCGAGCCCACCGACAAGCGGCTGCGCGAGTGGAATCGCAAGCAGCGCGCCTGGGCGCGTGGTGCGGCCCGCGGATCAAAGGACGAGTGACCGCGTCTTACGTGCGCGCGGCGTGACGCCGTTCACTTGCGTCCCCGGGCCTTGTCGTACTTGCGCCAGTACTGGAACTCGTCCTCGTGCACCTCGATGTCCAGCTCCATCACCCGGGCCTGGATCCGCTCCTGCACATCGGCCACGGCCTTGTTGTAGATCACCGGGCCGATTTCCTCGAGAAAGAAACCGAGCAGCGCGCCGGCGGCGATGTTGCCGATGGGTTCGTCCATGTTCGCGCGGAAATAGCGCTCGATCGAGGCGATGGCTTCCTGGCGGGCTTCCTTGTTCAGCTCGATGGTCATGGCGGTCTGCGCGTTGGGGATCCACCGGCATTCTGCCGGGCCTCGCCGGGTCAGCGGTAGGAGCGCAGGTCCTCGATCACCTTGCCGTCATTGGGCAGATTGCCTGGCGCGACGAACTCGACGGCGCCGCGCAGCTTGGTCACCTCGCGGATCGCCTCGCCGATGCGGTCGGCCAGCCCGTCCGGCGCGTTTGCGCATTCGAGCTTGAGCGTCATGCGGTCGTCGGCCATCTCGCCTTCGACCACCAGCCGCGCGCGCTGCACTTGCGGAAAGCGCCGGGCGATCTCCGCGATCTGGCCCGGGTGGACGAACATGCCGCGCACCTTCGTCGTCTGGTCGGCGCGGCCGAGCCAGCCCTTGATGCGCTGGTTGGTGCGCCCGGTGGGGCACTGGCCCGGCAGTACCGCCGACAGGTCGCCGGTGCCGAAGCGGATCAGCGGATAGTCGGGGTTGAGCGTGGTCACGACGATCTCGCCGACTTCGCCTTCCGGCACCGGATCGCCGGTGCCCGGGCGCACGATCTCCACGATCACGCCTTCGTCGAGCACCAGCCCTTCGCGCGCGGAAGTCTCGTAGGCGATCAATCCCAGGTCCGCTGTCGCGTAGCACTGCATGCCGGTCACGCCGCGCTCGGCGATCCAGTCGCGCAGGCTCGGCGGGAAGGCTTCGCCCGACACCAGCGCCTTGGTGAGCGAGGGCAGCGCGACGCCTTTCTCGGCCGCCTTCTCGATGATGATCTTCAGGAAGCTCGGCGTGCCTGCATAGCCCGCCGGCTTGAGATCGACGATCGCTTCGACCTGCTGCTCGGTCTGGCCGGTGCCGCCCGCGAACACGGTGCAGCCGAGCGCATGTGCGCCGCTTTCCATGATCGAGCCGGCCGGCGTCATGTGATAACTGAAGCAGTTGTGCACCAGCTCCCCGCCGCGAAAGCCGGCCGCGAAGAGTGCACGCGCGGTGCGCCAGTAGTCGCGCGCCTCGCCCTCGGGTTCGTAGATGGCGCCGGGGCTCGCGAACACGCGCGTCATGCGCGGGCCGAAGCGGATCGCGGAGAAGCCGCCGAAGGGATCGCCCGCGCGGCGCGCCTTCTGCAGCGCGAGCAGTTCGGACTTGCGCGTGACCGGCAACTTCGCCAGGGCCTCGCGGCTCGTGATGTCTGCGGGCTTCACGCCATCCAGCAATTGCGCGAAGGCCGATGCCGCCGTCTGCGCCTGCAGGACCTGCTTGGGCAGCGCCGCGAATAGATCGCGCTCGCGCTCTTCGGGGTCGCGCACTTCGAGTGCGTCGTAATACTCAGTCATGAACCGTCGCTCCCTTTCAAATCCGCGCGGCCAATGCGGGAAACACCGCAGAACCGGCTCCGCCGGGCCGCCGGTGTTGCCCCCTGGAAGGGGGTGTCAGAGCCACACGAAGTGGGCGAGGCTGGGGTGGGGTCATCAAGCCAGCCAACGCTTTCTTCGCTTGTAGCTTTTCACATCCCTGAAGCTCTTGCGATCGGCGCCGCCGACGCCGAGATAGAACTCCTTCACATCCTCGTTCTCGCGCAGGCTCTTCGCCTCGCCGTCCATCACGATGCGGCCGTTCTCGAGGATGTAGCCGTAGTCGGCGTAGCGCAGCGCCATGTTGGTGTTCTGCTCGGCGAGCAGGAAGGTCACGCGCTCTTTCTCGTTCAGGTCCTTCACGATGCCGAACACTTCCTCGACGATCTGCGGCGCGAGGCCCATCGAGGGTTCGTCGAGCAGCACCATGCTCGGGTTCGCCATCAGCGCGCGGCCGATGGCGCACATCTGCTGTTCGCCGCCTGATGTGTACGCGGCCTGCGAGGTGCGCCGCGTCTTCAGGCGCGGGAAGTAGGCGTAGACCTTCTCCAGCGTCTCCTCCACCGCGGCCTTGCCGTCGGTGCGGGTGTAGGCGCCGGTCATCAGGTTGTCCTCGATCGACAGGTGCGCGAAACAGTGCCGCCCCTCCATCACCTGGATCAGCCCGCGCTTGACCAGCTCGGCGGGCGACAAGGCTTCGATGCGTTCGCCGCGCAATTCGATCGTGCCCTTGGTCACCGCGCCGCGCTCGCCGGCCAGCAGGTTCGACACCGCGCGCAGCGTGGTCGTCTTGCCCGCCCCATTGCCGCCGAGCAGCGCCACGATGCCGCCTTCGGGCACCGTGAGCGACACGCCCTTGAGCACGAGGATCACGTGGTTGTAGATGACCTCGATGCCGTTGACGTCGAGGAGGACCTTGCGTTCGCTCATGGTGCTTCGAAGTGCTTGGGGTCAGGCTCCGCAGTCGGAAGAGTCGCGGCGATTGAGCTTCTTCTCTCCGGCGTACTTCTCGCCGGCCGCCTTCACCATCGGCTTGAGGATCTGCTCGTCCGCCTGATACCAGTCCGCGCCCACGTTCCACTTGGCGCCGTCCCACGTCTCGATGCGCGCCCAGCTCGATCCCATGTGGTCCTGGCAAGAAGTGCTGATCGGCCGCAGCACGCCCGCGAAGCCCAGCGCATCGAGCTTCTTCTGGTCGAGCGCGAGGTTCTCCAGGCCCCAGCGCACCTGCTCGCCGGTCATGACCTTGCCCTTGCCGAAGCGCTCCTGCGCGCGCCGCACCGCCTCGATGCCGAGCATCTGGATGATCACGCCGCGTGTGTAGAGCACCGAGCCGACCTCGTCGCGCGGGCCGGTGCCCTGCCCCTTGTCGTGCACGTTCTTCAGGATGTCCTGGATCACCTTCGGCTCGGTGCCCGAGGTGTTGAGTGCGAGCGCGTTGTAGCCCTTGGCGTTCGCGCCGACGTCCTTCACGTCCGGCTCGGCGCCGGCCCACCACACGCCGTACATCTTCTCGCGCGGGTAGCCGGTGGCGACCGCTTCCTTCAGCGCGGTGGAGTTCATCACGCCCCAGCCCCAGAGCAGCACGTAATCGGGCCGCTGCTGGCGCACCTGCAGCCAGGCCGACTTCTGCTCGATGCCCGGTGCCGCGACCGGGATCAGCGACAGCTCGAAGCCGTTCATCTTCGCGCGCTCCTGCAGGAGCGGAATCGGCTCCTTGCCGAACGGCGAGTCGTGATAGACCAGCGTGATCTTCTTGCCCTTGAGCTTGTCCGCGCCGCCTTCTTTCTTCGCGATGTGCTGGATCAGGATGTCGGCCGCGGTCCAGTAGCTGCCCATCAGCGGGAAGTTCCACTTGAAGACGTTGCCGTCCTGCGACGCCGAGAGGCCATAGCCGAGCGTCAGCAGCGGGATCTTGTCGTTGGGCGCCTTGTCGGTCAGCGCGAAGGTGATGCCGGTGGCCTGCGGGTCGATCATCGTCGCGCCCTTGTCCTTCAGGCGCTCATAGCATTCCACGCCCTTGTCGGTGGCGTAGCCGGTCTCGCATTCCTCGAAGCTGATCTTCACGCCGTTGATGCCGCCGGTCGCGTTGATGAGCTTGATGTAGTCCTGCTTGCCGTTGGCCCACGGTGTGCCGTTGGGCGCATACGGGCCGGTGCGGTAGACCAGCAGCGGGAAGAACTGCTCCTTGGCCTGGGCCTGCGCGACCGAGGGCGCGAGCGACGCACCGATGGTGGCGGCCACCATGGCGGCCAGAGCGAGCGATTTCACTTTCATGCCTGTCTCCTTATGGGTTTGCGAACGAAATCAATGCGGGAAGGGCCAGAGGCGGAGCTTCTCTTTGGCCGTCGACCACAGCCGTGCAAGCCCGTGCGGCTCGACGATCAGGAAGAAGACGATCAGCGCGCCGAAGATCATGAATTCGAGGTGCGACTGGAATGCGGTCGAGATCGACAGCCCGAACCACCCCGGCAGGTTGTTCAGCAGGATCGGCAGCAGCACGATGAAGGCCGCGCCGAAGAAGCTGCCCATGATCGAGCCCAGCCCGCCGATGATCACCATGAAGAGGAGCTGAAACGAGCGATCGATGTTGAACGCGGCCGGCTCCCAGGTGCCCAGGTGCACGAAGCCCCAGAGCGCGCCCGCCACGCCGACGATGAACGAGCTCACCGCGAAGGCGGAGAGCTTGGCGTACACCGGACGGATGCCGATGACCGCGGCCGCGACGTCCATGTCGCGCATCGCCATCCATTCGCGGCCGATCGCGCTGCGCACGAGGTTCTTCGCGAGCAGCGCGAACATGGCGAGCAGCGTGAGGCAAAGCAGGTACTTCTGCGCCGCCGTCTGCACCGGAAGGCCGAAGAGGCTCAGGCTCGACACGCTCACCGAACCCGAGGCCGAGTTGTTGGTGAGCCAGTTGATGCGCAGGAAGGCCCAGTCGATGAAGAACTGCGCGGCCAGCGTCGCGACCGCGAGATAGAGGCCCTTGATGCGAAGACTCGGAATGCCGAACAGCACGCCGACCGCGGTCGAGCACAGCCCGCCGAGCAGCAGCGAGAAGATCAGCGGCATGCCGTCGATGCGCACATGGAAGTTGTAGGCCGCATACGCGCCCACGGCCATGAACGCCCCGGTGCCCAGCGAGATCTGTCCGCAGTAGCCCACCAGGATGTTGAGCCCGAGGGCGGCGAGCGCAAGGATCAGGAAGGGAATCAGGATCGCGCGGAACCAGTAGTCCGACGCGATCGCCGGCACCACCGCGAAGGCGACGACAAGCAGCGCGAGGATCGCGATGCGGTCCTGCCGGATCGGGAAGATCTGCTGGTCGGCGCGGTAGGTCGACTTGAACTGGCCGTTTTCCCGGTAAATCACATACACCCCCAGTCTTCGCGGACTTCGTTCCGCTTCGCCAACCCCCTTGCAGGGGGCAATGCCAGTGGCCCGGCAAAGCCGGTTCCACGGCATTCCTGGCGAAGACAGTGACGCTTCAACCGCACGGCTACACCCGATCGATGATCTTTTCGCCGAACAGGCCTTGCGGCCGGACCAGCAGGAACACAAGCGCCAACACGTACGCAAACCAGATCTCGATCCCGCCGCCGAGCATCGGCCCGAGATAGATCTCCGAGAGCTTCTCGCCCACGCCGATCAGGAGGCCGCCGACGATCGCGCCCGGAATCGAAGTGAGCCCGCCAAGGATCACCACCGGCAGCGCCTTCAGCGCCACCAGCGAGAGCGAGAACTGAACCCCGAGCTTCGAGCCCCAGATGATTCCGGCCACCAGCGCCGCGAAGCCCGCGACGGACCACACGATCACCCAGATGCGGTTGAGCGGGATGCCGATCGACTGCGCGGCCTGGTGGTCGTCAGCGACGGCCCGCAGTGCGCGGCCGGTCGAGGTCTTCTGGAAGAACAGCGCCAGCACCACCACCAGCGCGGCGGCGATCAGCGCCGCGATCAGGTCTTCCTTGCTCAGGAGCAGGCCGCCCTGGAAGACGTTCTCCAGCACCATCAGCGGGTCCTTGGGCATGCCGACGTCGATCTTGTAGATGTCGTTGCCGAAGATCGACTGTCCGAGACCATCGAGGAAGTACGCGATGCCGAGCGTCGCCATCAGGAGCGTGATGCCTTCCTGGTTGACCAGCTTGCCGAGCACCAGCCGCTCGATGAGCCATGCCACCGCGATCATCACCGCCATCGCCGCGAAGAAGGCCAGCAGGTTCGCGAGGATCTGGCTCTCGAAGCCGAGCCACTTCGGAATCCACTCCGAGAAGCGCGCCATCGCGAGTGCCGCGAACAGCACCATCGCGCCCTGCGCGAAGTTGAAGACGCCCGAGGCCTTGTAGATCAGCACGAAGCCGATCGCGATCAGCGAATACAGCATGCCGACCATCAGGCCGCCGAAGAGGGTCTCGAGGAAGAAGCCCATTTCAGTGCTCCGTGATGCCGGTTGAAAATCGCGTTGCGGCGTTCGGGGTGCGTGGCGAGGACGCAGAGTGGTCCCCTCCGCGAATGTCCCCCGGCTTCGCCTCCTCCTTTATTTCGCTGCGGGGACCACCCGGCATCCTCGCCACGGGAAACGGTGTGTCGTGCCGGCCGATCAACCACGGCCGTGACGGATCGCGACGATGGTGTGCTCTGCGCAGCGAAATAAAGGAGGAGCCCGAAGGGCGGGGGACATTCGCGGAGCAGGGTACGCCGTCGGCGCGATCCCGCCCCAAACCCAAACCCTGCGTTGCAGTGGAACGCGTCATTCCTAATGCTCCGTTCCAAGGTAGGCCCGGATCACGTCCGGATTGCTGCGCACTTCATGAGGCGTGCCATCGCCGATCTTCTTGCCGTAGTCGAGCACCACCACGCGGTCGGAGATGTCCATCACCACGCCCATGTCGTGCTCGATCAGCACGATGGTGGTGCCGAACTCGTCGTTCACGTCGAGGATGAAGCGGCTCATGTCCTGCTTCTCCTCCACGTTCATGCCCGCCATCGGCTCGTCGAGCAGCAGCACCTGCGGCTCCATCGCGAGCGCACGGCCGAGATCGACGCGCTTCTGCAGCCCGTAGGGCAGGCGGCCCACCGGCGTCTTGCGGTGCAGCTGGATCTCGAGGAAGTCGATGATGCGTTCGACGAACTCGCGGTGCGCCAGCTCCTCGCGCTCGGCCGGCCCCCAGCGCAGCGCCTGTGCGAGCAGGCCGCTCTTCATCTTGAGATTGCGGCCGGTCATGATGTTGTCGAGCACGCTCATGCCCTTGAAGAGCGCGAGGTTCTGGAAGGTCCGCGCGACGCCCATCTCGGCGACCTGCCGCGAATTCATGTGCTTGAACTGCCGGCCGCGGAAGGTGATCGAGCCCTGCTGCGGCTGGTAGACGCCGTTGATGCAGTTGAGCATCGAACTCTTGCCCGCGCCGTTCGGACCGATGATCGCGCGCACCTCGTGCTCGCGCACGTTGAAGCTGATGTCGGTCAGCGCCTTCACGCCGCCGAAGCTGAGCGAAATATTCTGGACATCGAGGATGACCTCGCCGATCTTGCGGTTCATGTTGGCCCCCACGCTCGGCACTTCGTGTCCTCGCTGCCCCCCGATGGGGCGCGAGCTTGCTTGGGGCGGCCCGGCGCTGCGCTCGTCATGCTGCGGCCTTCATCGGAGCGAAGCGCTTGGCCTCGACGACCTTGAGCGTCGCACTGACGACGCCGGTACGTCCATCCTCGAACTTCACCTGCGTCTCGACGAACTGCTCTTTCTTGCCACCGTAGAGCGCATCGACCAGCACCGCGTACTTGCCGGCGATGAAACCGCGCCGCACCTTGCGGGTGCGGGTCAGCTCGTCGTCGTCCGGGTCCAGTTCCTTGTGCAGCACGAGGAAGCGAGCGATCTGCGTGTCGGCCATGCCTTCCTCGGCCGCGAGGTCGGCGTTGACCTGCGCGATGCAGTCGGCCACGAGTGCCAGCACCTCCGGCTTGCCCGCGAGATCCACGTAGCCGCCGTACGGCAGCCCGCGCCGCTCGGCCCAGTTGCCCACGGCCTCGTAGTCGATGTTGATGAAGGCGCACACCTCGTCGCGCTCGTGGCCGAAGCACACCGCTTCCTTGATCTGCGGGAAGAACTTGAGCTTGTTCTCGATGTAGTTCGGGGCGAACATCGCGCCGGCGGTCGCACCCTGCGGCGCGGCCATGCGGCCCACATCCTTCGCGCGGTCGATGATGCGCAGGTGCCCTTCGGCATCGAGCACGCCCGCATCGCCGGTGTGGAAGTAGCCATCGGCGTCGAGCACTTCCGCCGTCGCATCGGGCCGCTTGTAGTACTCCTTGAGCACCGACACGCCACGCACCAGCACCTCGCCATCGGGCGCGATCTTCAGCTCGATGCCCGGCGCGGCGCTGCCCACCGTCTGCAGCTTGACCTTGCCGTCCTGCTGCAGGCAGACGTAGGCGCAGGTCTCGGTCTGGCCGTAGAACTGCTTGAGGTTGACGCCGATCGAGCGGTAGAAGCGGAACAGGTCCGGCCCGATCGCCGCGCCGGCGGTGTAGGCCACGCGGATGCGGCTCATGCCCAGCACGTTGCGCAGCGGGCCGTAGACAGCCAAGTCGCCCAGCTTGTAGAGCAGCCGGTCGCCGAGACTCACTGGAGCGCCGTTCAGGATGTCCGCGCCGACGCGACGCGCGAGCGCCATGAACTTCGCGTAGAGCCAGCGCTTGGGCGCGGCCGCGTCTTCCATGCGGATCGACACCGCGGTGAGCAGGCCTTCGAAGGTGCGAGGCGGGCCGAAGTAGTAGCTCGGGCCGATCTCGCGCATGTCGTTCATCACCGTCTCGGCCGACTCGGGGCAGTTGAGCGTGAAGCCGCCGACCAGCCACTGCGCGACCGAGAACAGGTGGTCGCCGACCCAGGCCATCGGCAGGTAGCTCATGATGTTGTCGCCGGGGCCGAGCCTGTCGGTCTCGACGCCGCCGCGCCCCGCCGCGATGAAGCTCGCGTGCGTCTGACACACGCCCTTGGGACGGCCGGTGGTGCCCGAGGTATAGAGGATCACCGCGACATCGGAAGGCTCGCCGGAGGCCGCCGCGGCATCGAAGGCCCCGGGGTTCGCCGCATCCCATGCGCGGCCGAGCTCGCAGAGCTTCTCGTAGCTCAGCAGCCCGGGCTGGTCGTAGTTGCGCAGGCCGCGCGGATCGTCATAGACGATGTGGCGGATCGCATGGCCGCGGTCCTTCTGGAGGTCGCGGCATTCGAGCAGCTTGTCGACCTGCTCCTGGTCCTCGGCGATCACGAACTCGACCGAGGCATCGTCGAGCATGAAGACCATCTCGCCGGCCACCGCATCCTGGTAGAGCGGCACCGGCACGCCGCGCAGGCTCTGCGCCGCGACCATCGCCATGTAGAGATGCGGGCGGTTGGCGCCGACGATTGCGAGGTTGTCGCCGGCCTGGAAGCCCAGGCTCGCGAGCCCGCAGGCGATCTCGCGCACGTCCCGCGCGACCTGCGACCAGGTCCAGGTCTGCCAGATGCCGAGGTCCTTCTCGCGAATGGCCGGCGCGTCGGATTGCCGCTGGGCGTGGCCTTGCAGCAAACGGGGAAAGGTGTTGGCTGTGGTCTGCACGATGGGGCGGACTGTAGAACCAACTTTGACGCCAACTTGTCGTTACGACGACAATCCTAGGGACACTACTCCCCGGAGTTTCCCCATGCCCCAAGGCAAGGAAGGCGGCGCCTCGACACTGCGCGATCGCGTGCGGCCGGCCACCGTCGAAGAGCTGGACAACATTCCCTGGATGCAGACGCTCACGCCGGTCGAGCGCCGCCGCGCCGAGTCCGCGGTGGTCGTCGGCGAGGCCGAGCCGGGCGATCTCGTCTGCCGCATCGGCCGGCCGCCGACCTACTGGTTCGGCGTGGTCGAGGGCCTGCTCAAGATGAGCAACGACAACGCCGACGGCACCTCGATGACCTACAGCGGCCTGCCGCCCGGCGGCTGGTTCGGCGAGGGCACGGCGCTCAAGCGCGAGCCCTACCGCTACAACATCCAGGCATTGCGGCGCAGCGTGGTGGCGGGGCTGCCGGTGGACGACTTCCATTGGTTGCTGGACCACTCCATCGGCTTCAACCGCTTCGTGATGAACCAGCTCAACGAGCGGCTGGGGCAGTTCATCGCGGCGCGCGAGGCGGACCGGCTCAACAACCCGGATGCGCGCGTGGCGCGCAATCTGGCGGCGTTGTTCAACCCGGTGCTGTTTCCCGGCGTGGGCGAATTGCTGCGCATCACGCAGCAGGAGCTGGCCTATCTGATCGGCCTGTCGCGCCAGCGGGTGAACGAAGCCCTGCGCACGCTGCAGGCGCAGGGCGCGATCCGTGTCGAGTACGGAGGCCTTCGTGTGCTCGATCTCGCCGCGCTGCGCGTGAACGGGATGAGCGGCAGAAATTAGGGCCTGTTCACACTACTTTCATAGTGCCCGCAAGGCAGCAAAAAGCCGCAATCCAGGCGCGTGCCGCAGTCCATGCTGATGCATGGAAGTGTGAACAGGCACTAACGCGGCAGGATTTCCCGCACCAGCTTGTCGTCGGCGTAGGGCCGCAGATACGCGGCGGTTTCCTCGACCGGGCAGTGGAGCCAGTCGTCGACCCAGGCATCGCGCAGGATCGCGGAGCGGCGCTGCTCGGGGCGCTCGGGCAGGCAGAAGGTGAGCAGCGCGAAGCTTTCGACGCAATCGCCATTCGGTGCGCGCCAGCCGTTCCAGAGGCCGGCCAATGCGAGCGGCTCGCCGTCGGAACGCGAGACGCGCACGACCGAACCCGGTTCTTCGCCCCGCTGGAAGAGCGCGTCGGCCAGGATCACGCAGCGATGGCCGCGCTTCCAGGGCTGGTAGAAATTACGTTCGGCGGCGGCGGTTTCGCTTTGCGCCTCGAAGGTGTCCTGTTCCTGCCCGTCCTTCGAGAAGAGGGGGATCAGCCCCCAGCGCCCGGGGGCGACCTCGAAGCGTTCGAGTTGGGCCTTGCTGCTGGCGTCGGCGCGCGGCCGGCGCACGAAGTGGCCCTGCTGACCGGGTTGCACCAACGACGACTGCGGCTGGAAGGAAATACCGAAGCGCCGCGCGAAAGGGCCTGGATCACTCGCTGCTTGGTAGTGCGTGGGCATGTTCTGTCGAGGAAAGCGGGCCAATTCTAGTCAGCGCCTGTCGCCGCGCCGATACCATCGCAGGCGCGGCACGTCCCGTCCGCAAGATGTTTCTCACGAAATCCGCCATGACTTCTTCGCATCTCACCGTCATCACCGGCGCATCCCGCGGGCTGGGCCGCGCCATGGCCGAACAGCTTCTGCAACCGGGCCGACGCCTCTTGTGCATCTCGCGCCACAGCGACGACGCGCTGGCCCGGCGGGCCCGTGAGGCCGACGCCGAGCTGGAGCAGTGGCAGCTCGATCTCGCGGAGCCGGTGGCCGCCGCCGAGCGGCTTTCGGCTTGGCTCGCAACACTCGACGCCGCGTCCTTCGACAGCGCCACCCTGATCAACAACGCCGGCACCGTGGGTCGCATCCGTCCGCTGGCTGAAGCCGTGCCCGCCGATCTGTCACAGGCGCTGCGGGTCGGCCTGGAATCGGCCATGCTGCTCACCGCGGCCTTCCTGGGTGCGACCAAGGCCTGGCGCGCCGACCGCAAGGTGCTCAACATTTCGTCCGGTCTCGGCCGCAATGCGATGGGAAGCCAGGCGCCTTACTGCGCCGCCAAGGCCGGCATGGACCACTTCTCGCGCGCCGTGGCGCTGGAAGAAAAGGGGCCCGGCGCCGCGCGGATCGTGTCGCTCGCGCCGGGCGTGATCGACACCGACATGCAGGTGGAGCTTCGTGGCGGCGATCCGGACCTGTTCCCGGACCGCGTGCGCTTCGAGCGCCTCAAGGCCGACGGAAAGCTCGATTCGCCGCAATCCGCCGCGGCAAAGGTCCTGAAGTACCTGGACCGCGCCGACTTCGGCAGCAACCCCGTCGCCGACGTGCGCGACTGACGCGCTGCAACCTCAAGGCCGGCGAAGCCAGGCCCGTTCGGGAAACACCGCGGAACCGGCTTCGCCGGGCCGCCGGTGTTGCCCCCTGCAAGGGGGTGGCGACACGAAGTGCGCGAGCCTGGGGGTGCTACTCGATGGTTGCGCCGGAAGCTTGAACGATGCCCTTCCACTTCTGGTAGTCGTTCTTCAGCAGCGTGCCGAACTGCTCCGGCGTCATCGCCTGCGGCTCGGCGCCCTGGCCGATGATCGCGTCCTTCATCTCCTGTGTCGCCAGGAGCTTGTTCACCTCGGCGTTGACCTTGGCGACGATGTCCTTCGGCGTGCTGGCGGGCATGAAGAGGCCATACCAGGTGCTCACGTCGAAGTCCTTGTAGCCCAGCTCGGCCACGGTCGGCACGTCGGGCAGCGAGCTGCTGCGGCGCAGCGAGGTCACCGCCAGCGGGCGCAGCTTGCCCGACTTGATCTGGGCCATCGCCGACGGCACCGACGACACCATCAGGTCGACGTTGCCGGCCAGCACGTCCATCATCGCGGCGTTCGAGCCCTTGTAGGGCACGTGCCGCAGCTTGATGTTGGCCGCGCTCTTGAAGATCTCACCCGCGAGGTGGATGGTGGTGCCGTTGCCCGGCGAGCCGTAGGTGATCGCATCGGGCTGCGCGCGCGCCGCGTTGACCACGTCGGCGAGCGTCTTGAACTTCGATTCGCTGCGGGTCACGATGATCACCGGCGTGTAGGCCACGTGCGCGACGGCGACGAGGTCCTTCGTCGGGTCGTAGCTCAGGTTCTTGTAGAGCCAGGGCGCGACGACCATGTTGTCCTTCTGGCCCATGACCATCTCGTAGCCCGAGGGCGCGGCGCGCGCCGCTTCGGCGATGCCGATGGTGCCGCCCGCGCCGGCGCGGTTGTCGGCCACCACGGTCCACTTGCTGGTTTCGGTGAGCTTGTTGGCCACCAGCCGCGACAGGATGTCGGTGCCGCCGCCGGGCGGGAAGGGCACGACCATGCGGATGGGCTTGGAGGGATAGGTGTCGGCGTGTGCGGTGGCGGCAAAGGCCAATGCCAGCGTGCAGAGGGTGAGGAGCTTTCGGATCATGGGTGTCTCGTCGTGGAATGGCGCCGTGTTCCGGCGCATGAAGCGCCGGAGTGTGCCGGAACGAGACGGCCGGAGGGCTCTGGATTCGAGATGCCCGCCGTATCGAAACAAGAACTCAGTGGATGGTGGGCGGGCCGAGATCCTCTTCGGGATCGACGTAGGTGGTGATGATCGGCGCGCCGCCTGCATCCGTGCCTCGCGCATCCGCCCGGCGCTGCAGCGCCTCGATGCCGGCCATCATGGCCGCGCCATAGGTCGGCATCGGCCCCGCCGCTGCATCGATGGGCTTGCAGTCGGCGCCGTCCTGCTTCTGCAGCACCCAGTAGAAGTGGCCGGCGATGGGTTCGTCGACCACCAGTGCAATCGATTCGCTGTCCATGATGTTCCCTTTCCACAGGTCGCGAAAAGGGTTGTAAGCGTCCGGCGGAAGAGAGGGTATCGACAAATTCACGCTGCGGCCCATGCCATTGCAACAGCCGAGGGTTGCGTGAAAAACGCAACGCGCGGCGACCTGCGCGCGGGTGGCATTTACGCTTTCTTTACGGCCCCGCACGGAGTCTGTTCCCCCTTTTTACGCGTGCCTGCCGAGACTGCACGGCATGTCTTGTACTGAGGAGTGAATCGAATGGACATCGTGTGGTTGGCCTCGCTGGCGGCCTTCTGGATCGCCATGGTGGCGATGGTGGCCGGCCTGACCAGGCTCGAAACGCCACGGAGGGCGCGGCCATGATCAGCCTTGAGATCCTCTACGGATTCGGCGGCCTCGTCGCCCTTGTGCTGCTCGCCTACCTGGTCTTCGCGCTGATCTGCGCTGAGGAATTCTGAAATGAACGCCTCCGCCTGGGCCCTGCTGGGCCTCTACCTCTTCGTGCTGGGCGTGCTCGCATGGCCGCTTGGGCGCTATCTGGCCGCACTGTGCGAAGGGCGACTGCCGCGCTGGATGCAGGCGGCCGAAGCGCCGTTCTACAAGCTCGCGGGCACGTTGCCCGGCCGGTCGATGCACTGGCGCGGCTACGCGATCGCGCTGCTCGCCTTCAACACCCTCGGCGCGCTGGCGGTCTACGCGCTGCAGCGGATGCAGGCATGGCTGCCGCTCAATCCGGCGGGCCTGACGGCGGTCTCGCCGGATTCGGCCTTCAACACGGCGGTGAGCTTCGTCTCCAACACCAACTGGCAGGGCTACGCCGGCGAATCGACGATGAGCTATCTCACGCAGATGCTCGGGCTCGCGGTGCAGAACTTCTTCTCCGCGGCCACGGGCATCGCGGTCGCGTTCGCATTGGCGCGCGGCTTCGCGGCGCACAGCACCGACGGCAGGGGCTTCGTCGGCAACGTCTGGGTCGACATCACGCGCATCACGCTGTGGCTGCTGGTGCCGCTGTCCTTCGTGCTCGCGATCTTCTTCGTGGGCCAGGGCGTGATCCAGAACTTCGATGCGTACAAGACCGTGACCACCGTCGAAGCGACCGCCTACCGGAACCCCAAGCTGGACGCCGCAGGCGAACCGCTCAAGGATGAGCATGGAAATCCGGTGACGGAAGACGCGAGCACGACGACGCAGACGCTCGCGATGGGCCCCGTCGCGTCACAGGAGGCCATCAAGATGCTGGGCACCAACGGCGGCGGCTTCTTCAACGCCAACTCGGCGCACCCCTACGAGAACCCCTCGGCGCTCGCCAACTTCGCGCAGATGCTGGCGATCTTCCTGATCCCGGCCGCGCTGTGCTTCGCGTTCGGCCGCGTGGTCGGCGACCTGCGCCAGGGCTGGGCCGTGCTCGCGGCGATGACGGTGATCTTCGTCGCCGCGGTCCTCGTGGTGATTCCGGCCGAACAGGCCGGCAATCCGCTGCTGGGCACCCTCGGCGCGGACCAGGCCGCAAGCGCGCTGCAGTCGGGCGGCAACATGGAAGGCAAGGAGGTGCGCTTCGGCATCGCCGCGTCGGGCCTCTTCGCCGCGATCACCACCGCGGCCTCGTGCGGCGCGGTGAACGCGATGCACGACTCGTTCACGCCGCTCGGCGGCATGGTGCCGATGGTGCTGATGCAGCTCGGCGAAGTCGTCTTCGGCGGTGTCGGTACGGGGCTCTACAGCATGCTGATCTTCGCGATCCTAGCGGTGTTCATCGCGGGGCTGATGATCGGCCGCACGCCGGAGTACCTCGGCAAGAAGATCGAGGTCCACGAGATGAAGCTGACCTCGATCGCGATCCTGGTGACGCCGATCCTCGTGCTGGCTGGCACCGCCATCGCGGTGATCGCGGACGCGGGCAAGGCTGGCATCGCCAATCCGGGGGCGCATGGCTTTTCCGAGATCCTTTACGCGCTCACCTCGGCGGCCAACAACAACGGCAGCGCCTTCGCGGGACTGTCGGCCAACACGCCCTTCTACAACGGCCTGCTCGCGGTGGCGATGTGGTTCGGGCGCTTCGGCGTGATCGTGCCGGTGCTCGCGATCGCGGGTGCGCTCGCGGCCAAGAAGCGCATCCCCGCCACCGCCGGGACCATGCCCACGCACGGGCCGCTGTTCGTGGCGTTGCTGATCGGCACCGTGCTGCTGGTGGGCCTGCTCAACTACGTGCCGGCCCTTGCATTGGGTCCGGTCGTCGAGCACCTGATGCTCTGGAAATAGATAGGACCCACCCCCAGGCTGCGCGCACTTCGTGTCGCTCCGCCAACCCCCTTGCAGGGGGCAACACCAGCGGCCCGGCAAAGCCGGTTCCGCGGTGTTCCTGGAAAGGTACCGATATGCATACGAAAACCTCCTTGTCTTTGTTCGATGCCCAACTCGCCAAGCCGGCGCTCCGGGCCGCCGTCACCAAGCTGAGCCCGCGCGTGCAGTGGCGCAATCCGGTGATGTTCATCGTCTACATCGGCAGCATCCTCACGACGGTGCTGTGGGTGCATTCGCTGAGCTTCCCCGGCGACACCGGCATGCCGCCGGCCTTCGTGCTCGCGATCTCGGTCTGGCTGTGGTTCACCGTGCTCTTCGCCAACTTCGCCGAAGCGCTGGCCGAAGGCCGCAGCAAGGCGCAGGCGGCTTCGCTGCGCGGCCTGCGCAAGGACACCTGGGCCAAGAAGATGGCCGAGCCCTTCCACGGCGGCAAGTGGTTGCCGGTGAAGTCGACCGACCTGCATCGCGGCGACGTGGTGCTGGTCGAGACGCACGACGTGATCCCGCTCGACGGCGAAGTGATCGAAGGCGTGGCCTCGGTCGACGAGAGCGCGATCACCGGCGAATCCGCACCGGTGGTGCGCGAGTCGGGTGGCGACTTCTCGGCCGTCACCGGCGGCACGCGCGTCTTGTCGGACTGGCTGGTGGTGCGCATCTCGGTGAACCCGGGCGAATCCTTCCTCGACCGCATGATCGGCATGGTCGAGGCCGCCAAGCGCCAGAAGACGCCGAACGAGATCGCGCTGACGATCCTGCTGGTGGCGCTCACGATGGTGTTTCTGGTCGTCACCGCGACGCTGCTGCCGTACTCGGTGTTCAGCGTCGGCGCGGCGGGCGCGGGCACGGTGGTGTCGCTCACGGCGCTGGTCGCGCTGCTGGTGTGCCTGATCCCGACCACCATCGGCGGGCTGCTCTCGGCGGTCGGCGTGGCCGGCATGAGCCGCATGATGCAGGCCAACGTGATCGCCACTTCGGGCCGCGCGGTCGAGGCGGCCGGCGACGTCGACGTGCTGCTGCTGGACAAGACCGGCACCATCACGCACGGCAGCCGGCAGGCCAGCGCCTTCATCGCCGCGCCTGGCGTGTCGCAGGAGCGCCTCGCGCGCGCCGCGCTGCTGGCATCGCTGGCGGACGAAACGCCCGAGGGCCGCAGCATCGTCGAACTCGCGCGGCGCGGCGGCACCGCCGATGCGCCGGTCGAAAGCGTGCATGTCGTGCCCTTCACGGCGCAGACGCGCATGAGCGGCGTCGATCTCCCGGCGGCCTCGAACAGCCTCGACGCGCATCCGATCGTGCTGCGCAAGGGCGCGGTGGATGCGGTGCGACGCCATGTCGAAGCGCTCGGCGGCACGATGCCCGCCGCGCTCGCGAATGCGTCCGATGCGGTCGCGCGTCGCGGCAGCACGCCGCTCGCGGTGGCCGAGGGCGAGCGTGTGCTCGGCGTGGTCGAGCTCAAGGACATCGTGAAGACCGGCATCCGCGAACGCTTCAATGAGCTGCGCCGCATGGGCATCAAGACGGTGATGATCACCGGCGACAACAAGCTCACCGCCGCCGCGATCGCGGCCGAGGCCGGCGTCGACGACTTCCTGGCCGAAGCCACGCCGGAAGACAAGCTCGCGCTGATCCGCCGCTACCAGGCCGATGGCCGCCTCGTCGCGATGACCGGCGACGGGACCAACGACGCGCCCGCTCTCGCCCAGGCCGACGTCGCCGTCGCGATGGGCAGCGGCACGCAGGCAGCGAAAGAGGCCGGCAACATGGTCGACCTCGACTCCAACCCGACCAAGCTGCTGGAAGTGGTCGAGACCGGCAAGGCGCTCCTGATGACGCGCGGCTCGCTCACCACCTTCTCGATCGCGAACGACGTGGCGAAGTACTTCGCGATCATCCCGGCGATCTTCATCTCGACCTATCCGCAGCTGGGTGCGCTCAACGTGATGCGGCTCGCGAGCCCGTCGTCGGCGATCCTGTCGGCGGTGATCTTCAACGCGGTGGTGATCGTGTTCCTGATCCCGCTGGCGTTGAAAGGCGTGCGTTATCGGCCGGTGGGCGCGGCGTCGCTGCTGCGGCGCAACCTCGCGATCTACGGACTCGGCGGCCTGCTCGTTCCCTTCATCGGCATCAAGCTGATCGACTGGCTATTGGTGGCCATCGGTCTGGTCTGAGGACATCTCCATGAAAGACACCCTTCGTCCCGCCATCGTGCTCTTCGTGCTTCTCAGCGCGATCACGGGCATCGTCTACCCCTTCGCCGTGACCGGCGTGGCGCGCACCGCGTTTCCCGAGCAGGCGGCCGGCAGCCTCATCATCCGCGACGGCAGGCCGGTCGGGTCGACGCTGATCGGCCAGAACTTCACCGACCCGAGGCACTTCTGGGGCCGTCCTTCGGCCACCGCGCCGATGCCCTATAACGGCGCCGCGTCCACCGGTGCCAACCAGGGGCCGCTCAATCCGGCGCTGGCCGATGCGGTCAAGGCGCGGATCGAAGCGCTGCGGGCGGCCGATCCGGGCAATACCGTGCCGGTGCCGATCGACCTCGTCACCGCATCGGCGAGCGGTCTCGATCCGGACATCAGCCCGGCCGCCGCGCGCTATCAGGCGCCTCGCATCGCACGTGCCCGCAACCTGCCGGTGGAGCAGGTACTGGCGATGGTCGATGCGCGCACCGAGCGGCCGCTGTTCGGCCTGTTCGGCGAAGCGCGCGTGAACGTGCTGGCGCTCAATCTCGCGCTCGATGCCCAACCGGCCCCCTGATCCATGGGGTAACCTGCGCCGCCCGACCCGATGAACGACGACGCCCGCCCCGACCCCGACGTCCTGCTCGCGCAATGGCGCGCGGACGAGGCACGGGCGCGGCGGGGGCGGCTGCGCATCTACTTCGGCGCCAGCGCGGGGGTCGGCAAGACATGGGCGATGCTGAGCGCGGCGCAGCGCGAGCGCGCGGCCGGCCGCGACGTGATGGTCGGCGTCGTCGAGACCCATGGCCGCAGCGAGACGGCGGCGCTGCTCGCGGGGCTCGACGTGCTGCCGCTGCGCGGCGTGAGCCATCGGGGCCGCACGCTCGCCGAGTTGGACCTCGACGCCGCGCTCGCCCGCAAGCCCGCCGTGTTGCTGGTCGACGAACTCGCGCACACCAACGCGCCCGGTTCGCGCCACGCCAAGCGCTGGCAGGACGTGGAGGAACTGCTCGCCGCCGGCATCGACATATGGTCGGCCCTCAACGTCCAGCATCTTGAAAGCCTCAACGGCACGGTCGGCGCGATCACCGGCGTGCGCGTGCACGAGACGGTGCCCGACTCGGTGCTCGACGATGCCGACGAGGTGGTGCTGGTCGACGTCACGCCCGACGAACTGACCGCGCGGCTCGCGGCCGGCAAGGTCTATGTGCCGCACCAGGCCGAGCGCGCGGCGCAGAACTTCTTCCGCAAGGGCAACCTCATCGCCTTGCGCGAGATCGCGCTGCGCCGCACCGCCGAGCATGTGGAAGACGACGTGCGCAACTGGCGCGTCGAACAGTCCGGCCCGCTCGGCGATGCGGGTCCGCCGGCCTGGAACACGTCGGGCGCGATCCTGGCCTGCGTCGGCCCGGACGAAGGCGCGGCGCAGACGGTGCGCACCGCGGCGCGACTGGCCGGCCAGCTCAACGTGCGCTGGCATGCGGCCTACGTCGAAACGCCGCGCCTGCAGCGGCTCGATGCGGCCCGGCGCGACCGCATCCTCGCGGTGCTCAAGCTCGCGGAAGGCCTCGGCGCGGAGACCGCGGTGCTGACCGGCGAGGACATCGCCGCTGCGCTCGCCGCGCAGGCGCAGCGGCTGAACTGCGCGACGCTCGTCGTCGGCCGCGCGACGCCGGCGACGGGCTGGGCGCGCTGGTGGCCTGCGCCTTCGCTCGCACACCGGCTCGCACGCGAAGCGCCGGGGCTCGACATCGTCGAAGTCGCGCGGGCCGAGAGTTCGCGCCGGCTGTCGAGCGGGCCGGTGGCTGCGCGGCGCTCCGGGGCGGCGATGGAGGACCGCCCCCGCGCGCGCTGGCCCGCCTACGCGTGGGCCGCCGCGATCAGCGTCGCGGTCACCTTGCTGGCGGTGCCGCTCGTGGGCGTGCTGGAACTCGCGAACATCGTGATGCTGTTCCTGCTCGGCGTGGTGGGGGTCGCGATGCGCTTCGGCCGCGGTCCCGCGGCGCTGTCGGCGCTGCTCAACGTCGCGGCATTCGATTTCTTCTTCGTCCCGCCGCGCCTGTCGTTCGCGGTGGGCGATATCCAGTACCTGCTGACTTTCGCGGTGATGCTCGCGGTCGGCCTGCTGGTGGGACAGCTCACCGCGGGGCTGCGCTTTGCGGCCAGCGTTTCGGCGAGCCGCGAGCGGCGCGCGCAGTCGCTCTTCGAGCTCACGCGCGAGCTGTCGGCGGCGCTCGAGAGCACGCAGGTCGCGGAGCTCGGCGCGGCCGCGGTCCAGGGGCATTTCGGCGGCCGCGCCCGGGTGCTGCTGACCGATGCGAACGACCGGCTCGTGATCCCGCAGGATGCTGCGCCCGGCTTCGACGCCAGCGTGGCCGACTGGGCCTTCCGCCATGGGCAACCGGCCGGCCTCGCCACCGCCACTTTGGCGGCGCAGCCGTGGCACTACGTGCCGCTGAAGGCGCCGATGCGTGTGCGCGGCGTGCTCGCACTCGAACCGGCGCAGCCGCGCTGGCTGCTGATCCCCGAGCAGGCACAGCAGCTCGACACGCTCGCGCGGCAGATCGCGATCGCGCTGGAGCGGGTGCACTACGTCGACGTGGCGCAGCAGGCGGTGGTCGAGATCGAGTCGGAGCGGCTTCGCAATGCGCTGCTCGGCGCGATTTCGCACGACGTCCGGACGCCGCTCACCGCACTGATCGCGCTCGCCGAATCGCTGCAGACGCTGCCCGAGGGCGGCGAACAGCGCGAGGCCGCGCGCGCAATCGTCTCGCAGGCGCACCAGCTCCATGCGCTGGTCAGCAACCTGCTGGACATGGCGCGGCTCGAAAGCGGCATCGCCGGCGGTGCGGTCCACCTGCGGCGCGACTGGCAGTCGGTCGAAGAAGTGGTCGGTTCCGCCATCCGCGCCGCGCGGCCGGCGCTCGGCAACGGTGCGGTGCAGACCGATCTGCCGCCGGACCTGCCACTCGTGGAATTCGATGCGGTGCTGATCGAGCGCGTGCTGGTCAACCTGCTGGAGAACGCGGCGAAGTACGGTGCGCCGCCGGTGGTCGTCACCGCGCGCGCGCCCGAAGGTTCGCTCGTGCTCGGCGTGCGCGACCACGGGCCGGGCCTGCCTGCCTCGCTGAAGGGCCGCGAGCAGACGCTGTTCGACAAGTTCACGCGTGGCAAGGCCGAGTCCGCGACGCCGGGTGTCGGGCTCGGGCTCGCGATCTGCAAGGCGGTGGTGAGTGCGCACGGCGGCCGGATCGCGGCGGCGAATGCGGAAGGGGGCGGTGCAGAATTCACGGTGACCCTGCCAAGACGAGACCCACCCCCGTTGCTTGCTCACTTCGCGTAGCCGCCTCCCCCTCGAGGGAGCGCACCCGGCGGCCCGTCGAAGCCGGTTCCACGGGTGCCCTGGGCTGTTGACCCCGCCAAGAACTGAAGCCATGCCCAATCCCACTGCCATCATCATCGAGGACGAGCCGCAGATCCGCCGCTTCGTGCGCGGCGCGCTGGAGGCCGAAGGCTGGCAGGTGCACGAGGCCGGCACCTTGCGCGACGGGCTGGCCGCGGCCGGCACGCGCCAGCCCGACCTGCTGGTGCTCGATCTCGGACTGCCCGATGGCGATGGCGTGAACCTCATCCGAGATGTGCGCGGCTGGTCGGGCGTGCCGATCATCGTGCTCTCGGCCCGCAGCGACGAAGCCGACAAGATCGCCGCGCTCGATGCCGGCGCCGACGACTACCTCACCAAGCCCTTCGGTACCGGCGAGCTGCTTGCACGCGTGCGCGCGAACCTGCGCAGGCCGCGCGCCGCAGCCGGCGGCGAGGAGCCCGAGCCGGTGTTCCGTTTCGGCGACGTCGAGGTCGATCGCGCCGCGCGGCTCGTGCGGCGCGGGGGCGCGGACGTGCATCTCACGCCCACCGAATACCGGCTGCTGTCCGTGCTGGTCGCCAATGCGGGGCGTGTGCTCACCCAGCGGCAGCTCCTGCGCGAAGTGTGGGGGCCGTCGCATGGCGAGCAGAGCCACTACCTGCGCATCTACATGGGCCACCTGCGCCAGAAGCTGGAAGCCGATCCGGCGCAGCCGCGCCATCTGCTGACCGAGACGGCGGTCGGCTATCGGCTGGTGGCCTGACGGGTGCGCACCAGCAGCACGATCGCCACGCCGCCGAGCACGAGCACCGAAGCGACCAGCAATCGCAGGCTGGCGGATTCGCCCAGGAAGGCCACGCCGCCGAAGGCCGCGATCACCGGCACGCTGAGCTGTACCGTGGCGGCGCTGGTCACCTTGAGCTCACGCAGCGCCGCATACCAGATCACGTAGCCGAGCCCCGAAGTGAGCGCGCCCGACGCGACCGCGTAGGCGACGCCGGCGGGGCTCCAGCGCATCGACGACAGCATCGCGGCGCTGACGATCAACGCCATCGGCGCGGATCGCGCGAAGTTGCCGGCGGTCACCTGCGTCGGGTCGCCTGCCCCCTTGGCACGCAGCGAATACACGGCCCACGCGATCCCCGCCACGATCATCAGCAGCGCGCCTTGCAGCGGCGGCGACGCGATCCCCGGCAGCAGCAGGAAGACCAGCCCGCCCACCGCCAGCACGAAGCCGATCACCTGCCAGCGCGAGAACTTCTCGCCCTTCGACAGGCCCCACCCGAGCATGCTGATCTGCACCGCCGCGAACAGCAGCAGCGCGCCGGTGCCTGCCGGCAGGCTGATGTACGCAAAGGAAAACGCCTCGGCATAGGCGAAGAGGGCCAGCGCCGAAAGCCATCCGCCCGCGAGCCGCCGCGGCCCCGGGGCCGACTGTCGCGACGCGATCGCCCAGAGCACCAGCGCGCCGGACACCAGCCGCACCGACGTGAAGGTGGCGGCATCGATGCCGGTGTGCTGCAGCGCAATCCGGCACAGCAGCGAGTTGCCCGCGAAGGCCAGCATGGCGAGCGAAGTGAGGACGACGATGTTCATCGGGGCGGCGCAGCGGCGAGGAAGCTGCGATTGGAACATCCGCGCGTGGATGTCGGAAAATCGCCGCAATCCGAGCCCGCCGATCCCCATGTCCGACACCGCCGCACCTTCCCGCCTCAACAAACGCATGGCCGAACTGGGCCTGTGCTCGCGCCGGGAGGCGGACGACTGGATCGCCAACGGCTGGGTCAAGGTCAACGGGCAGGTGGCGGAGATGGGCGTCAAGGTCATGCCCGCCGACCGCATCGAGGTCGACCGCAAGGCGCAGAGCCAGCAGCAGCAGCAGGTGACGATTCTGCTGAACAAGCCCGTCGGCTATGTGAGCGGGCAGGCCGAGGATGGCCACGATCCGGCGGTGGTGCTGATCAATTCACGCACGCACTGGCGCGAGGACCAGAGCCGGAACCGCTTTTCTCCGCAGCAGCTCAAGGGGCTCGCCCCGGCCGGCCGGCTCGACATCGACTCCGTGGGGCTGCTGGTGCTGACCCAGGATGGACGCGTGGCGCGGCAGCTCATCGGCGAAGACTCGTCGATGGAGAAGGAATACCTCGTGCGAGTCTCCTACGGCCCGGTGGCGCAGAACTCGCAGGCCGCCTTCCCGCGCGAACAACTCGCGAAGCTGCGACACGGCCTGAGCCTCGACGGCCAGGCGCTGAAGCCGGCCAAGGTCGACTGGCAGAACCCGGAGCAGCTGCGCTTCGTGCTGACCGAAGGCAAGAAGCGGCAGATCCGCCGCATGTGCGAACTGGTGGGGCTCAAGGTCGTCGGCCTGAAGCGCATCCGTATCGGGAATGTGGTGCTCGGCAACCTCCCGGTCGGCCAATGGCGCTACCTCGCCCCCGGCGAGCGCTTCTAGCTCAGGCCAGGAACCCCGCGGAACCGGCTTTGCCGGGCCGCCGGGGTTGCCCCCGGAGGGGGGTGTCCGAGCCACACGCAGTGGGCGAGGCTGGGGGTGAACTCAGCTACATGCTTTGTTGTGCGAGGCGTGCATGCCCTTGGCCTTGGCGTCGGCTTCGGTCATGTATTCGCCCTTCTTGGTCTTGCCGTAGTAGCGGTCGCCCATGCAGTGGTAGACCTTGGTCTCGTCGTTGGCCCAGACCTTGCCGGCGCCGCCGCCGGGTGCCGCGGCCATCTTCGACGGGTCTGAGGCTGCGGGCGCCTTGGCTGCGGGTGTCGCAGGCGCGGCGGCAGGGGCGCCCGCCGGTGCTGCTGCTGCCGGTGCCGCCGCAGCCGTGCCGGCCTTGGCGTCGGCCCTGCCGTACCAGGTCTTGATGCCCTTGTGGCCTCGGCAGGCGCCGGACTTCGTGTCGGGCGCGGCGTAGCTTCCGTCCTTGCACTGCACCGTGGTGCCGGCGGGCGCATCGGCCGGGAGCTGTTGTGCCTGGGCGCCCAGCGCGGCCAGCAGGGCGGCGCCGACCAGTAAAGCCTTGAGTTGGAACTTCATCCCGATGTGCTCCTGAAGCGGTGTGTGGACAGACACCCCCATGTTCTGGACCCAATCCCAGCAGAAGCTGACCAAGTGCCATCTCCGCCCGCCAACGCACTCATGCAAGGCTAAGAAAACGGGCGTAGCCTCCCGGGGACTCTGTTCCCGTCACGAGGAGACCCCGTGCGCGCACTGCTGGTGGAAGACGACGAAATGATCGGCCGCAGCCTCGTTCATGCGCTCGACAACGCCGGCTGGTCGGTCGATTGGGTGCGCGATGGCGCATTGGCCCACAGCGCGCTGGCCGATGGCGGCTACACCTGCGTGCTGCTCGACATGGGCCTGCCCAGGATCGACGGCACCGAGGTGCTGCGTCGCGCCCGCAAGCGCGGCGACGCGACGCCGGTGCTGGTGCTCACCGCGCGCGACGGCCTCGACGACCGCATCGAGACCCTCGACCTCGGCGCAGACGACTACCTGCTCAAGCCCTTCGAGTTGCGCGAGCTGCTGGCACGCATGCGCGCCGTGGTGCGGCGGCGCGATGGCGCGGCGCATTCCGTGATCGGCACGGCCACGCTGCAGCTCGACCTGACCACGCGCGACGTGATCGTCAACGGGGTGCGCGAGGTGCTCACCGCGCGCGAGTTCGCACTCCTTCACGCGCTGCTGGAGCGCCCCGGCGCGATCCTGTCGCGCGAGCAACTGGAGGACCGCATCTACGGCTGGGGCGAGGAAGTCACGAGCAACGCGATCGACGTGCTGATCCACGGCATGCGGCGCAAGCTCGGCGCCGAGGCGATCCGCAACGTGCGCGGCCTCGGCTGGCGCGTCGCGCCGGCGTGAGAAAAGCACCGCGTGTTGCCTAGCTTCAGGCTCCGTTCGCTGCGCAGCCGGCTGCTGCTGTGGCTGGTGGCGCTGTACGTGGTGGCGATCGCCGCGACGGTGTGGTTTTCATACGGCGCCTACGGGCGGCTGGTCAACAGCTTCATGGACGACCAGATGCGGCTGGTGGCCGAGTCGCGCGCGACGCATCATCGCGCGCCGCCACTGCAGCCGGTGACGAGCGACGACGTGCTTCGCCGCGGCACCTTCGTCGTGCAGGTCTGGAGCGGCGACGGGCGCACGCTGCTGGGCACGTCCTGGCCGGATCTCGCGATTCCGCTTCAGTCCGATGCAGGGTTCAGCGATCTGCGCACCGGGCCGCGAAACGAGGATGCCTGGCGAGTCTTCACCGCCGAGCCCGGGGCGCTTGCCGACATGCCCCGCGTGCAGGTGGTGCAGAACGATGGCTTCCGCCGCAACCGCATCGTGCGCCGCGCCTTGCTGGAGAGCCTGCCGATCTTCCTGATGCTGCCGGTGACGCTGCTGCTGCTGCTGTTCATCGTCGCCGCGGCTTCGCGCTCGCTGCGCGTGGTCGCGCGCGACGTGGCGGCTCAGCAGGTGGGCGACACGGCCGAAGTCGCGACCGCACGCGTGCCCGAGGAGATCGCGCCGCTCGTCGGTGCCTTCAACAGCGTGCTCGGCCGTTTGCGCAGCGCCTTGTCGACGCAGCGCCGCTTCATGCAGGACGCCGCGCACGAGTTGCGCACGCCCATGGCGGCGATCCGGCTGCAGATCGAGAACCTGCGCGGTCACGTGCCGGCCGGCGATGCGGCCGAGCGCTTCGCACAGCTCGAAGGCGGCGTCGAGCGCGCCCAGCATCTCATCGAGCAGCTGCTGCGCCTGTCGCGGCAGGAAGGCCCGCCGCCGGTTGCACGTGGGCCGGTCGACGTGGCTGCGCTGCTGCGCGACAGCGTGGGCCAGCTCATGGTGCTGGCGGACCAGCGAAACATCGACGTCGGCTTCGAAGGCCGGGTCGCGCCCCTGGTGTCGGCGCCGCCGTCGGAGCTGCGCAGCGTGTTCGACAACCTCATCGACAACGCGGTGCGCTACGCGCCCGAAGGCGGCGTCGTGGACGTGCGGCTGCACATGATCGATGGGCATCCGGTGGTCGATGTGCTGGACGATGGTCCCGGCATCCCTCCGGAGCAGCTCGACCGCGTGTTCGATCGCTTCTTCCGCATCACCGGCGCGCCCGCCGGGGGCAGCGGACTGGGGCTGGCGATCGCGCGCACCGCGGCCTTGCGCAACGGATTGCGCATCGTGCTGGCGAACCGCGCCGACGGGCCGGGGCTGCTGGCGCGCGTGTACCTGCCGGCCTCATCCTGAGCTCATTTTTCGCTCATGCCGGTCTCAGATTGCCTGCCTAGAGTGGCAGGGGCAACTTCAGGAGACCCACATGCATGCTTCCCTCAAGGTTCTGGTACTCGGAACCTTCGCGACCCTGGCCGCTTTCGCTTCGTTCGGCGCAAGCGCGCAGTCGCAGACCTCATCCGACGGCTCCGACTACCGCCCGATGCAGACGGGCAACACGGCGTCGATGCCGGAGGTGGACGCCGGCGCCATGGCCGCGGCCCGTCCGACCGGGACCGAGTCGATCGGCCAATCGACCAGCGCACCGCTGCCGGGCCAGCTCTCGCGAGCCGAGGTGTACAGGGGTGCGGTCGAGGCGTCGCATCCGATGCAGACGGAGGCGATCGGCCAGTCCACCGGCATGGCCGGCATCACCGGCGGCGCACCGCACTGACCCTGATTTCGCGCGCGGCGCGTGACGCTATCCTGCGGTTTCCTCGTGAAACCCGGGATGGCCCATGTACGTTCTCGCTTCCAGAAGAATCCTTGCTGCCGCCGGCACATTGCTCGGCCTGCTGGCGGCAACAGGCGCCGATGCGCAGGGCACGGTCAACGCGCTGTGCAGCACCGACGCCAGCTGGTGCGAGGCCGCGGCCGCCGAGTTCACGCGCGCCACCGGCATCCGCGTGCTGCAGGCCCACAAGGGCACCGGCGAGATCGGCGCGCAGCTTCGCGCCGAAGCGGCCAACCCCAAGACCGACATCTGGTGGGGCGGCACCGGCGACCCCTTCCTGCAGGCGGCCGAACAGGGCCTGCTCGATCCCTACCGGCCGGCCTACATCAATGACCTCTACGACTGGTCGGTGCGCCAGTACGCGATGTCGCAGAACATGGTCGGCGGCTTCTACACGAGCGCGATGGGCTTCGGCTTCAACACCGACGTGCTCAAGAAGAAGAAGCTGCCCGAGCCCCGCTGCTGGGCCGACCTCATCAAGCCCGAATACAAGGGCGAAGTCGAGATGTCGCACCCCGCGACCAGCGGCACCGGCTACACGATCGTGGCCGGCCTCGTGCAGCTCATGGGCGAGGAGCAGGCCTTCGACTACCTCAAGAAGCTGCACCGCAACACCACCGCCTATACCCGCAGCGGCCAGGCGCAGGCGCCCAACGTCGCCAAGGGCGAGGTCGCCATCGGCATCAGCTTCATCTTCGGCTTCGACCGCTGGCGCTACGACAAGTACCCGGTCAAGTCCGTCGCACCCTGCGAAGGCACCGGCTACGAGATCGGCGGCATCGCGCTGGTGAAGGGCGCGCGCAACAAGGCCAACGCGATCCGCTACTACGACTGGCTGATGAGCCCGGCCGGGCAGTCGATCGGCGCGAAGGCCGGCAGCCTGCAATCGCCGGCCAACAAGACTTTCAAGCCGGACCCGCGCATTCCGTCGATGAGCGACGTGCGGCTCATCAAGTACGACTTCGAGAAGTACGGCAGCGCGGCCGAGCGCAAGCGGCTGATCGACCGCTGGACGCGGGAAGTGGAATCGCAGCCGAGGTAGGGGCTTCGCGCCCCGAAGCCGCGGGGCGTGTAAGTTTTTGCAACACTTCCTGCCGGCGCCCCGCTGCGATCGTGAATCCGGTCGCGGTTGGTTGCGCCGAGAGCGTCCAGTAAAGTTCTCACTTCGCCACCGGCGATGTGTTCACTCCCGACTGACAACGTGTCATGACCATTTCCAAGACCAAACTCCCCTTCCAGGCCGAAGTCGCACAACTGCTGCACCTCGTCACGCATTCGCTCTACTCGAACAAGGAAATCTTTCTCCGCGAGCTGATCTCGAACGCGTCGGATGCGTGCGACAAGCTGCGCTTCGAAGCCATCGACCAGCCGGCGCTCTACGAGGACCAACCCAACCTCGAAGTGCGCGTGTCCTTCGACCCCGCTGCCAAGACCATCACCATCGCCGACAACGGCATCGGCCTCAGCCAGCAGGAAGCCATCGACAACCTCGGCACGATCGCCAAGAGCGGCACGCGCGAGTTCATGAGCAAGCTCTCGGGCGACCAGAAGGCCGATGCGCAGCTCATCGGCCAGTTCGGCGTGGGCTTCTATTCGGGCTTCATCGTGGCCGACAGGATCACCGTGGAATCGCGCCGCGCGGGCCTGCCGGCGGCAGAAGGCGTGCGCTGGGTGAGCGCTGGCGCCGGGGACTTCGAAGTCGATACCATCGATCGCCCGCAGCGCGGCACCAGCGTCACGCTGCACCTGCGCGACGACGCGAACGAATACCTGAACGCGTGGAAGCTCAAGTCGGTGATCGGCAAGTACTCCGACCACATCTCGCTGCCCATCCTCATGGAGAAAGAGGAATGGAAGGAGGGCGAGGACAGCAAGGGCGGCTCGATGGTCAAGACCGGCGAGTGGGAAACCGTCAACCAGGCGAACGCACTCTGGAGCCGCGCGAAGAAGGACATCACCGAAGAGCAGTATGTCGAGTTCTACAAGAACATCAGCCACGACTACGACGCGCCGCTCGCATGGAGCCACAACCGCGTCGAAGGCAACACCGAGTACACGCAGCTGCTCTACATCCCGGCCAAGGCGCCGATGGACCTCTGGAACCGCGACAAACACGCGGGCGTGAAGCTCTACGTCAAGCGTGTCTTCATCATGGACGACGCCGAATCGCTGCTCCCGAGCTACCTGCGCTTCGTCAAGGGCGTGATCGATTCGGCCGACCTGCCGCTCAACGTGAGCCGCGAGCTGCTGCAGGAAAGCCGCGACGTGAAGGCGATCCGCGAAGGCAGCACCAAGCGCGTGCTCGGCATGCTGGAAGACCTCGCGAAGAAACAGAAGACCGGCAGCGAAAGCGGCGAAGGCAAGATCGACGTGGGTTCGGGTGAATCCGTGCCCTCGCCCGAGCCGACCGAGGGGGTGACCGATGTTGTCGACAAGAACGCGCAGCCCACGCCCGCCGCCGAAGCCGCCGCGGAGTTCGGGGACGAATCGGGCAAGTACGCGAAGTTCTACGCCGAGTTCGGCGCGGTGCTCAAGGAAGGCCTGGGCGAGGACTTCGTCAACCGCGACCGCATCGCGAAGCTGCTGCGCTTTGCATCGACCACCAGCGACACCGTGAGCGTGAGCCTGGCCGACTACAAGTCGCGCATGAAGGAAGGCCAGGACGCCATCTACTACATCACCGCCGACTCGCTGGCGGCCGCCAAGAACAGCCCGCAGCTCGAAATCTTCAGGAAGAAGGGCATCGAGGTGCTGCTGATGACGGACCGTGTCGACGAATGGGCGCTCAACTATCTCACCGAGTTCGACGGCACGCAGTTGCAGAGCGTGGCCAAGGGCGCGGTCGACCTGGGCAAGCTGCAGGACGAGGCCGAGAAGAAGGCGGCCGAGGAAGCCGCCGAATCCTTCAGGCCGGTGCTGGAGCGCCTCAAGGAAGCGCTCAAGGACAAGGCCGAGGACGTGCGCGTGACCACGCGTCTCGTCGATTCACCGGCCTGCCTGGTGGTGCAGGACGGCGGCATGAGTACGCAGCTCGCGCGCATGCTCAAGCAGGCGGGCCAGCCGGCGCCCGAAGTGAAGCCGGTGCTGGAAGTCAACGCCGAGCACCCGCTCGTGAAGAAGCTGGAAAGCTCGGCGCACTTCGACGATCTGGCGAACATCCTGTTCGATCAGGCACTGCTCGCCGAAGGCGGCTTGCCGGCCGATCCGGCGGCCTATGTGAAGCGAGTGAACGCACTGCTGGCCTGAGGCGGTGCGGCATGCCGGCCGGCGCCGAAAGCGTTCGGTCGGCTCTCCTGAGGAGGCGATATGGATGCCTTGTCAGAGGTCCTGAAGGTCCTGCAATTCAACAGCGCGATCTTCTTCAAGGCCCGGTTCACCGCGCCGTGGTGCCTGGCCTCCCCGGAGGCCGACACGGTGGCCAGACAGGTCAACGCCGGGTCCGAGCGCCTGCTCTTCTATCACCTGTTCGTGGACGGCTCGTGCACCGTGACGCTGGACGGCTTGCCGCCGCTTCACCTGCAGGCCGGCGACATCATTCTTCTTCCCCACGGCGATGCGCACACGATGGCGTCGTCCATATCGAACGGGCCCATGCCGATGCTCGACGTGCACGGCCTGTTGCGCGAAAGGCCCGAGGAACTGCAGCTCGGCGGCGGGGGCGCGCCCACGCGAATCATCTGCGGCTACCTGTCGTGCGATCCGGTGCTGTGCGAGCCGATTCTCGCGACGCTGCCGCGGGTGCTGACGGTCAGCCTGAGGCGGAACGAAAGCACCGACTGGGTGGAGCGTTCCTTTGTCTATGCGGTGGCGGAGGCGGCGGCCACGGAGCCCGGCGGCGAAGGCGTGCTGGCCAAGCTGTCCGAAGTGCTGGTGGTCGAGACACTGCGCCGCTACATCTCCCAGATGCAGGAGGGCCACACCGGCTGGTTCGCCGGCTTGCGCGATCGTGTGGTCAGCAGAAGCCTCGCCCTCATGCACGAGAAGCCGGCGCATCCGTGGACGCTCGAAAGCCTGGCCCATGACGTCGGAACCTCGCGATCGGTTCTCGCCGAGAAGTTCACCCACTACGTGGGGCAGCCTCCGATCCAGTACCTCGTCAAGTGGCGCATGGCGCTCGCGTCGAACCTGCTGCGGCGCAGTGCCCTGAGCATGATGCACATCGCGCTGGAGGTCGGCTATGAAACCGACACTGCCTTCAGCCGTGCGTTCAAGCGCGAGTTCGGCATGCCTCCGGCCTCCTGGCGTCGTGAACACGGGCTCAGGAGTCAGCACGACCTCAGCGATGCAACACGATCAGCGCGATCACCCCGAAAAAGCACGCGAACTGGACGAAGAACAACGCAAAGCGCACCGACACGACACGATCCGTCTGCTCGAAGCAGACATGGACCAGCGACTGGGGGATCCGCGCCGCCAGGATGAGCACGCACAGTGCGTCCACCGCGGGCTCGGAGATCGAGAAGGCGCGCAACGCATAGACCAGCACCGCGAACACCGGCAGGTTCTCGAGGCAGTTGGCATGGGCGCGCATCGCGCGCCGGTACCAGTCCTGCCCTTCGACACGGTCGGCCGGGAACTCGCTCATACCGGCCCGGCCCAGGAAGACCCGGCTCAACCTGTAGGCGCCCACCGTGGTGAGCAGAAGAAGCAGGGTCCAGGCCGCGAAACCCAGCAGCATCAGTTCCGGCAGCATGTCGTCCTCCTTTCGGGACCCTGGCGAAAGTTGCGGTGCGCTAGTGGCGAGTCATGCCGGACGTCGGCGCGGGCATCGCATGGAGCAGCGGCTGCAATGCGTCCGTCACCCGGGCGGCCTGGCTGTCGTCCAGCACGCCGAACAGGATCTTCTGAAAGCGCGGCGCCGTCACGCCCGACACGATGTACTGCCAGCGATAGGCCTTCAGGATCCCCTCCGCGATGGCCGCGCGCTGCGCATCGTCGTAGCGCGTGCCCGCGATCGATGCGAAGTAGCTCGCATCGGCGCTTGCCTGCGCGGTGAGGATGCCGTCCACCGCCACGACCAGGTCGATCAGGTCGCCGACGGCGGCATCGCGCTCGGCGGCGGTGAGGTGCGCGTCCTCGCGCAGGAACTCCAGCTCGTCCAGCATCGCGTGCTGCGACTCTTCCTTCCAGTGGGCCAGGAAGACGTCCTTCCACAGCGCGCAGAGGTCATCCTCCGGTTCGATGCTCGCGCGATAGTGGGCCTGCGTGAAGAGCTCGATGTCCAGCGTCAGCGCGAGCACCGACCAGGTGCTTTTGCTGAGCACGGCCGCGGCGACCGCGTCGGGGTCGGCGGTGGCCATGTACCCCGCCGGCATGTCCTCGGCCATCATCGATTCCATGCGCCGGAACAGTTGCTGGTGCTTCAGTTCCTCGTCGGTCATGCGGACCAGCGCTTCGAGGGCGGTCTGGTCGCCCAGTGCGTGCTGCCGGCTCACCTCGAGCATCTTGGCGCCGATGAAGCGTTCCACGAGGCCGAAGATGTAGGCATAACTCCGGCCCTGCACCTGGCTGAGCAGGCGGCGATCGCCGGGCGCCATGAAATCCAGCTCGTCGACCAGCGACAGGCCGGCCGGCAGGAAGGTCTTCTCGAGATCGAATCGCCGGTTGCGGATGACGTCCTTGTCGATGTCCCAGCGGACGCGCCTGGAGTTCTCGATGACCTTGGCGTACTGGCTTGCAGAAGGAGCGCTTTGCATGATGGCCTCTTTCAATGTCGTTGAAGGAGACTCGATGATCCAAGCGGGGTGCCCGTCACGTCGGGCCAGGCGTCTGCAAAACTTACCCGATCATCCGGACGCGGGCTATGGTGGGATCACGACGGTCGTCCGTTCAGCCACACGGTCCCGATGCCGCCCAGCCCGATGAGGCAAATGCCGGCGACCGCCCAGATGTCCGGCGCGTGGGCGAACAGCAGCCAACCGATCGCCGTCGCGAAGACGATCTGCGCGTAGGCGAAGGGCATCAGCACCGACAGCGGTGCCACCCTCACGGCGCCCGCCATGCAGACATGGCCCGCGGTGGCGAACGTGCCCATCAAGAGCAACAGGGCCCACTGCTTGCCGCTCGCGAGTCGAAGCGTCGGCGCGAGATCGAGCGGAAGTGCCCACAGCACCGCGCCGAGCACCGATGTCACGAGCAGCGCCGACAGAAAGTTCGTGACGACCAGATCGTCCGCGCTGGCGATGCGGCGCGTCACCAGTTGGAACGCCGCGTAGCAGAGCGCGCTGGAGATGGGCAGCAGCGCACTCCAGCCCAGGGCGCCTGCGCCCGTCGGCCTCACGACCGCCAGCATGCCGGCGACGCCGAGCGCGACCATCGCCCATCGCGCGGGCGAGACGGACTCCTTGAGCACGAGCGCGCTCAGCACGGTGGTCGCCACGGGGGCGAGCAGCATCAGCGCTGTGAACTCGGCCAGCGGAAGAGCTTGAACACCGTAGAAGGAAGCCGCCGAGTTGCACAGCAGCAAGGCGCCGCGAAGGCACTGCAGCGCGGGAACCCGGCTGCGGATCTTCATGGGGCCGCCCCGCAGCAAATGCCATCCGGCCATCGTGGCGGTCTGGAACATGTAGCGCACCCACAGCAGCACCAGCACGGGAATCGATCCGCCGAGGTATTTGATCGTCGCATCGCTGCCGGCGAACATGCACGTGGTCAGGAGGACGAGCCCGATGCCGGTGCTCAGGTCCGGGGCTGGGGGCGCCTTGTTCGCGGGGGACATTCCAGGAGAGGTGAGGTGGTCGCAGGCAGCGCATCGCGATCACGTCGGCACCTGGCCGCACATTATCTCCGCCTGAAGCAGGGTCCTCGGAAAGGACGCAGTACTTGATGGGCGTCAAACATCGGCGATGCGGACTGACTATGCTGGACATCGCGCCGGGGCACGGCGAAGGAGTGTGCGCGATGGAACATCCGCTCGACAGTCAATCCTTTCTGGAGGCGCCCGCGGTGCGCCGCGTCAGCGTGCTGCGGCCCTTCGCCTGGCTGTGGATGGGGGCGCGGGATCTGGGGTTCCGTCCCGCCGCGAGCTTCGGCATCGGTGCGGTGGTGGCGGTCATCGGGCTGATCCTGATGACTGTGACCTGGCACGCCACTTATCTCGCGCCGGCGCTGCTCGGCGGATTCCTGCTCGTGGCTCCGTTCATCGCGATGCCTCTGTATGCGCTGTCGCGCCAGCGGGCGCAGTCCGCCGCGCCTGACACCCCACAGGCCTTTCGCGCGTGGCGCGGCAACGCCGATTCGATTGCGCTGTTCGGTCTGATGCTCGCGCTGGCGTACCTGGCCTGGGAGCGCTTGGCGGCGATCGTCTTCGCATTGCTCTTCACCGAGCAGGTGCAGCAGGTGCCGAACCTGCCGCCGGCGCTGCTCCTGTCGGGCCAGCCGGCCAGCCTGGTGCTTGCCTTCTTCGCGGTGGGCGCTACGGTGGCCGCGCTCGTCTTCGCGCTCGGGGTCGTGAGCGTGCCGTCGCTGATGGACCGCCCCCTGGACGTGATCACCGCGGCGCTCACCAGCCTGCGCTGCTGCGGCCGCAATCCGGTCGCCATGCTGCTGTGGGCGGCGTTGATCGCAACCCTGACGACCTTGGGCTTCGCGACGTTCATGCTCGGGCTCGTCGTGATCTTCCCTTGGCTCGCACACGCGAGTTGGCACGCCTACCGCGAGATGGTTGACACCTGAGCCCGTGGGCAGCGGGCTCGACGCCTTACTCGTCGAGGAACCGATCGCCCTTCGTCAGCGGCGCATGCCGGTAGGTCGCCGGCGTGCGGCTGAGCTTGACCGGCGAGCCGATGCCGCGGTAACCGCCTTCGAGTTCCACCACCATGCCGCGATGCGCCGTGTGCGGATGCGTGAGTGCCGCATCCACCGGCAGCACCGGCGCGGCGGGAACGCCGGCGGCCATCAGCGTGTCGACCAGCGTGCGTCCGTCGAAGCCGGCCAGCGCGGCTTCGAGCTGCTGCTTGAGCCCGTCGCGGTTCACCGATCGTTGGCCGGCCGTGGCGTAGCGCGGGTCTTCCGACAGCGCCTGCTGCCCGATGCACGCGCAGAAGCTCGCGAACTGCCGGTCGTTGCCGACCGCGACGAAGATCGGATCGGTGCGCGTCTTGAGCGCGTCGTAGGGATAGATGTTCGGATGCGCATTGCCGGTGCGCTTCGGCTCGGTCCCGTCCATGAACCAGTTCGCCGCATGCGGGTGCAGCAGTGAAAGGCCGCTGTCGTACAGCGCCGCTTCCACGAACTGGCCGCGACCGCTGCGCTGGCGTTCGTTGAGCGCGAGCAGCACGCCGATCACCGCGTTGAGGCCGGTCACCATGTCCACCACCGGCAGGCCCACGCGCAGCGGGCCACCGTCCGCTTCCCCGTTGATGCTCATGATGCCGGTCATCGCCTGAACCGCCGCGTCGTAGCCGGGCAGCGCACCGAGCGGGCCATCCGCTCCGAAGCCCGAGACGCGGCACCAGACGAGGCGCGGGAAGCGCTTCGACAAGGTTTCGTAGCCGATGCCCCAGCGCTCCATCGTGCCGGTCTTGAAGTTCTCGATCAGCACGTCGGCTTCGGCGACCAGGGCCAGCAGCACCTCGCGCCCCTCGGGCGTGCCGAGGTCCAGGTGCTGGATGCGCTTGTTGCGGTTGAGCCCGTGGTAGTAGGAGGCCACGCCGTCGCGGAAGGGCGGCCCCCAGGTACGGGTGTCGTCGCCTTGCGGCGGCTCGACCTTGAGCACGTCGGCGCCGTGATCGCCGAGGATCTGCCCGCAGTACGGGCCGCCGAGGATGCGCGAGATGTCGAGCACGCGGACGCCCGCGAGGGCGCCGGTGGAGGGGGCGTTGATGGTCATGGGGTCTGCTCCTTGGCCGGCTTCAGTCGAGCTGTGCGCCCGATTGCTTGACCACCGTTGCCCACATGCTCATCTGCGCGGGGATGAACCTGGCAAGCGCCTCCGGCGAGGTCGACGGTGCCGGTTCGAGGCCCTGGCTCGCGAACTGCTGCTTCACCTTCGGCGTTGCGAGCACCTTCGCGAAGGCTTCGTTGAGCTTCTTCACGCGATCCGTCGGGGTGCCGGCAGGCGCGACGATGCCGAAGAACACACTCACGTCGTAGCCCTTCAGGCCCTGCTCGGCGAGCGTGGGCACGTCGGGCAGCGCCTGCGAACGTTCGGCGGTGGTGACGCCCAGCGCGCGCAGCTTGCCGGCCTTGAGGTAGGGCATCGCGGTCAGCACGTCGGTGAAGCTCATGCTCACCTGGCCACCGAGCAGGTCGTTCAGCGCCGGGCCGGTGCCCTTGTACGGAATATGCTGCAGGTCCACGCCGGCCATCGAGTTGAACAGCACGCCCGCCAGGTGCGACGACGCGCCGTTGCCCGACGAGGCGTAGCTCAGCTTGCCCGGATGGCTCTTGGCGTAGGCGATCAGTTCCTGGACGTTCTTGGCCGGCACGGACGGATTCACGACCAGGATGTTCGGCAGGTGGCCGACCTGGATCACCGGCGCGAAGCTCTTGACCGGGTCATAGTTGATCTTGCGGTAGAGGCTCGAATTGATCGCGAGCGGCCCCGAGGTGCCGAACAGCAGCACATACCCGTCGGCCGGCGCGCGCGCGACGAACTCGCTGCCGATGTTGCCGCCGGCGCCGCCGCGGTTCTCCACGATCATGGTCTGGCCGATGTGCTCCTTGATCTCGGCGGCGAGCGTGCGCGCCATCGCGTCGGTGGGGCCGCCCGGCGGGAAGGGGACGACCAGCATCAGTGGCTTGTCGGGGAAGCTCTCGGCGTGAGCCGCCGGCACCATGGGCAGCGCCGAGGCGCAGGCAACGAGAAGGGGTGCGAGGAATCTTTTCATCTATGTCTCCGTGTCGTGATCGTGAAAGGCGCGGTTCAGGCAGTCGCGAGCGCGGGTGCCGCCTTGGCGGACCAGTCGGCCGGCACTGCGTCGGGCGTGAGCGGATCGCGCGGCAGCACGCGGTGCAGCAATACGAGCTGCGCCCACTCGACGCGCTGAGGGGAACCGGTGCGCGAGCCTTCCCAGGCCATCGCGATCGCACTGCAGGTGTGATAGAGGGCGGACGCCGCCTGGCGCGCGATCACGTCGCCGCCTTCCTGCATGGCGGTCGCGGCCAGTGCGGCTGCGCGCGCCAGTGCATCGCGAAGGGCGTCTGCAAAGGCCGGGGCGACCGTGGCTTCGTCCAGCAGCTTGCCGAAGTGCGCCTGCAGCGCGGTCAGCGAATCCTCGCGCTTGATCGCGCGCAGCACGTCGAGCGCGACGATGTTGCTCGTGCCTTCCCAGATCGAGCCCAGGTGCGCGTCGCGCACGAGCCGCGGATCGGACCATTCCTCGATGTAGCCGCAGCCGCCGCGCACTTCCATCGCATCGCCGGTGACCTTGCGCGCGTCGCGGCAGGCGCGAAACTTGATGAGCGGCGTGAGGATGCGCAGCAGCGAATAGGCGCTCTTGTCGCCGCCGTCCGAGCGCGCGAGCGCCAGCGCCGTCTGGAACACCATCGTGCGCGCCTGCTCGGCCGGCAGGCGCAGCTTGGTGAGCTGGCGCTGCATCAGCGGCATGTCGGCCAGGCGCTTGCCGAAGGCGCGGCGTTCGCTCGCGATGTATTCGGCTTCGGCGACTGCGCGGCGCATCAGGCCCGCGGCGCGCACGCCGTTCGACAGGCGTGAGTTGTTGACCATGTCGGCCATCTGCTGGAAGCCGCGCCCCGCCTCGCCGACCAGATAGGCCACCGCGCCTTCGAGGCGGATCTCGCCGCTCGCCATCGAGCGCGTGCCCAGCTTGTCCTTGAGGCGGACGATGCGGTAGTGATTGGCGCTGCCGTCATCGAGCTGACGCGGGAGCAGGAAGAGCGACACGCCCTTCATGCCGGCGGCCGCGCCATCCGCGCGCGCCAGCACCATCGCGAAGTCGGCGTCGGGGTTGGAGCAGAACCACTTGTCGCCGGAAAGGCGCCACTGGCCCGCTTCGTCCTGCCACGCACGGGTGACCGTGGCGGCGATGTCGGAACCGGCAGCCTGTTCGGTCATGAACATCGCGCCCTGCGCGAGCGTGTCGAAGTCCAGCGAGGTGAGCCGGCCGATGAAGCGCTCGACCAGTTCGGGGCTGCCGAACTTCTTGAGCGTGCGGGTGAGCGAATCGGTCATCGAGACCGGGCAGCACAGGCCGAACTCGGCCTGCACGAAGAGATAGGTCAGCACGTACTTGACCAGCGGTGGCATCCTGCCTTTCCAGCCCAGCGTCTCTTCGCGGTGCGAGATCGCCGCGAGGCCGAATTCGCTCAGCGCGAGGCGTTCCATCTCGACGTAGGCCGGATGCTTGACGACCTTCTGCTCGTCGATGCCGGTGCGGGTGCGCAGCTTGAGCGTCGGCGGGTTGCGGTCGGCCGTCTGCGCCAGATCGTCGAGCGGGCCGCCGGCCAGCGCGCCGAGCCGCTCGAAATGCGGCTGCATGTGTCGCGCCAAGTCCGCCGGCAGATACAGCGCGATGAGCTGGTGCAGCTCGGTGTCGCTCGTGAAGAGGTTCTGCCCGTGGCGGTCGGGCACGGGGTGGGTGGCGTTCGCTCCGGCTGGGCCGGTCATCGCTGTGGTGCTGGACATGGCTCGTCTCCTTGGTGGGCGGATGTTCGAGCGTGCGACGATTCTTGTCCAATATCGAATAGGTCTTGATTGATCCGGTTTGCCTATCGTGGGAGACTGCGCCGCATGGAACTGCGACACCTGCGCTACTTCGTCGTGCTGGCCGAGGAACTGCATTTCGGCCGCGCCGCGCGCCGGCTCTCGATCTCGCAGCCCCCGCTGAGCGTCGCCATCCGGCAGTTGGAGGAATCGGTCGGCGCGCGCCTGTTCGATCGCAACAGCAAGGAAGTGCGCCTGACGCCGGCGGGCCATGCGCTGCTGGCTTCGGCCCGCGCGCTGTTGCGGCAGGCCGAGGAGGCGGCGCTCGAGGCACGCGACGTGTCGCAAGGGTCGGCGGGACGCCTGCGCATCGGCTTCGTGGGGGCGATGCTCTATCGCGGGCTGCCCCAGGCGCTGCGCAAGTTCCAGGCGAAGCACCCGGCGGTGCGCGTCACGTTGTCCGAGCTCAATTCGGGCGAACAGATCGCCGAACTGCTGCATGACCGTCTGGACTTCGGCTTCGTCCACACGAGCCGGATGCCGGCGGAACTGCGGCACGTGCTGCTGATGTCGGAGTCGTTCGTCGTGTGCCTGCCCGTGGGGCATCGCCTGGCGCGGCGGCGCACCGTGCCCGCAGCGAGCCTGCGCGACGAGCCGTTCGTGCTCTTCTCACGCAACGTGTCGCCGGACTACCACGAGCGGATCCTGGCCATCTGCGCGGATGCCGGCTTCCGGCCGGAGGTGCGTCATGAAGTGCGCCACTGGCTGTCCGTGGTGTCGCTGGTGTCCCAGGGCATGGGGGTTGCCCTGGTGCCGAACGCGATGCGCCATTCGGCGCTGCGCGGCGTGGCCTTCCGGCCGCTGGAGGAGCCGGTTGCGCAGTCCGAGTCCTATGGCGTGTGGCGCGACGGGCCCGAGAACGCCGTGGTCCAGGCCTTCCTGCGTACGGTGCAGGCGGGGCGTGCCGGTTGAATCTCTTCGGGCGTCAAGATGCACCGCCGCCATCGCCTCGCACTGTGCCGGATAGGCCGAGGGAAGCGTCGACTTTTCTCGGTCGGCGAGAAGCGGGCATGCACGGTCCGGCAACGCCGCAAATGAACCAGCCAGCATCGGACCTGATTCAGGCAGCCACGCTTGCTGCAGTCTTGGTCGAGCAGAAGGACGAGTTCATGGTCGAGAGGGCGCTCGATTCGTGACGACGGCAGAACCCGGCCATGGCACTGGTGCGCTTTATGTTCGCGGTCACCGCCACGCTCATCGAGTGAACGTGTTCTTCACTCGCTTCGCGGCCTGGAAGTACCACGTCCAAAGACCGGCTTCCAACAACAGAATCGAATTCAATGACGGCAGCTTGTCGTGACTGTCGAAGATTGGTGCGATCAGGTGATGCAAGTGCTGTGCGAGCTGATCCTCGAGGACATACAGCGTGCAGGCGAAAGCCATGTGTGCGACATACAGCTTTGGCGCCCGCTTGCTCTTTGCGAAGAAGGTCCACCCGACACAGATTGAAAAGGCGACTCCGATCAAGTAGTGGATGAGCCGCAGCGTGCACAGCGGCTCGATCAGCGCGAGCGCGCGCCGGTCGGCGCTCAGAGGGTGTTGCCCGATGAACGTCGCCGTGCAGGCGGAGTTGGGCGAGCGATGGGGCGGCGTCCGTCGTCAGGCCGGTCGCCCCGCGCGGTGGCCGCGATCATGACGAAGGCCTCGTTCCGCAGGCAACTTCCCATTCGCGCTGCACATCGAGCGACGGCCGCGCGGCGAACGGCTTCCGGGTGCCGACCGCGTGAATGCGAGCGAGAAAGCGGCCGATCAGCCTGCCGCCGTCGCCCGCCTTGTCGCCACCGGCGACCATCGCGGCTCAACGCCGCGCGGGCTCGAGAAGGAACGCGGCGAAGAAGTCGCTCAGTTCATTGCGCGCGGACAGCGGCAGCACGTGCGCGACGTACTGGTCGGGCCGCACCACCACGATCGCGCCGGCGCTGGAGATCCCGCGGGCGCTGAAGATGTCGTCGCGCGGGTCGATCGCCCACACCTTTTCCCAATCCTGCAGTCCCAGCGGCCCCGAGCAGGGACGCAGGATCGCGGGCACCGTGCCGATGTCGACGTCGTGGTGGCCGCTGCGGAAGATGCCGTGCACGTCGACGATCGCGTCGAGGTCCGCGCCCGCAGGGGCGAATCGCAGCGCCGGCGAAGCGGGCGATTCGCTGAGCCAGCGCGCGAAGTCGCGCAGGCCTTCGCCGGTGTCGCCGAAGGCGTAGAGACGCCAGCGCCCATCGGCGGCGTGGACGTGGCCGAGATGCAGCCGCCTGCCGTCGGCGACGCGGATCACGGGCGACGAGTGGAAGCGCGTGCCGATCTCGAAGCCCGTCGCCAGATGCTGGTAGGTGTCGTTCCCGGTCAGCAGCGACGGCTTGTACCTCGTCGCCTGGCCGGCAACGTAGCGCAGCTGCCGCCCGTACTCCGCCTTCATCTGCTCGGAAGTCACGCCGCCGCGTTCGGGATGTGCCGGATCGACCGTGGGCTGCGCGATGAAGGCCGACCAGTGCCGGTCGAAATCGATCAGGTCCTGAGCGACCGACTGCCGCTCGGCCGAGTAGCTGTGCAGCAGCGACGCCGGCGATCGGCCTTCGAGCACCGCGGCGAGCTTCCAGCCCAGGTTGAAGGTGTCCTGGATCGACACGTTCATGCCCTGACCGGCCTTCGCCGAGTGCGTGTGGCAGGCGTCGCCGGCGATGAACACGCGCGGCAGGCGACCGCTGGCATCGCCGACGGGCACGTCATCGAACCGGTCCGTCACCCGCTGCCCCACCTCATACACCGACGACCACGCGACCGACTTCACGTCGACGGAGTACGGGTGCAGGATCCCGTTGGCGATCGCCGTCATCTGCTCCACCGTGGTCTTGCGGATATCCGAATCGCCCGCGGGCACCTCGCCGAGATCGACATACAGACGCACCATGGTGCCGCCTTCGCGCGGAATCATCAGCAGGCTGCCCTTGCCCGCGGACTGGATCACGTTCTTGGTGCGCCAGTCGGGAAAGTCGGTGTTCGCGAGCACGTCCATCACGCCCCATGCGTGGTTGGCGGCATCGCCGTGCAGTTCCCGCCCGATCGCGCGGCGCACATTGCTGCGTGCGCCGTCGCAGCCGACGACGTACTTGGCGCGCACCGTGAACTCCTTGCCCTCGTCGGCGCCGCTCACGTGCCGCAGCGTGACTGTCACGGGGTGCTCGCCTTCGCCGACCTCGAGGGCGACGCACTCGATGCCGTAGTTGGTGGTGAGCCGGCTCGGCGACTTGGCCATGTAGTCCTGCAGGTACTCCTGCATGCGCGCCTGGTTCACGATGACGTGCGGGAACTCGCTCAAGCCCTCGGGGGCGTCCGGCACCCATCCGGTGCGAACGATCTTCGAGCGGTCCTGCTCTGAAGGACCCCAGAACCGCACCTCGTTGATCCAGAACGCCTCGCGCATCAGCGCATCGGCGAGCCCGAAGGTCTGGAAGGTCTCGACCGTGCGGGACGCGACGCCATCGGCATGGCCCACCTCCAGCGGCCCTGCGCGGCGCTCCACGATGCGGGTCTCGATGTCCGGAAACACCGACAACTGGGCGCCGAGCACCGTGCCTGCGGGGCCCGTGCCGACGATCAGCACATCGACCTCGGCGGGAAGCTCCGCCGTGCGGGCGAGCGCCCGAGGGGCGGCGGGGCGGATATCCGGATCGCCGGGGCGGTATCCATCGCGATAGAACTGCATGCGTCTGCTCCGATTGAAGTGTGAGGGGAAAACTGAGGTTGATGCACTGATTATCAGTGTGCTGATGATTAGTGTAGGGATAGAATGCGTTTTGATCAATCAAGGGTTAACCCTGATCCCTCACCCCATGACCCCGACCGATTCAGCGGACATCGACCTCCAGGACCTTCCCGGCCACTTCATTCGCCGGCTGCAACAGATCGCCGTCGCGGTGTTCCTGCAGGAAACCGAGCCTTTCGGCGTGACGCCGGTGCAGTACGCCAGCCTCCGCGCGGTGCAACGCACGCCCGGAGTGGACCAGCGCTCGCTCGCGCGCTCGATCGGGCTCGACACCTCGACGATGGCGGGTGTGATCGACCGGCTGGAGTCGCGCGGCCTGATGGTGCGCAGCGCTTCGCCGGACGACCGGCGGGTCCGGCTGCTGAGCCTCACGGATGAAGGACAGGCCCTGCTCGGCCAAGTCGCGCCGGCCGTGCTGCGGGCCCAGAAGCGCATGCTCGAGCCGCTGCCCCGGAAGGATCAGCAGGCTTTCATGCGCATGCTGCGCGAGATCGTCGAGGCCAACAACGACCTGAGTCGCGCCCCGAGCCAGGCGGACGCGGCGGCTTGAGCGCCGCAGGTCAGGCGTAGAGGGGATCTTCCGACATCGCCTCGCACTGGTCCTGCAGCATCTGGATCTGCCCTTTCCAGTAGTCGCTGCTGCCGAACCATGGGAAGTTGATCGGGAAGATCGGGTCTTCCCAGCGCCGCGCGAGCCATGCGCTGTAGTGGATGAGCCGCAGCGTGCGCAGCGGCTCGATCAGCGCCAGTTCGCGCCGGTCGAAGTCGCGGAACTGCTCGTAGCCGTCGAGCAGCCCGCTCAATTGCCCCGTGCGCTGCGCGCGATCACCGGACAGCAGCATCCACAGGTCCTGCACCGCGAAGCCGGTGCGCGCGTCGTCGAGGTCGACGAAGTGCGGGCCGCCCTCGGGCCGGTCGGTGGGCGTCCAAAGGATGTTGCCCGGGTGCACGTCGCCATGAAGGCGCAGCTTCGCCAGTGCCGGATCGGCGTCGCCGGCCCCTTCGCCGAGCGCCGTGGCTGCGATCATCCCGAAGGCTTCGTTGCACGCCGCTTCCCATTCGCGCTGCACGTCGAGCGGCACCATGTGATGCCCGATGAGCCAGTCGCGCGACGCGATGCCGAAGGTCTGCAGGTCGAGCGCCGGGCGTGCGACGAAAGGCTTCTGCGCGCCCACCGCGTGAATGCGCGCGAGGAAGCGTCCGACCCATTCGAGCACCTCGAAGTCGTCCAGCTCCGGCGCGCGCCCGCCGCGATAGGGGCTGACGCTGAAGGCGAAGCCGCCGTGATGGTGCAGCGTGCGCCCGTCGATCGCCATCGGGGGAACGGCCGGCACTTCGGCCGCCGCGAGTTCGATCGAGAAGCCGTGTTCTTCCAGAATCTCCGCTTCGCTCCAGCGGCCCGGCCGGTAGAACTTGACGACCACCGGCACGCGGTCCTCCAGGTACACCTGATAGACGCGGTTCTCGTAGGAATTGAGCGCAGTGAGCCGGCCGTCGCCGTGCAGGCCAAGCGCGGCCAGCGCGTCGAGCACCACGTCCGGCGTGAGGCTTTCGTAGGGATGGGCGTTGGCGGGTGCCGCAGACTGGGTCATGCGGCGATTGTCGCTAGCTTGTGGCGGGCTGCCTCGAAAGCGACACGATGTGTCCGACTCGCGGGTCGCCCTTGCCGGCCAGCACTTCGGCATAGACGGCTTGCGCCGCGACGTCGCCTTCGTGATGCGTCACGCGCAGCCATGGCGTCTTCGCGTCCATGACCCGGCCGGTGAAGGCCCGCCAGGCCTGCCCCAGCCGCTGGCCGAAGGAATCTTCGCCCCATTCGCCGACCCGCTTCTTGATCTGCGCCGGCGCGAAGAAGAAGGTCGCGCGCGGGCCGGGAAGCGCCTTGGCGCTGCCGCTCGGCGCGAGTTGCTCGACGTGCGTGCCTCCGATCACCGCGCTGTGCCTGAGCTGCGAGAAGCGCGTATGGATCGCCTGGCGCAACTCGCCGTTGCCCGCGAAATCCACGTAGATGCAGGGCGTGTCGGCGGGAATCTGGTCGAGTTCCGCGTAGGCGAGCACGCGGTGGTAGCAGCCCAGGCTCGTGCAGAAGTCCTTGTTGGCGGCCGAAGTGAGTCCTACGACCTGGATACCTTCGCGCTGCGCAAGCTGGAACGCGGTGCCGTACGCGGTCTTGCTCGATGCGCTCGACAGCAGCACCGCGCCGGGCCGTGCGCCGAAGAAACCGTTGTCATCGAGAAAATCATCGATCAGCCACGACGTGATGAAGAGCGGCCGCAGCAACGACTGCACGTCTTCGGTGTCGGCGGTGTAGAGCGGGTCGGACTTGCAGCGGAAGTACTGGTTGTAGACCGCCGGCAGCGCCGCCCGGTGCTCCGAGCCTTCGGAGAGCAGGCCGGGCGAGAGGCGTCTGGGCGTCAGCACGGCGCCCGAGGCCATCGGGAAGTAGCCGTACAGCCGCTCGCCGACCGCGACGCCGGGGTGCAGCGATGCGACCACCGTCGCGAAACCCCATACGGGAATGACCCCCCAGCCTTCTTCGCCGCTCGGGAAGAACTGCCAGTAGCTCATCGAGTCGCCGAACGCCGCGTAGGTGATGTTGTTGGAGGTGAGGGCGAAGCTGTCGATGCGCACGCGGACCTGCCCATCGGCGAGACGCTGGTCCTCGGCGGCGTGCAGGCGCGTGGAAGAGAGGTCGTCCTTGCGGACCAGGAAATGGGTCGTGCTCACGAGGTTCTCCTGTTGCCTTGGGCGGGGAGCACCTTAGCGCAGTGCCGGGTCGGTTGCATGAAAAAAGCCCGCCGGGCCGTCGCGTAGGCGACGCCCCTGGCGGGCTCTGGCGAAGCGCCGGCGCGGATCAGTTGATCGCGAGTTCGACTTCGACGTTGCCGCGCGTGGCGTTGGAATACGGGCACACCTGGTGCGCGGTTTCGACCAGCAGTTTCTTCTGCGCATCGTCGAGGCCCGGCAGCGTGATCGCGAGCTTGACCGCGATGCCGTAGGCCGCGCCGCCGTCGATCGGGCCGAGCGACACGCTGGCGTCGACCGCCACGTCTTCCGGCACCTTGACACTGATCTTGGGCGACACCGCCTTCATCGCGCCGATGAAGCAGGCCGAGTAGCCGACCGCGAAGAGCTGTTCCGGGTTGGTGCCGGCCTTGCCGGAGCCGGGCGGGTTGAGCTTGACGTCGAGCGCACTGTCGCTGCTCTTGCCGGCGCCGCCGTCGCGGCCGCCGGTGGTGTGGGCTTGCGCGGTGTAGAGGACCTTGTCGAGTTTCTTGACCATGATGCTTCCTTCAGGTTGGTGGGTGGAGCGGAAAAAACGGGGGGCTACGCCGCCTTGATGCGGTCGCGCAATTGCTGCACCTGCTGCGTGAGCGATGCGATCTCGTCGAGCGAGCATTGCGAGGCCGCCAGGAGGCAGGCGGGAACGCTGGCGGCGCGCGACTTGAGCTTGCGGCCTGCGGCGGTGAGGTTGACGTGCACGCGGCGCTCGTCCGCCACGTCCCGAATTCGGGCCACGAGGCCGTTGGCTTCGAGCCGCTTCAGAAGCGGGGTCAGCGTGCCGGAATCGAGGGAGAGCTTTTCGCCGAGCTCCGACACCATGAGGCCGTCGCGCTCCCAAAGCACCAGCATCACGAGGTATTGCGGGTAGGTGAGATTGAGCTTCTCGAGCAGCGGCTTGTACAGCTTGGTCATCGCCAGCGAGGCGGAATAGACCGCGAAGCACAACTGGTTGTCCAGGCGCAGCATCTCGTCGGCGGAGGGGAGAGCGGATGGCGAAGAGCGCATGGGCTGAATTGTAGTCAGCAATTTAATTGCGTGCAATGTAATTTGTAGCCGGATGTTCGGGAAGCTCGCTGAGGCGCAGCCCGAAGGCCGCACCGGATCAACGACCGCTGAAGCGCGCCGGACGCCGTTCGACGAACGACCGCACGCCCTCGGCCGCGTCCTCGCTGTTCGCGAGATGCTGTTGCACGGGGATGAAATCCTCGACCGCGGCAAGAGGCCCTTCCTCGATGGCCTTCATCACGTTGAGTCGCGTCGCGACCACCGCGAGCGGGGCCTGCGCCGCGATGCGTTGCGCGATGCGCAGGGCTTCGTCGAGTTCCTTGCCTGCCGGGACGACTCTCTGCACGAAGTTGAGGCGAAATGCCTCGGCGGTGTCGAACTCGTCGGCCGTCAGCAGATGCAGCATCGCGTTGCCGAGCCCCGCGCGCTCGGCCATGCGCAGCGTCGCGCCGCCGGTGGCCATGATGCCGCGCTGCACTTCCATCTGCGAGAAGCGGCAGTTGTCCGCGGCCACCACGATGTCGGCGCCGAGCATCAGCTCGATGCCCACCGTGAAGCAGATGCCCTTGACGGCCACCACCATCGGCTTGGTGCGCCTGCGGTAGCCCGGCAGGCCGAAGTCGTGCGGCTCGACCAGCCCTTGCGGCACGGCCTTCTCGCCGCGCTTCATGAACTCGGCGACCGCCGGCAGGTCCAGTCCCGCCGTGAAGTGGTCGCCGAAGGCGTGCAGCACGCCCACCCTCAGCGATGGATCGTCGTCGAGCTGCGTGTAGGCCTCCGCGAGCTGGCGGAACATCGGCGGCGTCCAGCCGTTGCGCTTGGCGGGGCGGTTGATGCCGATCAAGAGCACATGGTCGAGCACCTGCGTGTCGATGCAGCCTTCGGGCGGCGGCGAGGTTGGCGTGGCGGTCATTCGCTTGTCTCCAGGTTCTTCAAAAGGTGTGCAGCTCCATGCCAGGGATACCGCGGAACCGGCTCCGCCGGGCCGCCGGTATCGCCCCCTGGAAAGGGGGTCAGTACGTATACACGCCGCGGCCCGTCTTGCGGCCGAGCTGGCCGGCGGACACCATCTCCTTGAGCAGCGGGCAGGGGCGGTACTTCGAGTCACCGAATTGCTCCAGGTACACCTCCATCACCGCGAGACAGACATCGAGGCCGATCATGTCCGCCAGCGCGAGCGGGCCGATCGGCTGGTTGCAGCCGAGCTTCATGCCCGCGTCGATGTCCTCTGCCGTGGCCAGCCCTTCGGCGAGCACGAAGAAGGCCTCGTTGATCATCGGCACGAGGATGCGGTTGACCACGAAGCCCGGTGCGTTCTTCACCGTGATCGGCGACTTGCCCAGGCGCTCGGCCAGCGCCTTCACCGTGTCGTGCGTCGCATCACTGGTGAGGTAGCCGCGGATGATCTCCACCAGCGCCATCATCGGCACCGGGTTGAAGAAGTGCATGCCGATGAAGCGGTCCGGGCGCGAGGTCGCGGCGGCCAGTTGGGTGATCGAGATCGACGAGGTGTTCGACGCGACGATGACCTCGGGCGGCAGCAGGGCGTCCACCTGCTTGAGGATCTTGAGCTTGAGCTCGTGGTTCTCGGTCGCCGCCTCGATGACGAGCTGCGCGCTCTTCAGGGCGTCGTAGCTGGTCGATCCCTTGATCAGCGCCAGTGCAGCGCTCTTCTGGGCCTCGGTGAGCTTTTCCTTCTTGATCAGCCGGTCCAGGCTGCCCGCCACGGTGGCGATGCCCTTGTCCACGGCGGCCTGCGCGATATCGATCATGATGACGTTGACACCGGCCACCGCGCACGCCTGCGCGATGCCGTTGCCCATCGTTCCTGCACCAATGATTCCGACGGTCTGAATGGTCATGGGATAGCTTTCCTTGAGATGAAAAATGAAGGGACGCCGAAATCACTGTGGCGGCGCCGCGTGCATCGATTGTGAAACAGCCCCGGGCGGTCCCCGTTGCCGCGTGTGACAGCCCGGGGTGATTTACAGTGCCGCGTTCTCCCTGCAAGCGACGGAACCGCACCATGACCACCCTCGGCACGCCCCTTTCCCCCTCCGCCACCCGCGTGATGCTCCTCGGCTCCGGCGAGCTCGGCAAGGAAGTCCTCATCGCCCTCCAGCGCCTCGGCGTGGAGACCATCGCGGTCGACCGCTACGACAACGCGCCCGGCCAGCAGGTTGCGCACCACGCGCGGACCATCACGATGAGCGACCCGGACCAGCTCAAGGCGCTGATCGAGGCCGAGAAACCCCAGCTCGTCGTGCCCGAGATCGAGGCGATCGCCACGCCGATGCTCCAGCAGCTGGAGGAAGCCGGTGTGGTGCGCGTGATTCCCACCGCCCGCGCCGCGCGCCTCACGATGGACCGCGAAGGCATCCGCCGCCTCGCCGCCGAGACGCTCGGCGTGCCGACCAGCCCTTACAAGTTCTGCGATTCGCTGGCCGAGCTGCAGGCCGCGATCGACGGCGGCATCGGCTACCCCTGCATCGTCAAGCCCGTGATGAGCAGCTCCGGCAAGGGCCAGAGCAAGATCGACGGCCCCGCGGACGTGCAGAAAGCCTGGGACTACGCCATGGCCGGCGGCCGCGTGAGCCACGGCCGCGTGATCGTCGAGGGCTTCATCGACTTCGACTACGAGATCACGCTGCTCACCGTGCGCGCCCTCGATGCCGGCGGCGTGGTGCAGACGCATTTCTGCGACCCGATCGGCCATGTGCAGGTCAGCGGCGACTATGTCGAAAGCTGGCAGCCGCACCCCATGTCCCCGGTCGCGCTCCAGAAGGCGCAGGACATCGCCCGCAAGGTCACGGCCGACCTCGGCGGGCAGGGCCTCTTCGGCGTCGAGCTGTTCGTGAAGGGCGAGCAGGTCTGGTTCAGCGAAGTCAGCCCGCGCCCGCACGACACCGGCATGGTGACCATGGCCACCCAGTGGCAGAACGAATTCGAACTGCACGCCCGCGCGATCCTCGGCCTGCCGGTGGACACCAGCCTCAAGAGCCCGGGCGCGAGCGCCGTGATCTACGGCGGCGTGGATGCCAAGGGCATCGCCTTCGACGGCGTCGCGCAGGCGCTCGCGGTGCCGGGCGTCGACGTGCGGCTCTTCGGCAAGCCGGAGAGCTTCGTCAAGCGCCGCATGGGCGTGGCGCTTGCGCACGCCGCCGATGTCGACACCGCGCGCCGCAACGCCAAGGAAGCAGCGTCGCGCGTCAAGCCTCGCCAAGCCTGATCTGATTCCATCCCAACCGGAGCCACGCATGCTGCATCCCCAAGCCAAGGCTTTCATCGACCTGCTGATCGAGAAAGGCGTTCCGCCGACGCACACGCTGCCGTACACCGACGCCCGCAGGTTCTACCGCGAGCGCCGGGCCCTCGCGCAGCCGGAGCCGGGCGAGGTGGCAGAGGTGCGCGACCTGAGCGCCGATGGCCCGCACGGGCCGATCCCCCTGCGTTACTACCGTCCATTGGGTTCGCACGCGGCTGCGCTGCTGCCGGTGCTCGTGTACTACCACGGCGGCGGCTGGACGATCGGCGACCTGGACACGCACGACACCCTCTGCCGCGAGCTTTCCAATCTCTCCGGCTGTGCGGTGGTCGCCGTCGACTACCGCATGGGGCCGGAGCATCGCTTCCCCGCCGCAGTGCACGACGTGCTCGCCGCCACGCGCTGGGTGCGCCAGCAGGCGGCCTCGCTCAAGGTCGACGCCAACCGGCTCGCCGTGGGCGGCGACAGCGCCGGTGGCAACCTCGCCGCAGTGGTGGCGATCGCTGCGCGCGACGCAGGCGACCTGCCGATCTCCTTCCAGCTCTTGATCTACCCCGCCACAGACATGCGCCGGGGCCACGCCTCGCACACCACCAACGGTCAGGGCTACGTGCTGACCAGCGACAGCATCACCTACTTCCACGACCACTACATCGACGACCCGAAGCACGACCACGACTGGCGCGCCTCCCCGCTCCTGCACGAGAACCTCGAGGGCCTGCCGCCGGCATTGGTGATCACCGCCGGCTACGACCCGCTGCGCGACGAAGGGCTGGACTACGCCCGCGCGCTCACCGAGGCCGGCAACCGCGCGAGCTACGTCTGCTTCGAGCGCCAGATCCACGGCTTCATCACCATGGGGCGCATCCTCGACGAAGCCAATACGGCCGTGGGCCTTTGCGCCGCCGAACTGCGCCGTGCGCTGAAGCCCTGAGAGAGCGTCGTTCGAGTCACCTTCGCGACAGCGAGGTGACCGTTTAAGGGAAAGCCCTCGCGTCGCGGTTGCACGCCGCGAGCCCGCCCGCCGCTACGATCGGTCGCGCGGAGGGCGACATCTTGGCCAGTACCCAGTCGACGCTTGCACCACGCAGCAATGCCCGCGGCGAGCGCCTCATGTGGATCACGCCGGAGCGCGTGTTCTACGCCGGGCTTCTCGGCGATGCCGCCGAGCGCACCATGGGCGGGCATGGCGTCTACGTCTCGCCCACCGGGGCGTCGCTTTCGATCCGGATCGGCGGAGGCGCATGGCAAAGCGGCGAGCTGCTGGTGGTGCCGTCGCAGGTGCCGCACCAAGTCAGGACCGAACACCGGCTGGTGCTCAACCTTCTCATCGAAGCCGAATCGGTGGACCCTTCGCGCCTGCCGCCTTACCTGCAGCACTGCGGCCCGGTCGATGCGCCAGCCTTCGTGCAGCGTGTGCGCGACGCGCATGCCCGGCTGCTCGACGCCTCCGGCAGCGGCAGCTTCGAGGGCTTCGCGTTCGACATGCTCTTCTTCGACGAACGGCTCGCCGCGCGCACCATGGATGCGCGCATCCGCGCGGTGGTCGACCGCATCAACGCCGATCCGGCAGCGCAGATGTCGGCCGAGGAGTGTGCGACGGCAGTCAGGCTCTCGTTCTCGCGATTCCTGCACCTGTTCAAGCAGGAAACCGGGGTGACCTTCCGCGCCTTGCGCGGCTGGAAGCGGGCACGCAGCCTGTTGCGCCACGTGCGGCAGACCGCGACGCTGACCGACATCGCGCTCGACACCGGCTACCCCGATTCGACCCACTTCAGCCACTCGATCCGGCAGGTCTACGGCCTGCGGCCCAGCGACATCCTCGCCGGGTCCAGGCGCCTCATGCTGTACCAGTGACGCGCGCCGGCCGCGGCCGTCGAATGCGGGACAACCCTCTGCGCCGCGTGTCGAACCCCCCGCTATAAACCGCGAAACCCGGACGAGACCCTCCTTGCAACTCCTCCAGCTCTTGCTTTCAGGCATCGCCCAAGGCTGCATCTACGGCCTGATCGCGCTGGGCTTCGTGCTGATCTACAAGGCCACCGAGACGGTGAGCTTCGCGCAGGGTGAACTCATGATGCTCGGCGCGTTCGCGGCATTCGCGGGCATGTCGCTGTTCGGGCTGCCGTTCTGGCTCGCGGCGCTCCTCGCCATCGGTGCGATGGTGGCTTTCGGCGTGCTGCTGGAGCTCGTCGTGATCCGGCCGATCCTCGGCCAGCCGCAGTTCTCGATCGTGATGCTGACCATCGGCATCGGCTACGTCGCGCGCGGGCTGATCACCATGATCCCGGCCATCGGCACCGAGACGCACACGCTGGCCGTGCCCTACAAGGACGAGATCTGGAAGCTCGGCGAGCTGGTGCTCAACGTCGAGCAGATGGCCATCATCCTCGCGACCGCGGTGCTGTGCGGGCTGCTGTTCGCGATGTTCCGCTACAGCAAGCTCGGCATCGCGATGCAGGCCTCGTCGCAGAACCAGCTCGCGGCCTACTACATGGGCATTCCGGTGAAGCGGCTCAACGGGCTGGTGTGGGGACTCGCGGCGGCGGTGGCGGCGATCGCCGGCATGCTGCTCGCGCCGATCACCTTCGTGCACGCCAACATGGGCTTCATCGGGCTCAAGGCCTTTCCGGCGGCGGTGGTGGGCGGCTTCGGCAGCCTGCCGGGCGCGATCGTCGGTGGGCTCGTCATCGGCATCGTCGAATCGCTCGCGGGCTTCTACCTGCCCGATGGCTTCAAGGACACGGCGCCCTACATCGTGGTGCTGGTCATGCTGATGGTGAAGCCCAACGGGCTCTTCGGCGAAAAACTCCGGAAGAAGGTCTGAGCCGATGCGCTTCATCTTCAAGACCAGCTACGCGCAGGACATCAGCCTCGCCAAGCACGGCGGGCATGTGTTCTGGTACAGCCTCCTCGGCGTGGCGCTGATCGCCGCACCATGGGTGCTGCCCGAATACTGGCTCGCGCAGCTGACCTTCGTGCTGATCTACGGCATCGTCGGGCTGGGGCTGATGCTGCTTGCGGGCTTCACGGGGCAGTTCTCGATCGGCCATGCGGCCTTCCTGGGGACGGGCGCCTACACGCAGGCGGTGCTGGCGAACATGGGCATGCCGTTCCCGCTCGCGCTGGTCGCGGCGGCCGCACTGTCGGCCGCGGTGGGCGTGGTGGTCGGTCTGCCGGCACTGCGGGTGAAGGGTATCTACCTCGGCATTGCGACGCTGGCCTTCGGCTTCATCGTGGAAGAGGTGTTCGCGCGGTGGGAATCGGTCACCGGCGGCAATTCGGGGCTGCACGTGAAGTCGCCGACCTTGTTCGGCACCGAGTTGGGATCGAGCGAGAACTTCTACCTCGTATGCCTGATCGTCGCCGTGCTGTGCACGCTCGCGATCCTCAACCTGCTGCGTTCGCCGACCGGGCGCGCCTTCGTGGCGATCCGCGATTCGGAGATCTCGGCGCAGAGCATGGGCATCCACCTGGCGCGCTACAAGACGCTGTCCTTCGCGATTTCGGCGGCGCTGGCGGGCCTGGGCGGTGCGCTGTACGCGCACAAGCTGAGCTTCATTTCGCCGGACCAGTTCAACATCCTGCAATCCATCGATCTGCTGCTGCTGGTGGTGATCGGCGGGCTCGGTTCGGTGCACGGCGCGTTCCTCGGCGCGATCTTCCTGATCGCGATGCCGCAGTTGATCGCGCTGGGCAAGGACTGGCTGCCGCCGGTGATCGGTCAGGCGCCGGGGCTGCAGGGGCTGGTCTATGGCCTCGTGCTGATTGCCTTCGTGCTGTTCGAACCGCTGGGGCTGTATGGGCGCTGGCTGAAGATCCGCACCTGGCTGCAGCTCTTCCCGTTCTATCGCCGGGGCCTGTTCAAGCGGCAGAAGTCCTTCACCAAATCGGATCGCCTGAGATGAGCGAGTCGGACATTCTTCTGTCGGCGAAGGACCTGAGCGTGCGCTTCGGCGGCGTGCTCGCGGTCAACAAGGTCAGCTTCGACGTGCGGCGCGGCGAGGTGTTCACGCTGATCGGGCCCAACGGCGCGGGCAAGACGACCGTGTTCAACCTCATCAGTCGCATCTACACGCCGACCACGGGGGAGATCGTGTGGCATGGCGAGGGATCGCCGTTGCCGCTCACGCAGCGCGCACCGCACGAGATCGCGGCGCTGGGCATCGCGCGCACCTTCCAGAACATCGAGCTGTTCGAGCATGCGACGGTGCTGCACAACCTGCTGATCGGGCGGCATACGCATCGCAAGACAGGCTTCTGGAGCGAGGTGTTCTTCACCCAGGCCACGCGACGTGCCGAAATCGAGGCGCGCGAGGTGGCGGAGCGGGTCATCGATCTCCTGGACCTGCAGCACCATCGCGACTCGATGGTGGCGGGCTTGCCCTACGGCGTGCGCAAGGTGGTCGAACTCGCACGGGCGCTGTGCACCGAGCCGAAGCTTCTCTTGCTCGACGAGCCTTCGTCGGGCCTCAACGTCGAAGAGACGGCGGACATGGCGTTCTGGATCCAGGACATCCAGCATGAACTCGGCATCTCGGTGCTGATGGTGGAGCACGACATGTCGCTGGTGTCCAAGGTGTCGGACCGGGTGCTGGCGATGAACATGGGGGAGGCCTTGTCTACCGGGACGCCGCGTGAGGTCCAGTCGGATCCTCGGGTTGTCGAGGCGTACCTCGGGACTGTCGATGACGTGAGCAGTTTGCGGAGGGCCGCTTGATGCCTGCACCTCCTGGAAGCGTGCCCGGCATGCGGAGCCCTGCGAGCGACCCCACTGCGCCGGCCCTTCGGGCTGCCCTGCGCCGCTCGCCTTTCGCGGGGTCACGCGCAAACTCGCTTCGCTCGGACAAGCGCGCGCCCTTGTCCGCGAAAGGCTGCGCTGCCCGGCGGCGCAGAGGGGATCGCCCGCAGGGCTCCGCATGCCGGGCATGGTCGAAGCGCGACGGATTTGCGCGCCTCCAACGTTCGCAGCCCGTGTGCTCCGCGCAGGCATGGGGGCGAACAGTTCATCCCCAACGCATCTGCATTGGCGGGGGGTGTGCCTTGGGCCGGTCGTTGAGGCACCGCCGAGCAGCGCAGCGGTACGCGGAAAAAGGGCCGCGCGTGTTCGAGCGAAGCGAGTTTCGCGCGGACCCCGCGTACCGTGAGCAGCGCAGGGCAGCCGCGAAGCGGCCGGTGACGTCGGCCGGCCCAAGGCACACCCCCCGCCAATGCCACCCCGAACAAGGGAGGACCACAAGGTGACGGACACCGTCCTCCAACTCCTCAACGTGGAAAGCGCCTACGGCCCCATCAAGGCCATCCGCGGCGTCAGCCTGAAAGTCCGCCAGGGAGAAATTGCGACGGTCCTGGGATCGAACGGCGCAGGCAAGACGACGATCCTCAAGACCATCTCCGGAATCATCGACCCCCGAAAAGGCAGCATCGAGTTCCGCGGCCAGAACATCACGGCCAAGGACCCGGCGTACATCGTCCAACAGGGTCTGAGCCACGTCCCCGAGGGCCGCGAAGTGTTCCCGCTGCTGTCGGTGCGCGACAACCTGCTGATGGGCGCCTACACCCGCAAGGATCGCGACGGCGTGGCGCGCGACATCGAAACCGTCTTCGGCTACTTCCCCATCCTCAAGGAACGCGCGACGCAGGATGCGGGGCTGCTTTCCGGCGGCCAGCAGCAGATGCTCGCCATCTCGCGCGCCATCATGGCGGCGCCGCAGCTCATCCTGCTCGACGAACCCAGCCTCGGCCTGTCGCCCAAGCTCACCAAGGAAATCTTCGAGATCGTCGTGCGCATCAACCGCGAGCGCGGCACCACCATCCTGCTGGTCGAACAGAACGCCAACATGGCGCTCAACGCCTCCGACTACGGCTATGTGCTCGAAAACGGCCGCATCGTCATGGAAGACACCTGCGAGCGCCTGCGCGAGAAGGAAGACATCAAGGAGTTCTACCTCGGCCTCAAGGACGACGGCGTGCGCGGCGAACGCCGGTGGAAGAAAAAGAAGACCTGGAGGTAGCGAGCGATGAACACGAAGGCGGCCACATCCCCCGGGCTCTGGGACATGAGCCACATCCAGCCGCGCAGGGACATCGTCGTGCCGGGCGAAACCATCCCCGCCATGTTCTGGAACGCGGCTCGCATGCGCGCCGACAAGGTGTGGATGCGCCAGAAGGAGCTCGGCATCTGGAAGAGCTGGACCTGGCGCCAGACCGCCGGTGCCGTCGCCGAAGTGGCCGGCGGCCTCATGGCCATCGGCTTCGCGGCCGGCGAATGCGCGTCCATCCTCTCCAACACCGTCATCGAATGGGTCCTCGCCGACCTCGCGGTCCTCAGCTGCGGCGGGGTCGCCAACGGCATCTACCCGACCGACGCGCCATCGCAGGTGCACTACCTCTGCGAAGACTCGCGCACCACCGTCCTCTTTGTCGAGGACGACGAGCAGCTCGACAAGGCCCTCGAAGTCCGCGCCGACCTCCCGCTGCTGCGAAGGATCGTCGTCTTCGACATGGAGGGCCTGCGGGAACTCGACGACCCGGATGTGATGAGCCTCGATGACCTGCGCGCCCTCGGCCGCGACTACAACAAGGCCCATCCCGACGCGCTGGAGCAGCGCGTCGCCGCCTGCCGGCCCGACGACCTCGCGATCCTGGTCTACACCTCCGGCACCACCGGCAGGCCCAAGGGCGCGATGCACAGCCACCACGGCCTCGTCTACACCGCGCGCGGCTACAACACCCTCGTCGCGCAGGACGAGCGCGACGAGCGCATGTGCTTCCTGCCGCTGTGCCACATCGCCGAACGCATGGGCGGCGAGTACTTCGCGCTCTACGCGGGATCGGTCCTCAACTTCGTCGAGAACCCCGAGACCGTGCCCGAGAACGTGCGAGAGATCGCGCCCACCGTCTTCACCGCGGTGCCGCGCGTGTGGGAGAAGTTCTATTCCGGCGTGATGATCGCCCTCAAGGAAGCCAGCCCGCTGCAGCAGGCGGCCTATCGATGGAGCATCGGCGTCGGCACCACGATCGCCGACCGCGTGCTCGCGGGCCAGCCGGTGGGCGGCCTGCTGCGCTTCAAGTTCCGCATCGCGCGCTGGCTGGCGCTCGACAACGTGCGCAAGATGATCGGCATCCACCGCTCGCGCTTTCTCGTCACCGGCGCGGCGCCGATCTCGCCGGACCTCGTGCGCTGGTATCTCGCGCTCGGGGTGCCCATGCTGGAGGTGTGGGGCATGACCGAATCCTGCGGCGCCGCCACCGGCGTGCCCGCGACGCGCATCAAGCCCGGCGCGATCGGCCCGGCCGCCGAATACAACGAAGTCCGCATCGACGAGGCCACCGGCGAGATCCTCGTGCGCGGCCCGAACGTCTTCATGGGCTACCTCAACCTGCCAGAGAAAACGGCGGAGACCATCGACGCGCACGGCTGGCTGCACACCGGTGACGTCGGCACCGTGGACCAGGACGGGTATTTCCGCATTACCGACCGGATGAAGGACATCATCATCACGGCAGGCGGCAAGAACGTCACACCCAGCGAATTGGAGAACGAACTCAAGTTCAGCCCCTACATCACCGATGCGGTCGTGATCGGCGATGCCAAGCCCTACCTGACGGTGATCATCATGATCGACCAGGAGAACGTCGAGAAATTCGCGCAGGACCATGACGTGCCGTTCAGCAACTACCAAAGCCTCACGCGCTCGCGCGAAGTGCAGGACCTGATCCAGTCCGAGATCGACCGCGTCAACGCCAAGTTCGCGCGGGTCGAGCAGATCAAGAAGTTCTTCCTCCTCGAAACCCAGCTCAGCGCCGAAGACGAAGAGCTCACGCCCACGATGAAGCTCAAGCGCAAGCTGGTGCAGACCAAGTACGCCGATCGCATCGAGGCGATGTACGCGTAGCCCCTTTTCAGCCAACCAGGAGACAGCGGTATGAAGATCAAGAAGACTCTCTTCCCCATTGCCGCGGCCACCGGCCTCGCGATGGCTTCCGGCGCAGCCTTCGCGCAGCAGCAGGGCGTGAGCAAGGACGAGATCCGGATCGGCACGATCCAGGACCTCTCCGGTCCGCTCGCGGGCTTCGGCAAGCAGGCGCGCAACGGCATGCAGCTTGCCGTGGACGAACTCAACGAGCAGGGCAGCGTGCAGGGCCGCAAGCTCAAGCTCTACGTCGAGGACTCGGGCTACGACCCCAAGAAGGCGGTGCTCGCCGCGCAGAAGCTGGTCAACCAGGACAAGATCTTCATCATGGCCGGCCACATCGGAACCGCCCAGAACATGGCGGCCATGCCGGTGCAGTTCGAGAAGAACGTGATCAACTTCTTCCCGATCACCGCCGCGCGCGAGATGTACGACCCCTTCCACAAGCTGAAGTACTCCTTCGCGGCGACCTACTACGACCAGATCCGCCTCGCCCTGCCCAAGATGATCAAGGACAAGGGCGCCAAGAAGGTCTGCACCATCTACCAGGACGACGAGTTCGGGCTCGAGGTGCAGCGCGGCGCCGAAGCCGGTCTCAAGGCCGCCGGCATGGAGCTGACCGAGAAGACTTCATACAAGCGCGGCGCGACCGACTTCTCCTCGCAGGTCGCGAAGATGAAGGCCGCGGGCTGTGATCTCGTCGTGCTCGGCACCATCATCCGCGAGACCATCGGCACCGTGGGCGAGGCGCGCAAGACCGGCTTCAACCCGACCTTCCTCGGATCGAGCGCGGCCTACACCGACCTCATCCACAAGCTCGGCGGCAAGCCCATGGACGGCATCTATGCCACCATGACCGTGCAGAACCCCTACACCGACGAGCAGGCGCAGAACATCCGCTTCTGGGCCAACAAGTACAAGACCAAGTTCAACGAGGACCCGACGGTGTTCTCGGTGTACGGCTACTCGATCATCCAGGACTTCATCCAGGCCGCGAACAAGGCCGGCCCGAACCTGACCACCGACAGCTTCGTCAAGGCGATGGACGGCATCACCTTCGAGCCCGACATGTTCGGCAGTCCGAAGATGACGTTCAGTGCGACCAAGCGACTGGGCAATGACCAGTCGCGCCTGTCGCAGATCGTGGACGGCAAGTGGAAGGTGGTGTCGGACTACGTGGCGCCGTGATGCGCCCCGGCGCGCGGACGTCGCGGCCGCACGCCTGAATCGCGCGCGGCGGACTGCGGTCGTCGCGCGGCTTCTTGTCGGCCATCTCGATCCGCACCTCGATCGGGCCGGGCGCGCGAAACGCCTCGATGCCCGCGTCGATCCGGCCCAGCACCTGGATCGCGCCGCTGATCGTCTGCCCGTCGTGCCCGTGGAAGATCGTGAGATCGGGCCCGGGCGACCAGCAGACCATGTCGCCCACCTCGTAGTGTTGCGTGCTTGTTCCCCGGCCCGAGATCGCCCGCGGCAGCGGTCCGAATTTCTCGCGCCGGAACATGTCGTGCATCGTGATCGTCATCGGCAGCATCAGTGCGAACTCGCGTGCCGTGTCGTTGTCGGCCAGCGTGGCCTCGATCACCTTGTCATTCAAAACCAGATGAATCTTCATGTGAACCTCGTCTGTCAATCGGTTGGAGCGCGCGCGAGGGGCGACGGCCTCTCGCGGCGGACGCCTCGCGGCGCCGCTGGATTCAGGGATCGGAAATGCGCAGCCGGCCGTCGCCTGCGCCCTGGCAACGGCCGGCTTGCGCGTTGTCTCAGTTGTTGGTGCGGGCGCCGAGCTGAAGCTCGCGCAGGCGCTTCACGTCGCGCGCCGGCGGCATGCCGAAGAAGCGGCTGTACTCGCGGTTGAACTGGGATTGGCTCTCGTAGCCCACCCGGTGGCCCGCGGTCGCGGCATCGACATGCTCGCTCATCATGATCCGCCGCGACTCCTGCAGCCGAAGCTGCTTCTGGAACTGCAGCGGGCTCATCGCGGTCACCGCCTTGAAGTGCAGGTGCAGCGACGAGACGCTCATGTGCACCGCATCGGCGATGTCCTCGACCCGCAGCGGCTCCTGGTAGCGCTGCGACAGCAGGCTGATCGCCTGCGCGATGCGCTGCGAATGGCTGTCCACCAGCGCCATCTGCGCCAGCCGCCAGCCGTCGGGCGACTTCAGCAGGCGGTAGAGGATCTCGCGCGTGATCAGCGGTGCGAGCGCCGGCACGTCCTCGGGCGTGTCCAGCAGCTTGACCAGCCGCAGCAGCGGATCGAGCAATGTCGCCGACAACTCGCCGGTGAAGATGCCGCGCTCCGATGCGCGCCGCTGCACCTGTTCGCCGAGCTTGAGCTCCAGCCCCAGCGCCGCGATGTCCTTCGGATCGAAGTTCAGGCGCAGGCCGAGATAGGGGGCCTCGGGCGAGGCGTCGATCACCTGGCCCGACACCGGCAGGTTCTGCGACACCACCAGGTACTGGCTGCTGTCGTAGACATAGACCTCGTCGCCCAGCAGCACGCGCTTGCTGCCTTGCGCCAGCACGCAGAAGGCCGGCTCGTGCATCGCGCGAACCGGCTTCTGCATCTGCGAGGCGCGGGCGAGCGCGAGACGCGGGATCACCGTCTCGTGCGCGCCGTCGGTGGCGGTTGCGCGGTCGATCATCGCGGCGAGCTCGGCCCGCATCACCGTGGCCTGCAAGGGGCCGGAGGGGCGATCGCTGCGCAGTGCGTGGGGGGTGGAAGTGAGCATGGGTGGAAGCTTAGGCGTCCGGCCGCCGCTTGTCTGCGGCTGCGCGCGATGGCCGGACGATCGTGCAAATATCTTCAACGATTCTGCAAGCGGCACGGGCCGTGGCAGGATGGATGCTCGTCTCCACTCCTCGAAACTTCCATGGGCGACCTTCATCAGCGCATCGCGGGCAGCTTTTCCGCTCAAGGGATGATGACCACCATGGGTGCGCGCCTCGCGCTGGTCAGCGATGGCGAAGTTCATATCGAACTGCCGTTCTCGAGCACCCTGTCTCAACAAAACGGATTCCTGCATGCCGGTGCGACCACGAGCATCGTCGACAGTGCGTGTGGCTACGCGGCCTTGACCAAGGCCCCGCCGGGATTCGATGTCGTCACGGCGGAGTTCAAGCTCAATCTCATGCGGCCCGCCGTGGGCCAACGCTTTCTGGCGATCGGGCGCGTGGTCAGCGCGGGCAGGTTCCTCACCGTCTGCACGGGCGAAGTGAGGGCCTTTCCCGACGCCGGTGAGGCATTCAAGGTCGTCGCGCTGATGCAGGCGACGATCGCCAGCGTGAACGCCGAGGCGGGTTCGAGGCAAAAGCCGGCCTAGAAATCCCATGCGTCGCTTCGGCAGTCTCACGACTCTTGCGCTGGCCCTCCTGATCACAGGTTGCTCGCTGCCGCCGCTCGAAGGACGCAGCCAGTCGCAGGCCTTGCCGGCGGCCGAAGCCCGCAACACGAGCCTGGGCCAGTCGGTCGATGCGGCCGTGAAGCTGCATGCGGGACTGACCGGGGTTCATCCGCTGACCGACGCGCACGAGGCGTTCGCCGCCCGCGTGCAACTGGCGCAGCACGCCGAGCGCACGCTGGATGTGCAGTACTACATCTGGCGCAACGACATCACCGGCCACTTGCTGCTGGAGGCGCTGCGCGCGGCAGCCGACCGCGGCGTGCGCGTGCGCCTGCTGCTGGACGACCACGGTGTTGGCGGTCTGGACGAAGAGCTGGCCGCGCTCGATGCCCATCCCAATATCGAGGTCCGGCTGTTCAACCCGTTCGTGTTCCGGGCCTTCAAGCCATTGGGCTTCGTGACCGACTTCTCCCGCGCCAACCGGCGGATGCACAACAAGAGTTTCACCGCCGACAACGCGATCACGATCCTCGGGGGCCGTAACGTGGGCGACGAGTACTTCGGCGCGACCGACGGCGTGCTCTTCGCCGACCTCGACGTGCTGGCGACCGGGCCGGTGGTCGAAGAGATCTCGAATTCGTTCGATGCGTACTGGGCGAGTGCATCGGCCTATCCGATTGCGTCGCTGGTGAAGGCGCCTGCCGCAGAGACCGTCGCCGCGATCGCGGCGCGCGAAGCCCTGATCGATCGCTCGGAACCCGCTGCGATCTACAAGAAGGCGGTGCGCGAGCTGCCTTCCTATGGCGCGTTGATTCGCGGGGACCTGCTGCTGATCTGGGCCCCTGCGCATCTGCTGGTGGATCCCCCGGCCAAGGGACTGGCGCTGGCCGAGCCCGAGCAACTGCTGCTGCATCACATGAACGAGGCCGTCGGGACCCCGGTCCGCGCGCTGGATCTGGTGTCGCCGTACTTCGTGCCGACCGATTCCGGAACCGACTATTTCGTGGACCTGGCCCGCCAGGGCGTGCGCGTGCGCATCCTCACCAACTCGCTGGCCGCGACCGACGTGCTGCCGGTGCATTCGGGCTACGCGCGCCATCGGCAGCGGCTGCTGGCCGCGGGCGTGGTGCTGTACGAGCTCAAACCCGAGCCGGGCGAGCCGGTCACGAAGCCCGTGCGAAGGGATGACGGTTCCTGGATGCCCGGCGGTTCGGGCGGCAGCGGCAGTTCGGGCTCCAGCCTGCATGCCAAGACCTTCGGCGTGGACGAGGAGCGAATCTTCGTCGGCTCCTTCAACTTCGATCCGCGCTCGGCCCGCCTGAATACCGAGCTGGGGATCATCATCGACAGCCCCGAACTCGCCGCGAGCATGGCGGAGATCTTCGAGAAGCGCGTGCCTCTCAGCAGTTGGGAGGTGCAGCTCGATCCCCGCAACGGCGCGCTGCAGTGGTTCGACGCCGCAAGCACGCCGCCGCAGACCTTGTCGGTCGAGCCCGGCACCACATGGTGGGAGCGCGCCGCGGTGCGGCTGCTCGAGCCTTTGCCGATCGACTGGCTGCTCTGAGGCGCCAGCCCCGTCAGCGCAGGACCAGCACCGGCGTGTGCGAGTGGGTGAGCACCTGCAGCGTCTCACTGCCCATCAGCATCCGCTTGATGCCCTTGCGGCCGTGTGAGGCCATGACGATCAGGTCGCACTGCTGGTCGCGCGCGGTCTCGATGATGGCGTCGGAGACGGTCTCCGACTGCACGACGATGGCTTGCGTCTTCTTGACGCCCTTGGCGTCGGCCTCGGCCTTGACCTTGTCGAGTGTGCTCTGCGCCTCGGCGTTGATCTGCTCGACGAGCCGGGCGACGTCCACTTGCGGGAGCACGACCGAGCCTTCGAAGTAGCTGTTGGGATCGCGGCGCACGACCCTGACGGCGACCAGCTCCGCCTGCATGGAGAGGGCCAGGTCGATCGCGGCCTGAACCGCCCGCTCCGCGAGCTCGGAGGCGTCGGTGGCAACGAGGATGCGTTTGTACATCGCCATGATGTGTTGCTCCATAGGCTGGAAAAGGCAGCCGCGGAACCCAGCCTAGCGCACCGGCGAGCGGCGGGCAAGGCGCATGAACGGAGAGCACGAATAGCGCGCTAGCCCCGTTCTTCCGCCAGCCGGATCGGCACGCGCGCGTCATGCGTTTGTGGCGTTCGTGTCGCCCGCGCCCGCAACTGCCCGCAGCCGCCATCCACGTCCTGCCCCGCGGAGTAGCGCAGCTTCGTCAGGATGCGCCTGTCGAGCAGCGTGCGGGCGATCTGCTTGCAGCGCTCGAACGACGGGCGGGTGAAGTCCGTGCCGTCGACCGAGTTGAAGGGGATCATGTTCAGCACGCAGTACTTGCCGGACAGCAGGCGCACGATGCCTTCGATCTCGTCCTCGCCGTCGTTGATGCCTTCGAGCAGCGTCCACTGGTACTGGATGGGGTAGCCGGTGGCGCGCGCATAGCGTTCGGCTTCGTCGACCAGTTCCTCGGGCGTCAGGTCGGGCGCGCGCGGCAGGAGCTTGCGGCGCAGGTCGGCACGGGTCGTGTGCAGCGACAGCGCGAGCGCCGGTTTCACGCGGCCCTGCTTCAGCCGCTCGAACGCACGCGGATCACCGACCGTGGAGAACACCAGGTTCTTGTGCCCGATGTCGCCCGCGGTGCCCAGCAGGTCGATCGCCTCGATCACGTTGTCGAGGTTGTGCGCCGGCTCGCCCATGCCCATGAAGACCACCTTGCGCACCGGCCGGCGCTGGCGCGCGAGGGCGACCTGCGCCACGATCTCCGCACTGCCGAGCTGGCGCAGCAGCCCCTCGCGACCGGTCATGCAGAACTGGCAGCCGACCGCGCAGCCGACCTGCGACGACACGCACAGGCCATCGCGCGGCAGCAGCACGCTTTCCACGGTCTGGCCGTCGGCGAGCGCGACGAGCAGGCGCTCGGAGCCGTCGGCGCCAGGGTGCACCGAATGGATGCGCGCCAGCGCCGCCAGATCGGCTTCGATGGACGGCAGAGCCGCGAGCAGCGATGCGGGAAAGAAGCTCTCCGGCAGACGCCTGCCGCTGTTGCGCGGCAGCGCGTGGGACCACAGCCGCAGCACCCGGTGCTCGTGGAGCGGGCCTGCGCCGGCTTCCTGCAGCCGGCGCTTCAATTCTTGGATTCGCATGGGGGCCGATATTGTGCCTATGGCCGTCCTGGGGGCCCTCACTGGATCACCTTGTCCGCCCGCGCCAGGACCGAGCGCGGAATTGCGTAGCCCAGCCGCTTGGCAGTCTTCAGGTTGATCAGCAGCTCGAACTTCGTCGGCTGCTCGATCGGCAGGTCGGCCGGCTTGGCGCCTTTCAGGATACGCACCACATAGCGCGCGCCGTCCTTGCCCTCGTTGCCATAGCCGGGGCCGTAGGCCATCAGGCAGCCGTTCTCGGCATAGTCGCCGCGCGCGCAGATGGAGGGCAGCTTGTTCTCGATCGCCAGTTCCGCGATCAGCTTCTGGTTGGAATTGGCGACCGGGTTCAGGGTGACCCACACCGCATGGCTGCGCGCCTTGACCGCCTCCTTGAAGGCGGCGGCATAGCTCTCCGCGCTGCTCGCTTCCATCGAATAGAGCTCCAGCCCGAGTTGCTGCGCGGGCTGCCGGCTGGCTTCCCATTGCGGAATGGAGCCGGGCGCCTTCGGGTCCCACAGCACGGCGACGCGGACCATCTTCGGGTTGGTCTCCTTCAGGATCTCCAGCCGCTTGCCGGTGAGGATCGCGGCCACGTTGGTCACGCCGGTCGCGTTGCCGCCGGGCCGCGCGAGGCTTTCGGCGAGGCCGGTGGTGATGGGGTCGGTCACGCCCATGAAGACGATCGGCACGGTGCTGGTCGCCTTCTTCGCCGCCTGCGCCGCGTTGGTGGTCACGGCCACCAGCACGTCGATGTTCATCGCCACCAGATCGGCGGCGTGCCTTGGGAGCCGCCCGAGATCCTCGCTTTCGTGGCGGTAGTCGATCCGGAGGTTCTGGCCTTCGACGTAGCCGAGGTCGCGCATGCCCTGCCGGAAGGCCTCCAGCCGCGGTGCGTCCGCGGCGGCCGAGACGGCTGCGAGGTAGCCGATGTGCACCGCCCTCTTGGCCGGCTGCTGCGCCGGCGCCGGAGACGCACCCGCCAGCAGCGCGGCGCAGAAAAGGAACCGCAGGAACTTGCTGCGCATCGGCGTCTCCTGGTTGCCAGCGTGCTTCGGAGTTGGATTTTGCGCCGCTTCGGCCGCTTTGCCTGTGCCACTTCCGTGCTGCCCGGATGGCCTTGCCTCGGCCAATCGGTGTAGCGGCGCGGTCTTCCCAGGGCGCGGACGCCGATGTCCAATGGCAGGGCCATGACGCCCCCGGATTCGTCTCCCTCCTCGCTTTCGGGCGATTCGGGCGAGCTTGCGCCGACGGCCGGCGGCAACGGCCGTCGCTTCACGGTCTTCTCGCAGGCTACGCGGGAGGTGCATCGCGGGCGGCTGTTCCGCAAGTACTTCCTGCTGATCCTTTCGCTGGTCACCATGGTGCTGCTCGCATCGAGCGCGATCAGCCTCTATTTTTCCTACCAGGAGAACAAGGCCGCGCTCGCCAGCCTGCAGCACGAGAAGGCGCTCGGCGCCGCATCGCGGATCGAGCAGTACGTGCAGCACATGACCGAGCAGCTCGCGTATGCGTCGCTCGCGCAACTCGATGCGTCGGACCTGGAATCGCGCCGCACCGAGTTCTGGCGGCTGCTGCGCCAGTCGCCGGAGGTGACCGACATCGCGCAGATCGGCCGCGACGGCCGCGAGCAGATCGCGGTGTCGCGGCTCGGCATGGACGTGATGGGGTCGGGCCGGAATCGCTCGCGCGACGCTGCCTTCCTCGGCGCGGTCCCGGACGCGGCGTGGTTCGGCCCGGTGTACTTCAACCGCGACACCGAGCCCTACATGACGGTCGCGATCCGCGCCGGCGGCGAGAAGGGACCGGTGACGGTGGCCGAACTCAACCTCAAGTTCATCTGGGACGTGGTCTCGCGCATCCAGATCGGGGAGAAGGGCAAGGCCTACGTGGTCGACAGCAACGGTCTGCTCATCGCCGACCCCGACATCGGCCTCGTGCTGCGCAAGACCAGTTTCGCGGGGCTGCCGCACGTTCAGGCGGCGGAGGCCGACGCCGGCGCGCTGGAAGACGACGCGATGGTGTCGCGCGACCTGCAGGGCAGGGCGGTGCTGACCTCGATGGCACCCATCAAGCCGCTGGGCTGGAAGGTGTTCGTCGAGCAGCCGATCGGCGAGGTGTACGCCAAGCTCAACGCCTCGTTCCTGCGCGCCGCGGTGCTGCTACTCGCGGGCCTCCTGATCTCGGCGGTGGCGGCGTCGGTGCTCGCGCGCAGCATGGTCCGGCCGATCCGCACGCTCGCGCGCGGTGCGCGGCACATCGGGCAGGGCGATCTCAACCAGCAGATCGTGGTGAACACCGGCGACGAACTCGAAGGACTGGCGGAACAGTTCAACAGCATGTCGGCCAAGCTGCGCGAGTACTACGGCGGGCTGGAGCGCAAGGTCGAGCGCCGCACCGCCGAGTTGAGCGCGGCGCTGGAGCACCAGACCGCGACGGCCGAGATCCTGCGCGTCATCAGCCGCTCGCCGACCGATCTGCGGCCGGTGCTCCTGGCCGTGGCGGAACGCGCGGCCACGCTGTGCAAGGCATACGGATGCCGGATCTGGCTGCCCGAGGATGACCATCTGCGATCGGTGACGGGCTATCTGGGGGCCAGCGGCGACGTGGTTTCGGGGCGCGACGAGGTGCTGCCGCTCACGCGCGGGTCGGTGGTCGGCCGTGCCTTCCTCGACCACCGCACGGTGCACGCCGAGGACGTGGTGAGCCTGCTCGACACCGAGTATCCGGACTCGCGCGAGCCGCAATCGCGCCACGGCTTCCGCACCGTGCTGGGCGTGCCGATGATCCGCGAGGGCGCATCGCTCGGCGTCCTCGCGGTCATCCGCAAGGAGGTGCAGCCGTTCTCCGCCGGGGAGATCCGCCTGGTCGAGACCTTCGCCGACCAGGCGGTGATCGCGATCCAGAACGCGCGGCTCTTCCAGGAGATCGAAGACAAGAGCCACCAGCTCGAAGTCGCGAACCAGCACAAGTCGGAGTTTCTTGCGAACATGTCGCACGAACTGCGCACGCCGCTCAACGCGATCATCGGTTTCTCCGAAGTGCTGGTGGAGCGCATGTTCGGCGACGTCAACGACAAGCAGATGGAATACCTGCGCGACATCCACTCGTCGGGCCAGCACCTGCTGACGCTCATCAACGACGTGCTCGACCTGTCGAAGATCGAGGCCGGCCGCATGGAGCTCGACCTGAGCAGCTTCGACCTCGGCCTCCTGCTCGAAAACGCGCTCACCCTGGTGCGCGAGCGCGCGCAGCGCAACGGCATCGCGCTGTCGCTGGAGGTCGGCGAAGGGCTGCAGGCGTGGGTGGCCGATGCGCGCAAGGTCAAGCAGATCATGGTGAACCTGCTCTCCAACGCGGTGAAGTTCACGCCGTCGGGCGGGCAGGTGCGCGTGACGGCGCGGCGCATCGACTCCGGCGGCCAGCCCGCGGCCGAAGTGTGCGTGGCGGACACCGGCCCGGGCATCGCACCGAAGGACCATGCGCTGATCTTCGACGAGTTCAAGCAGGTCGGCGGCGACTACCTGCGCAAGTCCGAGGGCACCGGGCTCGGCCTGTCGCTCGCGCGGCGGTTCGCGCAGCTGCACGGCGGCACGCTCACCGTCGACAGCCGGCTGGGCGAAGGTGCCGTCTTCACGCTGGTGCTGCCGCTGAAAGACGAGGAGGTTGCCCAATGAGCAGAATTCTCATCGTCGAAGACAACGAGAAGAACATGAAGCTGGTGCGCGACATCCTCCGGCACCAGGGCCACGAGACACGCGAAGCCACCAACGGCGTGGACGGCGTGCGGCTGGCGATCGAAAGCCCGCCCGATCTCATCCTCATGGATATCCAGCTCGCCGGCATGGACGGCATCGCTGTGCTGCAGCGCCTGCGGCAGGAGCGGGCACTCGATGCGGTGCCCGTCATCGCGGTGTCGGCGTCGGTGATGCCCGACGACCAGCGCGTGATCGCCAGTTCCGGCTTCGATGCCTATCTCGCCAAACCGATCTCGCTCAAGCCGTTCCTGGCGGTGGTGGAGCGACTGCTCAACGAAGGGCGACAGACATGAACGCGCACATCCTCGTGGTGGACGACGTCCCCAGCAACGTCAAGCTGCTGACCGACATCCTCACCGCGCGCGGCTATCGCACGAGCACCGCGACCTCGGGCGAGCAGGCGATGGCGAGCATCGCGGCCGATCCGCCGGATCTCGTGCTGCTCGACGTGATGATGCCGGGCATGAACGGCTACGACGTGTGCCGCGCGATCCGTGCCGATCCGCATTTCGCGGTGCTGCCGGTAGTGCTGGTCACCGCGCTCGACCCGGAGCGCGAGCGCGTCAACGGCCTGAACGCGGGCGCCGACGATTTCCTGAGCAAGCCGATCCACCAGGCGGAACTGATGGCGCGGGTGCGATCGCTCCTGCGCGTGAAGACGCTCTACGACGAGGTGCAGCGCCAGCGCGCCGAACTGCAGGCCTGGAACAACACGCTCGAAGAGCGCGTCGCGGAGAGCGTGCAGCAGCTCGAGCGGGTGGGGCAGCTCAAGCGCTTCTTCTCGCCGCAGCTCGCGGAAGCGATCCTCGCGGGCGGCGCGGACGATCCGCTCAAGAGCCATCGGCGCGAGATCACCGTGGTGTTCCTCGACCTGCGCGGCTTCACCGCCTTCACCGAGACCGCCGATCCGGAGGAAGTGATGGCGGTGCTCGCGCAGTACCACGCGGCCATGGGCCGGCTCGTGATCGAGCACCAGGGCACGCTGGAGCGCTTCTCGGGCGACGGGATGATGATCTTCTTCAACGACCCGCAACCGGTGCCCGACGCGCCCGCGCGCGCCCTGCGCATGGCGGTGCGCATGCAGCGCGAGATGGTCGCGCTGTGCAACCAGTGGAGCCGCCGCGGCTACGACCTGCACATGGGCGTGGGCATCGCGCAGGGGTTCGCGACGCTCGGCGGCATCGGCTTCGACGGGCGCATCGACTACGGCGCGATCGGCACCGTCACCAACCTCGCGGCGCGGCTGTGCGGGGAAGCGGCCGGCGGCGAGATCCTGATCTCGCAGCGCGTGCACGGCGCGCTGCAGGATCTCTCCCCCAACGGCGAATGGAGCTTCGGGGAGGCGGGCGAGCTGGAACTCAAGGGCTTCCAGCGCAAGGTGCCGGCGTGGCGGGTGGTGCCGGCGGGCGTGGCCTAGGGCCTGTTCACACGACTTCCGGGGTCGCGAAGGTCTGCCAGGACGGGCCAATCAAGGCGCGCGACGCCGCATGTGCGTTGGCACATGCAAGGAGCGCAACGCCGAGTGGCCCGTCCTGGCACACCTTCCCTTCGGGTTGTCGTGCAAAGGGGCCGTCTGCGGCGTTGCCCGCGCTTGCAAGGCCAAAGCCTTGCTGCGCGCGGGCGCCTTGCATCCAGCCCCTTTGCACGGCAACGCGATCCCCGGAAGTCGTGTGAACAGGCCCTAGCCGGCGCCCTTCGCTGCCATCGCGAGCAGCTCGGGCGCGCGCGCCGTGGCCTGTGCCGCCCGCGCGGCGATGGCGGCGAGCTTGTCCTTCACTTCGGGCGTGAATTCCACGCCCCGGAGGATCACGGCCTGCGCGTTGAGGCGGCATTTCGACAGCCAGGCCATGAGCTCCGGATGCTGGCGCCACCGCGCCGCGTTGGCGAGCGTCTCCACCCACATGAGGACGAAATCGGCCGGCCGCTCCGGCCCCCGCACGGCCTTGCACAGCGCGCGCTGCTCCGCCGTGTCGTCGATGTGGGCCTCGATCCATGCGATGACGCTGGCGCTCATCAGCGGCTGGCAGAAGCGCACCATCAGCAAGTTGATGGCGTCCGGCGCGAAGATCGGCACGTCCGGCAGCGGCTGGATCGCCGAGGCCGAGCAGTCGATGTAGAGCGTGTCGGCGTCCGACGCGAGTTCGCCGCGTTCGAGCACCATGCGTGATGGCGAGATGCTTCGCACCCGGCCGAGCCGCACGATTCCGCCGACCTCGGCGATGCGCCGGAGCTGCCCGAGTTCGCCGCGCGAGACCACGGCGCAGCGGTAGGTGGTGGGCGCCACCGCAGGGTCGATGCGCATCAGCGCGCCGCTGTCCTCGAGGCGCCGGAACAGGTCCGGCAGATCGGTCGCCTCGCACAGTGCGTCGAACTGCGCCATCGAGAACGCGAAATTGTTCCGCCAGCCGTCCGGGCCCGGCTGCAGGTTGGCACGATCCATCATCCACGGGTCGCGCGGCACGATCCAGCGGATGCGCTCGTGCGGCACGCCGTTCTCCACCAGCCAGATGCAGGCGTCCATGCCGGTCTTGCCTGCGCCGACGACCGTGTAGTTCGCCCAGGCGCGCGTGACGCCGGGCAGCCCGTTCAGCGGGATGCAGGTCACGCCCGGCGTCAACGCGTACTTCGGCGCATGGGTGGAGGGCACTTCGATGCGCGCGTGCGTCGCGTTCACCAGCTTCCGGCGCACTTTCACCGTGTGGGATTCGCCGGCCATGAGGGAGCGGACGCGATGCGCGCCATCTTCCGCGCCCAGCCATTCGCATTTCGGCAGCCACCGCACGCGCCCGCTGGAAAGAAAGCGGTGCTTCATCACGTGCTCGAAATGCGCGAGCACTTCCGGGCCCGAGGCGAGGCTCCACATGCCGGCGTTGAAGCCGGTGGTCTCGCGGTGCCAGTCGCTCAGTTCGTACGACGCGACGCCGTACCACGCGGCGGGTTGGTGCAGCCGCACGAAGGAATACGCGTCGTTCCACTGGCCGCCCGGGCGGTGGTGCCGGTCGACCATCACGACCTGTGCCCCGGGGTCCTCGGTGAGCAGCGTATCGACGAACGCCATCGCGCTGCCGCCGGTGCCGATCACGAGGTAGTCGGTCTCGAGTGCTGCCATGGGGCGCTCCTGTCGAGCAAGGGGACGAAGAGGGTATCGGCAGCGCCGCGCCGACCGAGCGTGAACAAACTCACGGCATTGTTTGATACAAATGAATTACATTTGCTACCGTTTTAGAACGAATTGCTTCCTTCTCCGCCATGAACAAGACCTTCCGTACGCTCTGGAATCCATCGCTTTCCACCTGGATCGCCGCGCCCGAAACCGCGCGGGGCCACGCCCGCACGCGCAGCGTCGGCAGCGCCTGCGCTGCGGCGGTCGCCGTCATCGGGCTATGGGGTGGACCGGCGCTGGCTGCGGGCGGTGCGGGTGGCGCGGCCATCGGAAGTAACCAGACCTACTACGCGGGCAACGGGGGAAGCAGCGGGCAAGGCGGTGGAGGCGCACTGAACGACCTCGGCAGCGGGGCCCATGGCGGAGCGGGCGGATCGGCCAACGAATCGACCTCCACGGCGGGCGCGAGCGCGGTCATCGGCCTTGCCCCCGGCGGGATTGCGGGCGCGGGCGGTGCGGCCGGCGCCTCCTTCGGTCAAAGCGGCGCGCCGGGCCAGAGCCAGGCGGTGGCCAACGGCTACGGCGGCGGCGGTGGCGCAGGTTTCGTCGGCGATCAGCTGCCGACCGGTATCAGCAGCGTGTTTGGGGCGATCACGGGCGGCAACGGCGGCAACGGCGGCGATGGCGATTGGGCCGCGGGCGGTGGGGGCGCCGGAGGTTATGGCGCCACGGTCTTCTCCCCCTCGTTTGCCTGGTCGGTGACCGGATCGCTGACCGGCGGTGCCGGCGGCAAGGGCGGTGACACCTGGTCGCAGGCCGGCGGCGGTGGCAGCGGCGGCGGCGGGTTGTTCATGAGCGTCGGCAACGCGGCAGCGCCGCTCTCCGTCTCAGGGAGGATCGTCGGGGGCGCGGGGGGTGCCGGCGGTTCGGAGTTCGCGGTCGGTGCGCACGGCAACGCCACGGGCGGTGGCGGCGGGGAAGGCGGGTTCGGCGTGGTCTTCGCCGGAAATCGCGGCACCTTGAGCATCGGCGCCGCGGGCGTGGTCTCGGGCGGCGCGGGCGGCGCGGGCGGTGCCGGCGGCGGAGAACGGGCCGATGGCAGCGGCGCGCCCGGCGCCGGCGGCGATGGCGGTGTCGGCCTCCGGTCGCAGGGTGCGGGCCTGAGCGTCACCAACGCCGGGCTCATCACCGGCGGCAACGGCGGCGTGGGCGGTGCCAGCAGCAACAGCGGCCCGAACGGCGCGAACGGCGTCGGCGGCGTGGGCGTCCTGGGCGCCAACGTCGACATCACCAACACCTCCGGCGGCACGATCTCGGGCGGCCTCGGCGGCGATGGCGTCACGCGCGCCGCGGCCGTGCAGTTCACCGGCGGCGCCAATTCACTGACGCTCAGCGGCGGCGCGCTGGTCGGCGCGGTGGCGATCGACGGCGCCGCGACCGCGACGATCCGCGCGGGCAGCACCAACCAGAGCGCAAGCAGTGCGCTGGTCCTCGGCGGCGCCGGCACTTTCGACACCAACGGCAACGACATGACCTGGGCGGGAGCGATCTCCGGCGGCGCCGGGCTGACGAAGGCCGGCTCCGGCGCGCTCACGCTCAGCGGCAACAACACCTACACCGGCGGCACCGCCCTCAAGCAGGGTCGCCTGAACGTCGGCAGCAACACCGCGCTCGGCACCGGCGAACTCGCGATGGACGACGGCACCACGCTCGGCTTCGCGGCCGACGGGCTCACGATCGGCAATGCGATCCGCCTGACCGGCACGCAGGACCCCGTCATCGATACCGGCGCCTTCAACGCGACGGCGGCCGGCGCGATCACCGGCGCCGGCTTCCTCACCAAGCAAGGCACCGGCACGCTGACGCTCACCGCCGCCAACAACTACACCGGCGCGACGAACGTCGCGGCAGGCACGCTGCGCGCGGGTGCGGCCAATACCTTCAGCGCGGCTTCGGCACACACCGTCGCCGCTGGTGCGACGCTGGATCTCGCGGGCTTCAGCCAGACCGTGCAGTCCGTCACCAATGCCGGCACGGTGTCGCTGGTCGGCGGGGCGCCGGGCACCACGCTGACCGTCACCGGCCCCTGGATCGGCAACGGCGGCACGCTGCGCGTGGGCACCGCGCTCGGCACCGACGGGAGCGCCACCGACCGGCTGGTGCTGCGCGGCGCGACGGCCGTCGCGAGCGGCACCACCGGCGTGCTCGTGACCAACCTGGGCGGCCTCGGCGGCCAGACCACCGGCAAGGGCATCGAGATCATCAGCACCGAAAACGGCGGCGGTATCCAGTCCGGCGCGTTCGCGCTCGCCGCGCCGGTGGCGGCCGGGGCCTTCCAGTACCGGCTGGACACGACCGGTACCGCGGCCTATCTGAGCAACACGATCACCGTGGTGCCGCCCGCCGCGCCGACGACTTCGACCGCACAGGCTGCGTCGTTGCCCACGGCGGCCGCGGCCGTGGTGCCCCTGTACCGCGCGGAAGTGCCGCTCTTCGCCGCGCTGCCGGCCCAGCTGCGTCAGGCCGACACCGCGATGCTCGGCAACATGCACCAGCGCATCGGCGACACCGACGTGGTCGCCGGCGGCGCGGCGCCGTCTGCGGCGGGCCAGCGCCGTGCCTGGGGCCGCGTCATCAGCACCGACATGGACATCCGCCAGGAGGGCACCGTGAGCCCTTCGAGCGACGGACGCCTCAACGGCTTCCAGGCCGGCACCGACCTCTGGGCCGATGGCCGCTGGCGCGCGGGCGTCTACGCGGGCCAGCTCGACGGCAATGTCGACGTGACCGGCTTCGCGCGCGGCGTCAGCAACCTCGCCGTGGGCTACAACGACCTGCGCAGCCAGTACCTGGGGATCTACGGCACGTACATGAGCGAAGGCGGCTTCTACGCCGATGCGGTCCTGCAGGGTTCGCGCCACCGCTACACCGTCAACCCGGTGTCGGCGCTGTCGGTGGACGGCAAGGGCAGCGGCTTCCTCGCCTCGCTCGAAGTGGGACAGGCCTTCGCGCTCGCGCCGGGGTGGACCATCGAACCGCAGCTGCAGGTCGCGCACCGGCAGCAGAGCCTGGACGACACGCTGATCTCGGGTGCGCTGGTGCAGAACGACAGCGAGAACGGCTGGCTTCTGCGCGCCGGCGTGCGCGTCAGGGGCGAGATCGCGACCGGGGCGGGCCTGCTGCAGCCGTACGCGCGCGTGAACATCTATCACGCCGGCAGCGGCACCGACGTGGCGCGCTTCGTCGGCCCGGCCGCCTTCACCGACATCAGCTCGCGCACCGGCTACACCACCACCGAGGTGGCCGTGGGCGCCACGCTGCAGCTCAGCGCAGCGACCAGCGTCTACGGCGAACTGGGCCAGCTCTTCGATTCGGGCGGCGACCAGCGGCTCAAGAGCGGCGTACAGGGCTCGGTCGGCTTGCGCGTCAACTGGTAGGCGCGGTAGGCGCGCCGCGGACGCTTGCGGGACAAACGCGCCCGCCGGTTCCCTACCGCCCCATGTAGCGGTCGTAGCTGCGCGAGATGCGATCGATCAGCGCCGGGTCGCGCGGACCGTTGGCATCGAACTGCACCCGGACGCTGCCGTCGGCCTGCTGGCGCACGCTGGCCGTCACGCTCGCGTTGCCTTGCGTCCCGACGATGGTCCCGCTGGACCGGTCCTCCGTGCGGATCGCGAGGCCCTGTTCGCGCATCGCACTGGAGGCGGCGTTGAACGAGCGGTCGAAGCTCGCGGGGGCCGGCGCGGGATACGCGACCGGCGGGTAATAGCACCCCGACACCGACATCGAAAGGGCACAGATCAGGGCGCCTTGGATCAACCAGCGGTTCATGCAGTCTCCAGTCAGAACGAGAGTCACGGTCGTCGCAAAGTGTAGGGCCCGCAAGAAAAAAACGGGTCCCGAAGGACCCGTTGAAACTGCGCCGCATCCGCGACCAGGGAGACACTCGCCCTCGAAGGCGAGCCGCCATTGTTGGCGAAGGCTCCCGGCGGTCGAACGAAGGATTTCGCATACCCGTTTTCGTTTTCTGCCTGAAGCCGGAAACCCCGCGGAACCGGCTCTGCCGGGCCGCTGGGGTTGCCTGGGGGTGGGTCAATCCTCGACGAACGCTTCTTCGCGCTTCGACTTCACTGCGGGCAGCAGCACGATCCCCAGCAGCAGGCACGCGGCCACGAGCAGGCCGGCCGACAGCGGCCGCGTGACGAAGACCGCCCAGCTGCCGCGCGACAGCAGCAGCGCGCGCCGCAGGTTCTCTTCCATCATCGGACCGAGGATGAAGCCCAGCAGCAGCGGCGCGGGCTCGGCCCGCAGCTTGATGAACAGGTAGCCGATGAAGCCGAAGGCCGCGACCATCCAGACGTCGAAGGTGTTGTTGTTGGTCGAGTACACCCCGATCGCGCAGAACAGCACGATGGCCGGGAACAGGAACTTGTAGGGCACCGTCAGCAGCTTGATCCACATGCCGATCAGCGGCAGGTTCAGGATGATCAGCATCGCGTTGCCGATCCACATCGAGGCGATGAGGCCCCAGAACAGCTCGGGGTTGCTGGTCATCACCTGCGGGCCGGGCTGGATGTTGTGGATGGTCATCGCACCCACCATCAGCGCCATCACCGCGTTCGGCGGAATGCCCAGCGTCAGGAGCGGGATGAACGAGGTCTGCGCGCCGGCGTTGTTGGCCGATTCCGGCGACGCGACGCCGCGGATGTTGCCCTTGCCGAACGCGATCTCGCCGGGCCGCATGCGGATCTTCTTCTCGAGCGCATAGGCGGCGAACGACGCCAGCAGCGCGCCGCCCCCCGGCAGGATGCCGAGCGCCGAGCCGAGCGTGGTGCCGCGCAGCACGGCAGGCGCCATGTTCTTGAAGTCTTCCTTGGTCGGCCACAGGCCCTTCACCTCGGAGGTGAAGACCTCGCGCTCCTCGTCCGGCTGCGAGAGGTTGCCGATGATTTCTCCGTAGCCGAACACACCCATGGCGATCACCACGAAGCCGATGCCGTCGGTGAGTTCCGGCACGTCGAAGCTGAAGCGCGCCACGCCCGAGTTCACGTCGGTGCCGACGATGCCGAGCAAGAGGCCCAGCACGATCATCGCGACCGCCTTGAGCAGCGACCCCGAAGCCAGCACCACCGCGCCGATCAGGCCCAGCACCATCAGCGAGAAGTACTCGGCCGGGCCGAACTTGAAGGCCAGCTCGGTCAGCGGCGGCGCGAACGCCGCCAGGATCAGCGTGCCGACGCAACCCGCGAAGAACGAGCCGAGGCCGGCCGCCGCGAGCGCGGGGCCCGCACGGCCCTGGCGCGCCATCTGGTAGCCGTCGATACAGGTCACGACCGAGGACGACTCGCCCGGCAGGTTGACCAGGATCGCGGTGGTGGAGCCGCCGTACTGCGCGCCGTAGTAGATGCCGGCCAGCATGATCAGCGCCGACACCGGAGGCAGCGCATAGGTCGCCGGCAGCAGCATCGCGATCGTCGCGACCGGGCCGATGCCCGGCAGCACGCCGATCAACGTGCCCAGGATGCAGCCGATGAGGCAGTAGAGAAGATTGGTGAGCGTGAACGCGACGCCGAAACCGGTCGCGAGGTTGTGAATCAGATCCATGGTGCCCTCCTCAACCCGCGACGAAGGTCGGCCAGACCTGGATCTGCAGCTTCAGCGCCCAGATGAAGGCGACGTAGCTGCCGGCAGCCAGGATGGTCGCGAGGATGAGCACGTCCTTCAGGTTGAAATGCTCGCCTGCGAGGCTCGAGATGATGGTGAGCGCGTAGATCGCGAGGATCATCCCCATGGCCGGCACGCCGATGCTTGGCAGGCCGCCCAGCAGCACGCCGAACGCGAGGTTGGCCGCCAGCACGAAGAACAGCGGCTTCCACGCCCACTTGCCGATCGGGTCGCCATCGACCGTCTCGACCACCAGCGACTGGAACAGCACCGCCGCCCCCAGGATCGCCAGGAGGATGCCCAGCATCAGGGGAAAGTAGCCCGGCCCCATGCGGGCGCCGTCGCCGATGTTGTAGGACGTGGCGCCGATGGCGAAGGCGCCGCCCGCGGCCATGAACATGACCCCTGAATAGAAGTCCGCTTGACTCTTGATACGCATGTCTCTTGTCTCTCGACCCTCGTTGTTATGAACGCGATCAGAGTCATCCTGCGTACCTGACCCCGGGCTGACTTGTCCGGTACGGACTTACACGTACCAGCCGGAACCCTTCAGCCCTTGCGACGCAGCGGCGCGAGCAAGCCCTTGAGACCGTTGTGGTCGATCTCCTGCATGAGCGCCAGCAGCCGGCCGATCTCCCCCTTGGGGAAGCCTTCGCGCGCGAACCAGTTCAGGTAGTTGCCGGGCAGGTCGGCGATCACGCGGCCCTTGTACTTGCCGAAGGGCATCTCCAGGGTGACGAGCTTCTCGAGGTCTTCGGGCTTCATGGCGAGGGGGCGGGTTGTCGTGTCTTCCGCCTTGCGCGGCTGGTGCGGGTGTCGAAGGCGGCGACGCCGATGATCACGATGGAGGTCAGCACGTTCATCGTCAGCAGATCGAGCTTCGATGCGATTGCGATCAGCGCCAACGCGGCGAGCAGCCCCGCGATGTGCGACAGAGGGAAGCGCCCGTACACGATGCGCTTGTAGAGCCCGTTGCCGAGCAGGTAGGCCACCGGCGCGCCGACCATCACGATCAGTTCGGCAAGGTCCATGGGGCCATGCGGATGCGCGATGACGAGCTCGTTGCCCACCGCGGTGACGATGATGCCGCCCACCAGCAGCACATGCACGTAGTGGAACCACGCGCCGATGCGCCCCGGGTCGTCGGAATGCTCGATCACATGGCTGCCGTCCGCGCTGCTGGTGTCGAAGTAGAGCCACCACATCGCGAGGCTGCCGACGAAGGCGCAGAGAAAGGCGGCCGTCGACAGCGTGCCCAGCGCCTCCGTCTTCGCGAAGGTGTCGCCGGTCAGCAGGATCGACTCGCCCAGCGCGATGATCACGAAGAGCTGGCAGCGCTCGGCGAGATGGCCGCCTTCGATGGTCCAATCCGAAGTCTGCGAGCGTCCCAGCCCCGGCAGGCGGAAGCCGAACATCGGCGAGAGGTACTCGCACGCGACCGCCACCGCCCACCATCCGATCCGCGCCGGCCCGGCCGCGAAGGCGCCCGCGATCCAGAACACCGCCGCGATGCAGTTCCAGCCGAGGATGCGCACGAAGTTGGCCGCCAGCACATGCCGGTCGCGCAGCATCAGGTAGACCATGATCGAGCGCCCGACCTGGATCGTGACGAAGGCCGCCGCGAACGTGGCGCCCCGTTCCGCGAAGGCGCCCGGGATCGCCGCCGACATCACGAGGCCCACCAGCATCACCCCGAACAGCAGCAGGCGCACCGGCGCCGAGCGCGGGTCGAACCAGTTGGTCACCCAGGCCGTGTACTGCCAGCCGAGCCACACCGCGAACCAGAGCAAACCCGTTTCGAGCGCACCGAGCGGCGTGAGATGGCCGAGCAGGTAGTGCGACAGCTGCGTGACCGCGAAGACGTACACCAGGTCGAAGAACAGTTCCTCGTAGGTGACCTTGGCTTCGCCACCGTTGCGGCGCCGCAGCGCGGGATGGGTGTCGGGGTTGGCGTGGCCGTGCATGGCCGGATTCTCTCCGGCCCCATTCATCTGCGCGCCAGGCTCTGTTCCAATCCACCATGTCTTTCGAAACCCTGGGGCTCGACCCCGCCCTGCTGCGCGCCGCCGCCGACAGGGGCTATGCCGCGCCCACCGCCATCCAGCGCGAAGCCATCCCACCGATCCTGCAGGGCCGCGACCTGCTGGGTGCGGCGCGCACCGGTTCCGGCAAGACCGCGGCATTCGCGCTGCCGTTGCTGCAGCGGCTTGTGCAGCAGCCGCAGGCGCCTCGGGTGCTGCGCGCATTGGTGTTGGTGCCCACGCGGGAACTCGCGGCGCAGGTCGGCGAGGCGATGCGCGGCCTGGCGCAGCACCTGCCCGTGCGGCCGAAGATCGCCGTCGCTTTCGGCGGCGTGTCGATCAATCCGCAGATGATGGCCCTGCGTGGCGGCGCCGACGTCATGGTCGCCACGCCGGGCCGCTTGCTCGATCTGGTCGATCGCCGCGCACTCCGGCTGTCGGCGGTATCGATGCTCGTGCTCGACGAGGCCGACCGGCTGTTCGACCTCGGCTTCGCCGACGAACTCGGGCGCATCCTGGCCCTGCTGCCGGCGCGGAGGCAGAACCTGCTGTTCTCGGCCACTTTTCCGCAGGCGATCCAGTCGCTGGCCGAAGCGCAGCTTCACGACCCGGTGCGCGTGGAGAGCACCGAGGAGAAGACCGCCGAGCCCGCGATCCTCCAGCGCGCGATCGAAGTCGACGCGGCCAAGCGCACGCAGCTCCTGCGGCAGCTCATCGAGAAGAGCGGCTGGGCGCGCGTGCTGGTCTTCGTCGCGACGAAGCACGCCGCCGAGACCGTGGCCGACAAGCTGCGCAGGGCGGGCGTCGAGGCCGAGGCCTTCCACGGCCTGCTGAGCCAGGGCAAGCGCACGCAGGTTCTCGCGGATTTCAAGGCGTCGCGGATCAAGGCGGTGATCGCGACCGATCTCGCGGCGCGAGGGATCGACGTCATCCAGTTGCCGGTGGTCGTGAACTACGACCTTCCCCGTTCGGCGGTCGACTATGTGCACCGCATCGGCCGCACCGGCCGCGCCGGCCAGAGCGGCCTGGCCGTGAGCTTCGTCAGCGCCGCCACCGAGGCGCATTTCAGCCTCATCGAGAAGCGACAGGGCCTCACCGTGCCGCGTGAACGCGTGGCGGGATTCGAGCCGGCGGAAGCCGCCCCGCCCCCCGGTGCAGGCACGGGCGGCATCAAGGGCAAGCGTCCGAGCAAGAAGGACAAGCTGCGCGCCGCTGCTGCGGCCGCGTCGCGCTGACCCTCATTCCCTCGGCGGCTTCTTCGCAATCCCCATCGTCTTCGCGAGGATGCCGAGCATCACCTCGTCCGCGCCGCCGCCGATCGAGGCCAGCCGTCCATCGCGGTACAGGCGCGAGACGCGGTTCTCCCAGGTGAAGCCCATGCCGCCCCAGAACTGCAGGCAGGTGTCCGCCACCTCGCGGGTGAGGCGGCCGGTCTTGAGCTTGGCCATCGACGCCAGCTCGGTCACGTCCTGGCCTTGCACATGGAGCTCGCAGGCCCGGTAGGTGAGGGCGCGCAGCGCCTCGATCTCGGTCTTGAGCTCGGCGAGCTTGAACTGCACCCACTGCTGGTCCGCCAGCGTGCCGCCGAAGAGCTTGCGCTGCTGCGCCCATTCGATGGTCTCGGCGATGCATTCCTCCATCGGCAGCAGCGAACTCGCGGCGCACCACAGCCGCTCTTCCTGGAACTGCTGCATCTGGTAGACAAAGCCCTGGCCTTCCTCGCCGATGCGATAGCGCTGCGGCACCCGCACCTCGTCGAAGTAGATGAGGCCCGTATCGCTGGAGTGCATGCCGATCTTGCGGATCTTCTTCGCCTTGGTGATGCCGGGGGTGTTCATGGGCACCATCACCAGCGACTTGTTGCGGTGCACCGGGCCGTCGCTCGTGTGGACCAGCATGCACATCCAGTCGGCCTGCAGGCTGTTGGTGATCCACATCTTCTGGCCGGTGATGACGTAGTCGCCGCCGTCCTTGCGCGCATGGCTCTTCAGCCCCGCGACGTCGCTGCCGGCGCCGGGTTCGCTCACGCCGATGCAGCCGACCGTCTCGCCCGCGATCGCGGGCGCGAGGAACTCGCGCCGCAGCGCATCGCTGCCGAAGCGGGCGAGCGCCGGCGTGCACATGTCGGTCTGCACGCCGATCGCCATCGGGATGCCGCCGCAGCTCACATGGCCCAGGGCCTCGGCCATCGCCATCGCGTAGGAGTAGTCGAGGCCCGAGCCGCCATAGGCCTCGGGCTTGTTCAGCCCCAGCAGGCCGAGCGCGGCCAGCTTGCGGAAGAGCGGGTGCGCCGGAAACTGCTCGGCCGCTTCCCATTCGTCGACATGCGGGTTGATCTCCTCGTCGATGAAGCGGCGCAGCGTCTTCTGGATTTCGAGGTGTTCGTGGGTGTACTGCATGCTGTCTCCGGTCGATCCGGAGACTGTAGGGCGCGCCCCGCGCGGCGCGCTTGCGGCAATTGGCTACAGCCTGTTACGCCGCCTGCTGCTGGCCATTGGCACCGGGTGCCTGCAGGCACCCCAGCCCTTCGAGCGTGGTGCGGACCGCTGCGTCGAACGGCGTGTGGGGCTCGGCGCCCAGGAGCGCCACCAGCCGTGCATTGCGCATGCGAACCGGCTTCTGCCACAGATACCGCATCTCGCGCAGCTCGCGCAACGTCGGCACGAAGGGCGAGGCCAGCGCGGCGAGCCACCACGGAAAGCGCTTCACCGGCAGGTCGGGCCGGCCGCTCGCGTGCCGGATGGCGGCCTGCATGCGGGTTCCGTCGGCGTCCCAGTGGCCGTCCATGTGGAAGGTGTCGAAGGTGGCAAGTGCGCTTTCGCGCTCGACGAGCTGCGCGATGGTCTCGGCCACGTCCGGCAGGTACGCCCATTGGTGGCCGACGCCCCGCCGGGCCGGATCGGCGATCGCCGACACCGGCTTGCCCGGTTTCACCAGCCCCTGCGAGAACCAGTTGTTGGCCGCCCGCGGCCCGAAGAAGTCGCCGGCGCGCACTACGAGCGTCCGCACGCCGCGCGCGGCGGCTTCGCGCAGGCGCTGCTCCATCTGCACGCGGATCGCCCCCTTGCGCGTGACGGGGTGTTGCGGCGCGCTTTCGTCGATGTCGGGAAAGGCGTCGGGCCCGTAGTTGTAGACGTTGCCCGGCAGCACGATCCGCGCGCCGGTCGCCTCGGCGGCGCGGAGGGTGCTTTCGAGCATCGGCAGCACGAGGGTCTCCCAGTTGCGATAGCCGGGCGGATTGACCGCATGCACGATCAGCGCAGCGCCGCGCGCGGCGGCGATCACGCTGTCGGGATCCATCGCATCGCCGGCGACCCACTCCGGGCGCGGCGTGCCTGCGGGCCATTGCGCCGCCGCCCGGGCCGGGTCGCGGGCCAGCGCCCGCACTTTCCAGCCCCGCCGCAGCAGGGCAGTCGCGGTCTCCCCGCCGATGCCGCCCGTTGCGCCGAGCACCAGTGCCGTACCTCTTTCCATGACTCGTTCCTTTCGTGTTGCGTGATGGAGCGATTCTTCGGCCCGGCATGGATAAACACAATTGTCTGAACTGTGCAGTCGGCTAGTATGAAATGTATGAACCTCGACCCTCTGGACTGGGAAAGCCAGCGTGCCTTTCTCGCCGTGCTGCGCGAAGGCAGCCTCTCCGCCGCCGCACGTGTGATGGGGGTGGCGCAGCCCACCGTGCGGCGCCGCCTCGATGCGCTGGAGCGCTCCATCGGCGTCGCGCTCTTCACGCGCTCGCCCTCCGGACTCACGCCGACCGATGCGGCGCGCGACCTCCGCGCGCATGCCGAGGCCATGGCCGCCGCGGCCGATGCGTTTGCGCGCGCGGCATCGGCCGACACCGGCGCGGCTTCCGGCACCGTGCGCATCACGGCCAGCGATGTCGTCGGCGCCGAAGTACTGCCCTCGATCCTGGCCGGCCTGCAGCGCAAGCACCCGGGCCTCGCATTCGAGCTGAGCCTGACCAACCGAAACGAGGACCTGCTGCGGCACGAGGCCGACATCGCGGTCCGCATGGCGCAGCCCACGCAGGCGGCACTCGTCGCGACACGCGTGGGCACGGTCGAGCTCGGCTTCTTCGCGCGGGCGGACTATTTGAAGCGGCACGGCACGCCGAAGCGCCTCGACGATCTCGCCCGCTTCGCGTTGATCGGGCCGGATCGCGAGACCGGCGTGCTGCGCTGGTTTCGCGATCTCGGCATCGACCTCAAGCGTTCGATGTTCAGCTGCCGCACCGACAACCAGATCGCGCAGCTCGGTGCGATCCGCGCCGGGCTCGGCATCGGCGTGTGCCAGAAGGCGCTGGCCGCGCGCGACCCGAGGCTGGTGCCGGTGCTGCCGCGCGCGTTCAGCCATGGGCTCGACACGTGGGTCAGCATGCACGAGGACCTGCGACGCATGGGGCGCGTGCGCGTGACTTTCGCGCACCTGGTCGCCGCGCTGTCCGCTTACTACGGCAAGGCGGCGCCCGGCGCGTGAAGCCGGCGAGAATTCAGCGCTGCGGCCGGATGCGCAAGAGCGCGTTGTTGCGGTCGGCGGTCATGTAGATGGTCCCGTCCTTGCCCACCGCCACGCCGGTGGGCACGTAGGGCGGCGGCATGCCGGGGCCGCCTTCGAGCCCGATCGGCAGCCCTTCGGCGACGATGCGCCGCGTGCCGGTGGCGAGGTCGATCTCCACCAGCCGGCGCGCCGCGCTTTCCGCGACGATGAAGCTGCCCCACGGCGTCTGCGCCACGCCTTCCGGCAGCGCCAGCCCCTCGGCCACCGCGCGAAGCGGCGCGCTGGCATCGAGCGGAATGCGCGTGAGCTTGCCCGCGGCTTCGGTGACGTAGAGCGCGCCGTCCTTGCCGAGCGTTATCTGCACCGGGCCGCCGAGTCCGCTCGCGATGACTTCCTTGTGCTCGAACTTCGGGCCGCTCGCGCGCGTGATGCTGCCGGTCGCGATCTCGGCGTAGATCACGCTGCCGTCGGGCATCGGCATGGCGTCGTAGGGCGCCTTCAGGCCGTGGATCACGGCGGTGGTCTTCAGGCTCTTGCGGTCGACCAGTTGCACCGTGCCGGTGAACCACGACGCCAGCGCGAAGTGCGTGGACGAAAGTCCGACCGAGAACGGGTATTCGAGATCCGGATCGCGCTGCATGCGGAAGATGTCGCGCACCGCGCCGGTGCTCGCGTCGACCTGCCGGAAGCCGAAGACGTCGGCGACGAACAGATCGTTGCCGTCGATCTTCAGGCCCGCCGGCACCGCGAGCTTGCCGCTGGTGAGCGTGCGCAGCGTGCCGGTGTCGGGGTCGAAGGCCTCGACGGAGTTGTCGGCCATGTTCGAGACATAGATCGTGCCGTCGGGAGCGATCGCGAGGTTGTCCAGCGAAGGTTTGAGCTGCCTGACCACCGTCTTGCGGCCGCTGGCGAGTTCGACGCGGACCAGCTCGCCGCTGCGTGCGTCGACCACCCACAGGTTCCCCTTGCCGTCGAGATTGGCGGCCGCGGGGATCTTGAAGCCATCGGCGATCACGGTCATCGCGCCGTTCGCCGGGTCGATCTTCACCACCTGCCCCTTGAACCACAGCGGTCCGTAGAGCATGCCGTCCGGCCCGACCTCGAAGCCGTTGAAACCGCCCATGTCCTTCTTGATGAGCCGCGGCGGCTTCTGGCCGGCGGGATCGATCTCCCACAGCGCGTCGCCGAGGAACACCTGCGACGCATAGAGCTTGCCGCTCTGGCGGTCGAAGTCCAGCGAGTTGAGGCCGGGCAGGTCCTTCGCGACCACGCGGATCGGCGCTGTGTCGCTGTCGCGCATACGCAGCATGCCCATGAGGTAGTTGGTCCAAGCGAGCTCGCCCCTGGGCCCGACCGCGATGTCGTCGGCCTGGCCTTCCATCGCCGGGATCATCACGCGCGTGGCGCCGGACTGCCGGTCGACCTCCCAGATGGCGTTGCCCACCACCGAGCCCGCGAGCAGCCGGCCCTGCTTGTCGATCGCCAGGCCGTGCACGCCGCTGAAGGACGAGGGCGCGACGATCGCTTCGGGTGCAGCCCACGCCGACGGCCGTGCGGGCGGTGTGGTCGGCGCCGTGGTGCACGCGCCGAGGAGAAGTACCGAGGCCGCAAGGGCACCGCCGATGATCCGCTTCATGCTGTCTCCTGGTTGTGGTTGTTGGCCGGTCGCAGTCTAGGAGCCGCTCCGGCCTTTGCAGTCACCCGCGGGACAAGGTGCCTCAGGCCCGGAAACGCTTGCGCGTGAGGCCGAGCGCGATCCAGTACGCGGCGACCGTGTAGACCACCAGCACGAGCGCATGCCGCAGCCAGTCGTCGGGCCATTGGTCCATGAAGAGCGGCCGCACCAGCATCACCGCATTCGTCAGCGGCAGCCACGCGGCCACCGCGCGCACCACGCCCGGCAGTTGCTCCAGCGGAAAGAACACGCCCGACAGGAACATCATCGGCGTCATGAACAGCGTGAAGTAGTAGGTGAAGAAGTCGTAGCCCTTCGCGAGCGCGTTGAAGATCAGCGCGATGCACGAGAAGGTGATGCCGCAGCCCACCAGCACGAGCCACGCGATGACGAGCTTCGGCGTGTGGCTGATGCCCAGCGCGAGCATCACGAAGAGGATCGCCGTCGTGGTGAAGATCGCCTTGAAGCCGGCCCAGAGCATCTCGGCCAGCACCACGTCGTCGAGGCCGACCGGCGCGTTCATGATGCCGTCCCAGGTCTTCTGCACATGCATGCGCGAGAAGGCCGAATAGAGCGCCTCGAACGAAGCCGCGTTCATCGCGCTCATGCAGATCGAGCCACTCGCGAGGAAGAGGATGTAGGGGATGCGCGTGCCCTCCACCTCGACCTGCCCGACCAGCGCGCCCATGCCGTAGCCGAAGGCCACCAGCCAGATCAGCGGCTCGGCGATGTTGCCGATCAGGCTCGGGATCGCGAGCTTGCGCCACACCAGCAGGTTGCGCAGGAACACCGGCCACCAGCGCATCGAGAGCTCGGGCGGGCGCCAGACGGAGCGCGTGGGCGGTGCGGCATCGATCACTGCGGACATGGCTCTTGGTCTCCTTGGTCGCGATCAGCCATCCTCACGAATCTGCCGACCGGTCAGTTTCAGGAACAGGTCTTCCAGGTTCGCCGGCCGATGAAAGGTGCGCAGGCCGCTCCGATCGCCGAGCGCCGCCATCAGGCCGCGCGCATCCTGCGTGTAGAAGAACACCGTCTCGCCGCTCACTTCCACGCGTGCGGCGTAGTCCTTCAGCGGCGAGTGCGCAAGTTCGAGCGCGCCGTCGCCGTAGAGCTCGACAACGTCCGGTTCCAGATGCTGGGCGATCAGGTCGCGCGGCCGGCCTTCGGCGATCTTGCGGCCGTGGTCGAGCACCAGCAGCCGCGAGCAAAGCCGCTCGGCCTCGTCCATGAAGTGCGTGGTCAGCAGGATCGACTTGCCCTGCTGCAGCAGCACCTGAAGGCGTTCCCACATCAGATGCCGCGCCTGTGGGTCGAGCCCGGTGGTGGGCTCGTCGAGCATCAGCAGCTTGGGATCGTTCACCAGCGCGCGCGCCAGCGACAGTCGCCGCCGCATGCCGCCGGAGAGCTCGCCCGGCTTCGCGTCGGCCTTGTGCGACAGCGCCGCAAACTCGAGCAACTGCGGGATGCGCGGCATGATCTGCGCGCGGCGCATGCCGAAGTAGCGCGCGTAGACCATGAGGTTCTCGGCGCAGGTGAAGTCGGGGTCGAGCGTGTCGAACTGGCTCACCACGCCGAGCTGCGCCTTGATCGCGCGCGCATCGCGCGGCATCGTGAGCCCGCCCAGCGCCTCGATCGTGCCGTGGTCCGGCGCGGTGAGGCCGAGGCACATGCGGATGGTCGTCGTCTTGCCGGCGCCGTTCGGGCCGATCACGCCGAGGCATTCGCCGGGCGCGATCTCGAACGAGAGGTCGTTGACCACCACGGCTTCGCCGTAGCGCTTGTGAAGGTTGTGGGCCTGGAAGAGGGGTGTCGGCACCGGCCCATTGTGGCGCATGACACTCAGAGGCGGATGCCTGCGAACTCCTGCTTCATCCAGTCGACGAAGACGCGCGTGCGGGCCGGAAGCAGCCTCGCGTGCGGATAGATCACGCTCACCGGGCGCGGCGGCGGCTCGAATTCCTCGAGGACGATCTCCAGGCGCTTCTGCGCCACCAGCGGCAGCACCTGGTAGGAGAAGAAGCTCCCGAAGCCCATGCCCGCGGCGCACGATTCGATCGCCGGCGCGATGTGGTTGAACTCGAGGTTGCCTTGCACCGCCACCGACAAGGTGCGTCCGCGGTCGCGGAACCGCCAGGGGCCGATGGTGGTGGGGTGGATGCGCACGCAGTTCGCGTGCATCAGCTCGTCCGGATGGCGCGGCCTGCCATGCCTGTGCAGGTAGTCCGGGCTTGCCACCACCACGCGGCGGACGCTGCCGAGCTGCTGCGCCACGAGGGAGGAATCCTCCAGCGCGCTGATCCGGATGCCGACATCGACACCTTCCTCCAGCAGGTTCACGGGCCGGTCGTGCAGGAGCACGCTGCAGCGCATCTTGTCGTAGCGCTGCAGGAATCGAACGATCGCCGGCGATACGTACATGTGGCCGAAGAGCACCGGCGCGGTGACGGTGAGCTGCCCTGTGGGCTCGGTCGCGCCCTGGGTGAGCGCGCGATCGGCCGCATCCGCCGCGGCCAGAACCTCGCGCGCGCTCTGCAGATAGGTGCGGCCCTCGGCCGTGAGCGAGATGCGCCGGGTGGTCCGGTGGAACAGGCGCACGCCCAGGTGCGCTTCGAGCGCGGCGAGCGAACGCACCACCGCCGGAAGCGAACTGTCGAGCGCATCGGCGGCCCGGGTCAGGCTGCCCTGGTCGGCGATCTGCACGAAGGTCTGCATGGCTTTGAGTCGGTCCATGGCCGCGATTAGACCGGAAAGTGGAGCAGTCAAGTGCGGTCCGCGCCATTGTTCCCCGAAGGGAAGCAAACAAGAATGCCTTCATCACAGCCCGACAGGAGAACCCCATGAGTGCCAAGCGTCCCGCCCAGCCGATCAAGGTTTACAGCGCATCCCTTTCCGGCCACGCGCATCGTGTGCGCCTCTTCCTTTCGCTGCTCGGCCTGCCGTTCGAGGTCGTCGAGGTCGACATGCGCGCCGGCGCGCATCGCGGGCCCGAGTTCCTGCGACGCAACGCCTTCGGCCAGGTGCCGGTCATCGAGGATGGCGAGGTGACCGTGGCCGACTCGAACGCGATCATGGTGTACCTGAACGAGCGCTATGCGGACGATCCGGGCCGGTGGTATCCGCGCGATCCGTTCGGCGCCGCGCAGGTGCAGCGCTGGCTGTCGGTCGCGGCCGGGCAACTCGCGGGCGGGCCTGCAATGGCGCGCATCACCGTGCTGTTCGGCCTGCAAAAGGACCCGGCCGAGATCGTTGCGCGATCGCACGATCTGCTGCGCGTGATGAACGACGAACTCGCGACGCGCCCCTACCTCGCGGGTGCGACGCCGACCCTGGCCGATATTGCGAATTACAGCTACGTGGCCCACGCGCCGGAAGGCAACGTGTCGCTCGCGGAGTATCCGCACGTGCGCGCCTGGCTCGCACGCATCGAAGCGCTGCCGGGCTTCCTGCCGATGGCCGCATCGCGCATCGGGTTGGCGGCATGAACGCCGGCCCCTGGCACGAAGGCGAACGCGCGATGCAGGCGCGCGTGGGCGTGGCCGAGAAGCTCGCGGAGTTCGGCCCGCGCATCATGCGCGGCTTCATGCCGGACCAGCACCGCACGTTCTTCGCGCAACTGCCCTTCATGATCGTAGGTAGTCTCGACGAGGCGCGCCAGCCCTGGGCGAGCGTGCTCGCCGCGCCGCCCGGCTTCGCGCATTCGCCGGACGCGCATCACCTGCGCATCGATGCGCTGGCGAGTGCGGGCGATCCGCTGTCGAGTGCGCTCGTCGCGGGTGTGCCGGTAGGGCTGCTCGGTATCGAGCCGCACACGCGGCGGCGCAATCGCATGAACGGCGTCGTGTCGGAGATCGACGCGCGGGGCTTCATGGTCGACGTAGGGCAGAGCTTCGGCAACTGCCCGAGGTACATCCAGGCGCGCGAGCCGGTGTTCGTGAACGAGAGCCGTCCTGTGCTCGAAGCCCGTCGCATGGACCATCTGGATGTGGCCGCCCGGCGCATCGTCGAAAAGGCGGACACGTTCTTCATCGCGACCGCGCATCCCTCGGTGGGGGATGGCGACGCCTCGCACGGGATCGACGTGTCGCATCGCGGCGGCCGGCCGGGCTTCGTGCGGGTGTCGCGCGACGGCATGCTCGCCGCGCCGGATTTCAACGGAAACACCTTCTTCAACACGCTCGGCAACATCGTGGTGAACCCGCGCGCCGGCCTGCTGTTCATCGACTTCGAAACGGGCGATCTCTTGCAGGTCGCGGTGAGCGGCGAAGTGGTATGGGACGGCCCCGAACTTGCCGCATTCGAAGGGGCGGAGAGGTTGCTGCGCATGCAGGTCGTCTCGGTGCTGCACCGTCCCGCGGCACTTCCCCTGCGCTGGGGTCGCGCGGAGATGTCGCCCTTCCTCGCGGATACGGGCGACTGGGCCGACGTCGCGCGGCTCAGTGAAAGCGCGGAATCCGCGCGTTGACGGACGGCTGATAGTCCCAGCCGCGCTCCAGCAGCGCATCGGTGCGGAGATCGCCGGCGAGCAGCGCCTGGAGCCCAGCCGCCGCGATGGTGAACGCGAGCACCTGGCCGGGGCACGCGTGCGGGCCATGGCCGAAGCCGAGCGTCTGGCGATGGGCCCGCATCAGCTCGAAGGTCGCGGGCGCGGGGTTGAGCGCAGGGTCGCGGTTCGCGGCGGCGAGCACGAGCAGGATCGCGTCGCCCGGTGCGAGCACGGTTCCACAGGCGGTGGTGGGCTGCGCGACGAAGCGGCGCGTGTTCTGCACCGAGGGATCGTGCCGTGCGACTTCCTCGACCAACGCGGGCAGAAGCTCCCAGCGGGAGGCGAGCCTGCGCCGAAGATCGGGCTCGCGCGCCAACGCCGCGAGGCTGTTCCCCAGGAGGCCTGCGCTTGCTTCGCAAGTCTGCGACAGCAGCCCGACCAGATTCGCCCGCAACGTGCGCGACCGAGCATCCGGCGCCTCGGCCTGCACCGCGGCGAGCAGACTGCCGTGCGGTGCGGGCCGGGCATGCGCGAGACGCTCGAAGCGGTCCATCAATGCGGCGGCCGCGCTGCTCGCTGCGTCGAGTTGCGTGGGCGTCGACAGCGGCGACAGGCAGGCCACGAAGTCACGCATCCAGTCCGACAGGTGCGGCAGTTCCCCATCGGCGAAACCCAGCAGGTGGGCCGCCGCGCGCACCGGATAGGCCAGGCAGAAGCCGGACAGCGGCGCGTGCGGGGTGTGGTGCGCCGCGACGCGCAGCGCGGCCCCGTGGGCCGATCCGAGGTCCAGCCGGGCCAGCGCGCGCTGCAGCACGGGCTTGTGCGTCGCATGCGTGTCGCCCTCGTTCATCCGCACCAGCCGCCCGAACACTTCGCCCGCGGGCGTTCCGGCGATCGCGTGGGGCACGGGCTCGGCGAGGGGGCGCACCCGCAGCGCATCGTTCGTCAGCAGGTCGCGCACCACGTCGGCGCGGCTGGCGATCCAGAGCCGGAGACCTTCGTCGCGGACCAGCGCCGGCCCGCTTCGCAGCGCGGCATACCAGGGGTAGGGATTCGGATGCGTGACGGCCGCGATGGCGTCGCCGGGTGGGGCAGTGTGTGTCATGGCGCAAGTGTGGTTCTTCCCGCGCGAACACACTTCGCTTACCATCGAAATGTGGATGCAAATGCCGACACCCATCTCTCTCGTCTGGCTGGAGCCATTGCCGAGCCCGCACGCGCCCGCATGCTGTGCTGCCTGATGGACGGCCACGCACGCACCGGGACCGAACTCGCCGCCGTCGCCGACGTCGCGGCATCGACCGCCAGCGCGCATCTGTCGCGCCTGAAGGAACAACGCCTCGTCGAGTCGGTCGCGCAGGGCAAGCACCGTTACTTCCGCCTCGCGAGCACGCAGGTGGCGGCCGCACTCGAAAGCCTGCTCGTCGTCGCCGGTACTCCGCGCGGCGAATTCCGTCCGACGACACCGACGCGCCTGCGCAGCGCGCGCACCTGCTACGACCACATGGCCGGCGCCGCCGGCGTCGCGCTGCACGACCGCCTGCACGAGCAAGGCTGGCTGCAAGGCGCGTCGGACGATGGCGACTACGCCCTGACCCCCGAAGGCGCCGTGGCCCTGGAGACCTTGGGCATCGACGTCGACGCCTTGCGCACATCCCGTCGCCGCTTCGCCTGCGCCTGCCTCGACTGGAGCGAAAGGCGCCCGCACCTCGGCGGCGCGCTAGGCGCCGCATGGCTGCAACTCGCACTGCGCCGCGACTGGGTTCGTCAGGCTCTCGACGACCGCGCCCTCTCAGTCACCTCCAAGGCCCAACGAGAAATCCCCGAACTCTTCAAGCCCTGAGCGCGAATGCCAGAGACCCCGTGGAACCGGCTTCGCCGGGCCACCGGGGTCGCCCCCGGAGAGGGGGTGCAGAGCCACACGAAGTGGGCGAGGCTGGGGGAGATCTATTGGAAGGCCACTTCCGCAAAACTCCGCAGCTTGCGGCTATGCAACCGGCTCGACCCCTCCTTGCGCAGCACCTCGATCGCCGCCATGCCGATGCGCAGATGCTGCTCGACGCGCTCGCGGTAGAACTGGTTGGCCATGCCCGGCAGCTTGATCTCGCCATGCAGCGGCTTGTCGCTCACGCACAGCAGCGTGCCGTAGGGCACGCGGAAGCGGAACCCGTTGGCCGCGATGGTGGCGCTTTCCATGTCGAGCGCCACCGCGCGGCTCTGGCTGAAGCGGCGCTGCGGCTGGTTGCCGGGCAGCAGTTCCCAGTTGCGGTTGTCCGTGCTGGCGACCGTGCCGGTGCGCATGATCTTCTTGAGCTCGGTGCCCTGCATGCCGGTGACATCGGCCACCGCCTTTTCGAGCGCGAGCTGGATTTCGGACAGCGCGGGAATCGGCACCCACAACGGAAGCTCTTCGTCGAGCACATGGTCCTCGCGCACGTAAGCGTGCGCCAGCACGTAGTCGCCGAGCTGCTGCCCCTGCCGCAGTCCGGCACAGTGGCCGAGCATCATCCAGGCGTGCGGGCGCAGCACCGCGACGTGGTCGGTGATGGTCTTCGCGTTGGCCGGCCCCACGCCGATGTTGACCATCGTGATGCCGGTGCAGTCCTCGCGCACGAGGTGGTAGCCCGGCATCTGCGGCAGGCGCGAAGGCGGCGTGCCTTGCGTGCCGTCGAGCAGGCTGCCGTACAGCTCGCTCGCGCCGGCAGCGAGCCCCCGGCGCCGCGTGATCACGTTGCCCGGCTCGATGAAGGCGATGTATTCGCTGTTCTCGTCCGCCATCGCCTCGTGGCCGAGACGCACGAATTCGTCGATGTAGAACTGGTAGTTGGTGAAGAGCACGAAGTTCTGGAACCAGTCCGGCGCCGTGCCGCTGTAGTGCCGCAGGCGATGCAGCGAGTAGTCGACCCGCGCGGCGGTGAAGAGCGACAGCGGCTGCGCCTCGCCGGGCTTGGCTTCGAAGGTGCCGTTGGCGATGCCGTCATCCATCGCGCCGAGATCCGGCAGGTCGAACACGTCGCGCATGAGGGCCCGGCGCTCGGCGCTCATGGTGCCTTCGATGTGGTCGTTCTCGGCAAAGGAGAAGTGGATCGGGATCGGCTGCGTGCTGGTGCCGACCTCGAGTTCGACCTGATGGTTCTCGAGCAGCAGCCTGAACTGCTCGCGGTAGTAGCGCTGGAAGAGGTCCGGCCGGGTCAGCGTGGTCTCGAAGCGGCCCGGCCCCGACACGAAGCCGTAGCTCAGCCCCGCGTTGGCCGCGGGGGTCTGCCGCGACGCCGTGTGCGTGTGCACGCGCACGAAGGGGTAGCAGGCCCGCACCCGCCCGGGCAGGCTCTCGCCGGCAACGAAGCGCTGCATCGCGTCGCGCAGATGCTGCAGCCCGCCGGCGTAGATCTGGCGAACCTGTTCGAGGGCAGCGTCCGGGTCGGTGAAGCGAGCAGGCGCGATGAAGGCGGGCATGTAGGGCATCGCAGCATTGTGCAGCGAGCCGATGTCAGTCAGCCGGGCATCGGTTCGCGCATCGTTACGAATTCTTCGGCGACTGTCGGGTGGATGCCGATGGTGCTGTCGAACATCGCCTTGGTGGCGCCCGCGCGAATCGCGACCGCGAAGCCCTGCACCACCTCGCCGGCATCGGGGCCGACCATGTGCAGGCCGACCACGCGGTCGCTCGCGGTATCGACGATCAGCTTCATGAAGGTGCGCTCCTTGCTTCCCGAAATCGTGTGCCGCAGCGCGCGGAATTCGCTGGAAAAGATCGTGACCTCGCCGAACTTCATCCGCGCGCCGGCCTCCGTGTAGCCGCAGGTGCCGACGTTGGGGTGCGTGAACACGGCGGTCGGGGTGAACTCGTAGTCGAGCCGTCGCTTGCCCCGGCCGAAGAGGGTGTCCACCACCACCATGCCCTCGGCCAGCGCCACCGGCGTGAGCTGCTGCCGGGTGGACACATCGCCCACCGCGAAGACCGAGGGCACCGAGGTGCGGTAGTGCGCATCGACGACCACGCTGCCGCGCTGGTCGAGCGTCACGCCCGCCGCTTCGAGGCCCAGGCCCTGCGTGTTTGGCACGCGGCCGGTCGCGAACAGGATGGCGTCGGCTTCCACCCGCTGGCCGCGCGAGAGCAGGGCGCACAGGCCGCCATCGAGGCGGTTGACCATCGTCACTTCGCTGTTGTAGTGGATGTCGATGCCGCTGCGCAGCATCTCGCGCCCGAGGAAATCGCGCACGTCCTCGTCGAAGCCGTTGAGCAGGTGCGCGCCGCGCTGCACCTGCGTGACCTTGGCGCCGAGGCCGTTGAAGATCGAGGCGAACTCGCACGCGATGTAGCCGCCGCCGACGACCACGAGCCGTTTCGGGAAGGGGTCGAGGTCGAACATCGCGTCGGACACCAGCACGTGTTCGCGTCCCGGCAGATCGGGGACGAAGGGCATGCCGCCGGTCGCGACCAGCACGTGCTTCGCGGTGCATCGCCGCTCGCCCGCCTGCACCGTGTGTGCGTCCGCGAGCTGCGCCCAGGCCTGGATCAACGTCACGCCTGCGCCTTCGAGCAGGCTGCGATAGACGCCGTTGAGCCGCTGGATCTCCTGCGCGCGATTGGCCTTCAGGCGGGCCCAGTCGAAGCGCGTTTCGCCCACGCGCCAGCCGTAGCCTGCCGCTTCCTCGAAGGATTCGGCATAGCCGGCTGCGTAGCTGTAGAGCTTCTTGGGAATGCAGCCCACGTTGACGCAGGTGCCGCCGAGCTCGGCGCATTCGGCGAGCGCCACGCGGGCGCCGCGCTGCGCGGCCATGCGCGCCGCGCGCACGCCGCCGCTGCCGCCGCCGATCACGAAAAGGTCGAAGTCGAAGGTGCGCATCGGGAACTCCTTGGTGGCGGGACTTTAGCCCGCCCCGGCACGCCCCGATGCGCGGATCTTCAGGGCCGGTCCGGCTGACCCTGATCCTGGCCCGGACGGCCCGGGCCGCGCGGCCGCGCTTCCTGCGCCTGGCGCATCGCCTGTTGCTGCTGCGCCTGCTGCTGCTGCTGGGCGCGCATGGCGGCCTGCTGTTGCTGCTGCATCTGCTGGGCTTGGGCCTGGGCCGCGCGCTGCTGCATCTCCATCTGCTGGCGCTGCATCTGCATCTGCTGCGCTTGCTGCGCCTGCATGGCTTGAGCGGCTGCGCGCTGCTGGGCCTCTGCCTGCGCACGCTGTGCTTGCTGGACCTGCTGCGCCTGCGCGGCGGCCCGTTGCTGCGCTTCCTGCTGCTGGCGTTGCGCCTGCATGGCTTGCGCGGCGGCGCGCTCCTGTGCCTCCGCCTGCGCTCGTTGCGCCTGCTGAACCTGTTGCGCTTGCTGTGCCTGTTGAGCTTGCATGGCCTGTGCGGCCGCGCGTTGCTGCGCCTCCTGCTGCTGGCGTTGCCCCTGCAAGGCCTGCGCCGCGGCGCGTTGCTGGGCTTCCGCCTGCGCGCGCTGTGCCTGCTGGATCTGCTGCGCCTGTTGCGCTTGCTGGTGCTGTTGTGCCTGCACCGCCTGCGCGGCGGCGCGCTGCTGCGCTTCGAGCATCTGCCGCTGGGCCTGCTGCATCTGCTGCGTTTGGGCCTGCATGGCTTGCGCCGTGGCGCGCTGCTGCATCTCCGTCTGCTGTCGCTGATGCTGCTGTGCCTGCTGGATCTGCAAGGCCTGTTGGAACTGCTGCTGCTGCGCTGCCTGGATCGCCGCCGGCGGAGGTGCTGCCGGCCGGCCGAAGCCGAATCGGCCACCTGGCGACCGGTCGCTGCCACCGTGCGGTGGAATCGGCGCGCCCATGCCGACGGGGACGCCCGCCAGCCGGTCATGCGGGATTTGAACGAAGTCGCGTCGCCCCACCGGGGCGCGCCCGAATGCATCCACCGGCACGATCGTCGTCGCGCCCGGCAACTGCCGGTTGGCGAAGGCGACGTGCGTCGATGGCATGCGCGGGCCGAGCGCTGCGTGGTTGGCGGCGTCGATATAGCGTTGGCTCGCCCGATATCCCGGCCGCCAGGCTTCGCCCGGTGCGAGCGGGAACCAGCCCACACCCTGCCGGCCGCCGCTGATCGCGAGTTGGCCACCGGCGATGCCGCCGCCGACGAATCCCACCAGCGCAGGCGCATACACCGGCCGGGTATGCGGACGGCCCGGGACCCAGCCCCAGCGCGGCCCGATGCGCGCCCAGCGGCCGTAGTGCATGGGCGCGAAACCCCACGGCGCCGCGTCGATCCAGGTCCAGCCCCAGGGGGCGATGTCGACCCACTGCCCGTACTGGTACGGCGCCCAGCCCGCATCCACGTCCCGTGGATACCAGACCTGGCCATAGGTCGGGTCGCTCTGCCAGTCGCCGTAGGCGTCGAGCTGCTGGTAGCCGAGCATGTCGCGCGACACATAGCGCGCCGATGTGGATTGATCGTCGAGGCGATCCCGCTCCGCGACCCAGCGATCGAAGTCGCTCGCACCGCGCGGCGGCGCGCCAGTGTCCTGGGCGAGATTGCGGCCGGACACCGTCAGCTGCTGGTGCGCGTCCAGCCGCATCGATTCGCCGTTCTCTCCGAACAGCGTGACGCCACCGGCCGCGACGGCCACGCGGGTCGTTCCGGCGACCGGGTCGGAGTCGAGGCGCAAGTCGCCGGGCCGTTCGATGATGGTCGCGAGGTTGGCGGTGTCGATCTCGATGCGCTGGCCGGCCAGTTCGTCGCGCACGCGCATCTGCACGTCGCCCTGGGTGGCGGTGACGCGAAGGGTCTGGTCGTCGAGTTCGGACAGGGTGATGGCGGTCTGCTCATCGAGCCGGACCGCGGTCGATCCGACATAGATCTCGGCGCGCGAGTTGCGATCGGTCCACACGCGGTCGCCGGCAATGAGGGGGCGGTTCGGGTCCGCCTGGTACCAGTTGTCGTCGCCTGCCGGCGACACGCTCACGGTGCCTTGCTGGAAGTTGATTCGACCCACACGGCCCGGCGGGTCCTGCTGCGCTGCGGCGTTCAGGCCGACGAAGAGCATGAGAAGCCCCAGCAGCCAGCCGGCTGCGCTGCGTTTGGGGAGGAGACTGCGAGGATTCATGGTGGCGCTCCCTTGGGATCTGGGTGCTCAACGCGCCAGGGCCGCCCGGCGCTGTCGTCTGCACTGCAAACCAAGATGAATATCTCGCGTAGGACGAAACCGTATGTAAGCCCAGTGCGCGCCCGCGCGTGGGCTGAGCCGCAGCGTTTCAGACCGTATTGGCGCTGCGCGGGTGGTCCAGGAAGAAGCGCAGCATCTCGGCGCTCGCGTCGGGTCCCGCCGGATCGGTGAACGAGCCTTCCGGACTTCCGCCGGCCCATGCATGGCCGCCGTCGTGCAGCAGCCAGTGCTCGACGGCCGCACGGCCGCGCGCGTCGGGATAGGTGCGGCGCGTCACGTCGCGGCCGTTGAAGGACTGCGTGCGCGAAGCGCCGGCGCTCGATTCGCCGCCATGCCCCGCCAGCGCGGCGGCGACCACGTGCTCGCCGTTGCGTGGATGGACGACTTGATCGGCATCGCCATGGAACACGATCGTCGGCATCCGGGGGCGCGGGCCCGCGCCGACGCGTCCGGCCTTCATCGCCCCCAGGGCCGATGCGATATCGCTCGCAGCCCCCGCCGGCACGCCGGAATGGATGCCGACCGCGGCGAAGATATCCGGGTACGCGCGCCCGAGGATGTCGGCCATCGCGCCACCCGCCGAAAGACCCGCCACGTAGACGCGCGCCGGATCGACGTCGTGCTGCGACATCACGAATCGGGTGAGCGCCGCGAGCAGTGCCGGCTCGCCGCGATCGCGCTGCTGGTGCTGGGGCTTGAACCAGTTCCAGCAGCGATGCGCGTTGGCGTGCCGCGTCTGCGCCGGGTAGAGCACCAGAAAGCCGTGCGCATGCGCAAGCCGGTTCATCTGCGTGCCGGCCGCGAAGTCGTCCGGGTTCTGGTTGCAGCCGTGCAGCATGAGCACGAGCGGTCGACGCCGGCCCGTATTCCGCTGCGGCACGAAGAGCTTGAAGGCGAGCGAGCGATGCTGGTGCGCGAAGAGGCCGTCGGCCCATTCGTCGCCTGCGGCTTCGTGCGCGACGTCCGGCGCCCGCGACAGGCCCAAGCCGCGAAGCGCCCGTTCGGCAAGGTGGCGCGCACCGTGCACCAGTCGGTCGAGAAACGAATTCACCGCCCCATGCTAGCGGGATTGCATTGCACGAACTGGACGCGCGAATCCTGCGTTCTTGTAGGCGAACATTTGCGACCGCAGGGGTCTTCGTGAACCGGTGAAAATCCAGGCCGAGCGACTGCAGTCGCGTCAGTACCCCTCGAGGATTCAAAGGAACGCATCAAGATGACCAAGCCGGAATCGAACACGCCAATGGCCCATGCACCCGCCGCCGAGCGATTCGGCGTCAAGCCCGCCACAGGCTATGCCGGCGACGTGACGCCCGAGCAGGCCGCGCAGTGGATCGACAGCGGCGAGGGCGTGCTCGTCGATGTGCGTACCGACGCGGAGCGCGAGTGGGTCGGCTATGTGCCCGGCGCCGTCGGCCTGGCATGGAAGCAGTGGCCCGGCATGGCGCTCAACAGTGGCTTCGACGAAGGCGTGCGCGTGTCGGTGCCGGCAGGCAAGAAGGCGTTGATGCTGTGCCGCAGCGGCGTCCGCTCGATCGCCGCCGCCAGGCGCGCGACCGAACTCGGCATCGAGGCCTACAACATTCTCGAAGGCTTCGAAGGCGATCCCGACGAGCAAGGCCAGCGCGGCCGCAAAGGAGGCTGGCGCCTTCGCGGCCTCCCCTGGAAGCAGAACTAGAGCTTCGGGATGCGTAGCTTCTGGCCCGGGTAGATCTTGTCCGGGTGCGTCAGCATGGGCTTGTTGGCCTCGAAGATCGCGTTGTACTTGTTGGCGTCGCCGTAGTACTTCTTCGAGATGGCCGAGAGCGTGTCGCCCTTCACCACGTCGTGGTATTGCGCCGGCTCTGCGGCCGGTGCGGCGAGCTTGTTGTCGACCTGCGTGACGTTCGCCACGTTGCCCGCGGCGAGCGAGGCCTTCTCGCTCGCTTCCTGCGAAGGTGCATCGCCCGACAGCGTCACGACGCCGTTCGCAGCCGCATAGGTCACCGCGAGATTCGTGAGCCCGAGATTCTGGGACTCGATGTAGGTCTTGATCGCCGCGGCCGCGGCCTGCTCAGCATCCGGCGTCGGGGTGGCCGCCTGCGCCGACGAACCGCCGAACAGCTTTTCTCCTGCTTCCTTGATGAAACTCAGCAAACCCATGGTGCGCTCCTTCGGCTGCAGTGGTGAAAACGGGCACTTTAACGGTGGTGCAAGGCAGTGCGACGTAGGCCGGCGCCGGATGTGCAAGCGGCCGTAAACCCGACGCGCAGGCAATAATGCCGCGCATGGCATTCCTTGCGATCGACATCGGCAACACCCGTCTCAAGTGGTCACTCTATGACGCGGCGCGACCCGGCGCCGGTCTGCTGGCCCACGGCGCGGAGTTCCTGGACCACATCGAGCGCCTGGCCGAAGGGCCGTGGGCCGAAATCGAAGCACCCGCGTCGATGCTCGGCTGCGTGGTTGCCGGTGACGCGGTGCGACGACGCGCCGAAGAGCAGGTGGTCGAGCGCTTCGACTGTTCGCCGCGCTGGGTGGTGTCGAGCGCGGCGGAAGCCGGCATCGTCAACGGCTACGACCATCCGACGCGCCTGGGCGCCGATCGCTGGGTCGCGATGATCGGCGCGCGGCATCGCATGCTGTCGCAAGGCCCGGTGCGGCCGATGGTGGTGGTGATGATCGGCACCGCGGTGACGGTCGAAGCGGTCGATGCGAACGGAAAGTTCCTCGGCGGCCTGATCCTTCCGGGCCACGGGATCATGCTGCGCGCGCTCGAATCGGGCACCGCCGGGCTGCATGTGCCTACGGGCGAGGTGCGCGAGTTCCCGACCAATACGAGCGATGCGCTCACCAGCGGCGGCACCTATGCGATCGCGGGCGCGGTCGACCGCATGGTGCAGCACGTCCGCGCGCACTGCCACGCGGAGCCGGCCTGCTACATGACCGGCGGCGCGGGGTGGAAGATGGCCCCGAGCATGAACGGCGAGTTCGAACTGGTCGACAGCCTCATCATGGATGGGCTGCTCGTGATCGCGGAAGAACGGATGCTCCCCGGCTGACAAGGCCCACCCCCAGCCTTCCGGCCCGGCGGAGCCGTTCCGGGGGAGCTCCCGCATCTCGCGTTTCAGGCGTTTGCGGTCAATCCGTCTATCGCCTGGAACATCGACTGCCGGGCCTGGCTGACGATCTGGCCGCGCCAGGCGTCGGTGTCGGTGTAGAAGGCCGAGAGCATCGCGCCGCGGATCGGGTTCGCGAGTTCTTCCGGCGCCTCCGGATGGTTGTGCAGCCAGTGGTCGCCGCGCAATGCGGCCATCACTTCCAGCAGCGGCTGCGTGCCGAATTCGAGCGCCATGCCGGTGTATTCGGCCTTCGGGCACTCTTCGTAGATCGCGCTCCAGTTGAGCCCCGTGAGGAAGGCGGAAGCGGACGAGCCGTCGTAGATCGAGGTCACCGGCGTGCCCGGCGAACCCCACCACGCATCGGCGCGCGCGAAGGCCTGCTTGTCGTCCCGACACGCGAAGATGCGTTCGCCGATGCCGTTGGGCCCGAGGCCGGTGTGGATGTCGATCCATGCGAGGCGGCGTGCGCGCTGGCCGTGCGTGCGCAGCACGTCGCGGAAGGTCTTGTTGCTCCAGGTCGGCGCGATGCCGCCGAAGAACATGCCGTCCTCGAACTGGTATTGCCCGCGCGTGACCGCCGCCTGGTACGCCTGGGCGCCGTTCTGCGCGATCCAGGCCGCGATCGCCGCGTTGTTCTCGTCGGTCGGCGGCCAGGTGTCGGGCAGCAGCAGCGGATGCAGGCTCGCATAGGCTTCGTTCACCGGCAACGGCTGCTCGAAGTCGAAGAAGTTGCGGTTGAGGTCGACGTTCTCGTTGGTCACCCGCCGTCCATGCGAGAAGCCATGCGGGTTGAGCGCGTGGATGTAGAGCACCGCCACCCCCTGGGAGCGTGCCTTCTCGCGCCATTCGTCGTCGTGCAGCGCGAAGACCTGCACGCCGCTGCCGCAATGGCCCTCGACGCCGTGGCAGCCGCTGGTCACGAGCAGCATGTGCTCGGCATTCGGATTACCGTCGAGCGCCACGTCCATCGCGAGTTCTTCTCCGTCGCGGCCCTTCAGCGGATGCACATGCGATCGCACCGCGAGCCCCGCACTCGCGCAGGCCTGCAGGAACTTCTGCCGCGCGAGGAAGTAGCGCGAAGAGAAGGCTTCGCCGATGCCGATCATGCTGCCTTTCCTTCCGATGCCCTGGGCGTATTGAGGAACTGCTCCGCCAGTTGCACCCACATGGTGGCGCCGAGCGGGATGAGGTTGTCGTTGAAGTCGTAGCTCGCGTTGTGCAGCGTGCAGGGGCCGGCGCCGTGGTGCATGTCGCGGTGCATGCCGTCGCCGTTCCCGATGAAGGCGTAGGCGCCGGGCTTGGCCTGCAGCATGAAGGAGAAGTCCTCGGCGGTCATCGCGGGTTCCTGGACCAGCACGTTCTCGGCGCCGACGATACCGGACATCACGCGCCGCGCGAAGTCGGCTTCGGCCGGCGTGTTGATCGTCGGCGGATAGGTGCGGACGAACTCGAAATCCACCTGCGCGCCGTGGGCCGCGCAAATGTTCTCGGCGATCTGCTTCATGCGCGATTCGATGAGGTCGAGCACCTCGATCGTGAAGGTGCGCACCGTGCCGCGCAGCTCGGCGTCGTTCGGCGTCACGGTCGGCGCTTCGCCGGCATGGAACATCGTCACCGAGATCACGCCCGCGTCCACCGGCTTCATGTTTCGCGTGAGGATGGTCTGGAAGGCCTGCACCATCTCGCAGGCGATCGGCACCGGGTCGATGCTGGTGTGCGGCAGCGCTGCATGGCCGCCCTTGCCGCGCACGACGATGTGGAACTGGTTGCTCGATGCCATCACCGGCCCGGGGCTCACCGCGAACTGGCCGGCCTTCATGCCGGGCCAGTTGTGCATTCCGAAGACGGCCTCCATGGGGAACTGCTCGAAGAGCCCCTCCTTGATCATCTCGCGCGCGCCGCCGCCGCCTTCCTCGGCCGGCTGGAAGATCAGGTAGACGGTGCCGTCGAAGTTGCGGTGCTTCGCGAGATGCTGCGCAGCGGCGAGCAGCATCGTGGTGTGGCCGTCGTGGCCGCAGGCGTGCATCTTGCCGTGGTGCTTGCTCGCGTGCGCGAAGGTGTTGAGCTCGGTGACCGGCAGCGCATCCATGTCCGCGCGCAGGCCGACCGCGCGCTCGCTCGTGCCGTTCTTCACGATGCCCACCACCCCGGTGGTGCCCAGACCCCGGTGGATGGGGATGCCCCATTCGGTCAGCTTGGCCGCGACGACGTCGGCGGTGCGGACCTCCTGAAAGCAGAGTTCGGGGTGGGCGTGCAGATCGCGCCGCACCGCGGCCATGCCAGGCGCCTGCGCGACGAGGGAGTCGAGAAGTTTCATGGTTGGGAGTCTAGGCTTTGCCGTCGACGCCCGCAAAGATCGTGCCCTGCCAGACATTCCGGGACTTTCCCGGACAATGCCCTTATGTCGCATGTGCTTTCCACCCGTAGCCTCGAACTCGCGCAGACGCTCGTGCGCATGAACACCGTGAGCAACCACAGCAACCTGGAGCTCGTCGATTTCGTGCGCGATCACCTCGCGGGCCTGGGCGTCCGCAGCCGCCTCACCTACAACGCCGACAAGACCAAGGCCAATCTCTTCGCCACGCTTGGCGCGGGCAAGAAGGCGGGCGTGATCCTCTCGGGCCACACCGACACGGTGCCGTGGGACGGCCAGGCGTGGAGCGTGGACCCACTCTCGGCCATCGTGCAGGACTGGCCGCAGACCGACGCGGATGCCGAGCGCGTCATCGATGAGCCGCGGCTCTACGGGCGCGGGTCGGCCGACATGAAGAGCTTCATCGCGGTGGCGCTCGCCAATGCCGAGCGCTTCATCGAGAGCGAGTCGCCCTTCGCGGTGCACTTTGCCTTCAGCTACGACGAAGAAGTCGGCTGTTTCGGCGTGCGCGAGCTGATCGCCGACATGAAGGACCAGGGCATCAAGCCGCTGGCCTGCATCGTCGGCGAGCCGACGATGATGGTCCCGGCGATCGCGCACAAGGGCGTCTATCGCTTCAAGTGCTGCGTGCGCGGCAAGGAGGCGCATTCCTCGCTCACCCCGCAGTCGGTCAATGCGATCGAGATGGCGGCGCGCGTGATCGGCAAGCTGCGCGACATGGCCGACGGCTTCGAGCGCGACGAGCCGCGCTACGAGGGCTTCGACGTGCCCTTCAGCACCGCGAGCGTGGGCCAGTTCCACGGCGGTATCGCGGACAACGTGGTGCCGCGGGATGCCGAGTTCCGCTACGAGTTTCGCAACCTGCCGACCAGCGACGTGGCGAAGATGCAGAAGGAAGTCGTTGCCTACGCCCAGCGCGCCGAGGTGGCGATGAAGAAGGTCGCGCCCGATGCGGGCTTCCGCTTCGAGCCGATCTGCGAAGTGCCGAGCTTCCTCGGCTCGGCCCACGACGCGGTCACGCGTCTCGCTCAGCGGCTGGCGGGCGAACCGCGCACCACGCTCGTCGGCTTCGGGACCGAAGCGGGCATCTTCAAGAACGCGGGCATCCCGACGGTGGTCTGCGGCCCCGGGAGCATCACGCAGGCACACCAGCCGGACGAGTACGTGACGCTCGAACAACTCGCGCGCTGCGAGGACTTCCTGCGCGGCCTGGCCGCCACGAAGGAGATCCGCTGAGTCCTCCGGCACCATGAAGCGGATCGCCCTCGGCCTGCTCTGCGCCGCCGCGCTGCTCTATGCGGTCGCTACGATGCTCGAAGCCAGGCACCCGGCCTGGGGCTATGTCGCCGCCTTCGCGGAGGCGGCCATGGTGGGCGCGATCGCGGACTGGTTCGCGGTGGTGGCGCTGTTCCGCCATCCGCTGGGCCTTCCGATTCCGCACACCGCGATCATCCCGGCCAACAAGGACCGCATCGGCGCGAAGCTCGCGGGCTTCATCTGCAACAACTTCCTGAGCACGCCGCAGGTGCTCGCGAAGCTCGGGGAATTCGATCCGTCCGCGCGGCTCGCGGACTGGCTCTCGCGGCCGGATCGCGCGGAGAAGCTCGGCGAGCACCTCGTGGCCGCCGCGCGCTACGGGCTCACCGCTTTCGACGATGCCCGGGTGCGCGACTTCCTCGGTCGCATGGCGTCGGCCGGGCTCGCGCAGGTCGACATGTCGCGTCTCGCCGGACAGGCGCTGGACGCCTTGACGGCGGGCGGCCGCCACCAGGCGCTGCTCGACGACGTCCTGGCGCAGGTCGCGCATGTCGTCGAGGGCGACGAAGTGCAGGAGCGCATCACCGAAGCCATCGCCCGCGAGATCAAGGCGCTGCGCTACGTGGGGCTGGACCAGGTGGCGGCGCGGGTGGCGACCCGCAAGATCGTCGACGCGGTCGCGCGCACCATCGGCGAGCTGGCCTCGGACCCGGCGCATCCGCTGCGGCTGCGCTTCGACCAGTTCATGACGGGCTTCGTCGAGCGGCTCAGGAACGATCCGGACTTCCGGCGCCGTGGCGAGGCGATCCGCGAGGAGCTCCTGGCGCATCCCGCGCTGGGCGACTACCTGCACGGCCTGTGGAGCGAACTGCTCGCGTGGCTGCACACCGATCTCGCGAAGGACGACTCCAGCATCCGGCAGCGCATCGTCGCCATGGCCGGCACGCTCGGCGCACGACTCCGCGCCGACGAAGCGATGCGCCGCTGGATCAACGAGCAGATCATGGATGCCGCCCCGCGCGCGATCGAACGCTACCGCGAGGACATCCGCCGCTACATCGTGGAGCGCGTGTCCGAATGGAATGCCGACGAGATGACCGTCGAGCTGGAGCGCAACATTGGCCGCGACCTGCAGTTCATCCGCGTGAACGGCACGCTGGTGGGCGGGCTGGTGGGCCTGGGGATCCACACCGCGACCCAGCTCCTGAAGAGCTGAGCGCGGGACCGATGGTCAGGTCCTGATTTTTCCGTCCGCCGTGATCATCGAGAGCTCGACGAATTTCGACGCCACATGGTTCTTCGGCGAGAACGACACGTCGAATCCGGCGAACTGCTGGCGCTCGATGCTTTCGAGTCCGGCGATCAGCCCTTCGCGCGAGGGCTTGCCGGTCGAACGCCGCAGTCCTTCGACCAGCACCCTCGCGGCGAGGAAGCCCTCGACGCTCGAGAAGTTCGCCTTCGTCGCGCTGTTGCCCTTGCGCACGGCGTCGTTGAACTCGCGCGTGATGCCGTTCGCCGCGTTGTAGGGCGAGGGCACGACCTGCGTGACGACCACGCCGGCGCCCTCCTTGCCGAGCTCGTCCGCCAGCGCCTGCGTGCCGACGAAGGACACGTTGAAGAAGGTGCCGCCGTAGCCCGCCTTGCGCGCCTCGCGGATGAAGGCCGCGCACGACTTGTAGGCGCTCACCTGCACCACCGCATCCGGCTGCGCGGCAACGATGGTCTTGACCGCCGCCGACACGGTGACCGAGTTGCGCTCGACCGTGGCGAGCGCGACCGGCTTCAGGTCGAGCTGCGACAGCGCGAGCGTCACGCCGTCGAGGCCCGCCTTGCCGTAGGCATCGTTCTGATAGAAGACCGCGATCTTCTTGAGGCCGAGGTTCGTGAGCTGCCTGACGATCACCGCGGTCTCGTCGTTGTACGAGGCGCGCAGGTGGAACACGTTGCGCTGGAAGGGCTCGCGCAGCGACATGGCGCCGGTGAAGGGCGCGATGAATGGCACCTTGGCATTCACCGCCTGCGGCAGCGCCGCGAGGCTCGTGGGCGTGCCGATGTAGCCGAACAGCGCGAAGACGTCCTCGTCGATCAGCTTCTTCGTGTTTTCCGCGCAGCGGTCGGGCTCGTAGCCGTCGTCGAGGAACTTGATGACCACACGGCGACCGGCCTGGGCGTTGTACTGGTCGAGAAAGAGCTTTGCCCCTTCGTAGAACTGGATGCCGAGCTGCGCCGCCGGCCCGGTGAACGGTGCGGACTGGCCGAGCACCAGCGGCGCTTCGCTCTGTGCCCGGGCGAACTGGAAGCCGGCGAGCGCCGCGGCGCCGGTGGCGATCGAAAACTGTCTGCGACTCAGCATTTGAAAACCCCTCCGCGCGCTTTCCGGGCGCACAACTTAGACTCGACCGGTTATTGCTGTCTCGGCCTGATTCCCATGTCTTCCCAAACCCGAGTCCTCGGCGCCTGTCCGCACGACTGCCCCGACACCTGCGCGCTCGTCACCACCGTGCAGGACGGCCTCGCCGTCAAGCTGCAGGGCAACGAGGCGCATCGGCACACCGCCGGCGTTCTCTGCACCAAGGTTTCCCGCTACATCGAGCGCAACGACCATCCCGAACGCCTCGTCCAGCCCCTGAAGCGAACCGGTCCGAAGGGCAGCGGCCGCTTCGAGCCGGTGAGTTGGGACGCCGCCCTGGATGACATCGCCGCGCGCCTGAATGTGCTCAGAAGTAACAATCCGGAAAAGATTGTGCCCTACAGTTACGCGGGCACCATGGGTCTTGTGCAGGGGGAGTCGGTGGACCGTCGCTTTTTCCACAAGCTCGGTGCGTCGCTCCTGGACCGGACGATCTGCTCCACCGCTGGCGGTGAGGCCTTAGGTTTTACTTTGGGCGGCAAGGTGGGCATGCGGACGGAGTTCTTCGCGGAATCCAAGCTGATCCTGATCTGGGGCAGCAACTCGATCGCGAGCAATCTGCATTTCTGGCGGCACGCACAGGCGGCCAAGCGCGCCGGGGCGCGGCTCGTGTGCATCGATCCTCGCAAGACCGAAACCGCCGACAAGTGCGACGAGCATGTGGCGCTGCTGCCGGGCACTGATGGCGCGCTGGCGCTGGCTTTGATGCACGAGCTGATCGTGAACGACTGGCTCGATCACGACTACATCGAGCGCTACACCCTCGGCTGGGCGCAACTGCGCGAACGTGCGCTGCAATGGCCGCCGTCGCGCGCGGCCGAGGTCTGCGGCGTGCCGGAGGCACAGATCGTCTCGCTGGCACGCGCCTACGGCACCACGAAGCCGGCCGCGATCCGCCTCAACTACGGCATGCAGCGCGTGCGCGGCGGCGGCAATGCGGCGCGCGCGGTGGCCTGCCTGCCGGCGCTGGTCGGCGCATGGCGCGACCGCGCGGGCGGACTGCTGCTCAGCAGCTCGGGGCTCTTCCCGGTGGATCGCGCGGCCTTGCAGCGGCCCGACCTGCTGGCCGGCCGCAAGCCGCGAACCATCAACATGAGCACCATCGGCGATGCGCTGCTCGATACGGCGAACCCGGTCGAGGCGGTGATCGTCTACAACAGCAATCCGGTGGCGGTCGCGCCGGAGTCGGGCAAGGTGGTGGCGGGTTTCGCGCGGGAAGACCTCTTCACCGTGGTGCTGGAGCAGTTCCAGACCGACACCGCCGACTACGCCGACTACGTGCTGCCCGCCACCACGCAGCTCGAGCACTGGGACATCCATTTCAGCTACGGCCACACCGACGTGGTGCTGAACCGCCCGGCGGTGGCGCCGCGCGGCGAGGCGCGCAGCAACACCTGGGTCTTCCGCGAACTGGCCCGGCGCATGGGCTTCGACGAGCCGTGCTTTTCCGATGACGACGAAACCCTGTGTCGCGCGGCCTTCCCCGCGGACGCTGTCGACTTCGGCGAACTGGAGGCGAACGGCTTCGCCACGCTCAAGCTGCCGGACGCGCCGTACGCGGAAGGCCACTTCCCGACACCTTCGGGCCGCTGCGAATTCTTCAGTGCGCGGCTCGCAGCGATGGGGCAGGACGGCGTGCCGGATCATGTGCCCAACTACGAAGCGAAAGGCAGTTCCAGCGAATTCCCGCTCGCGATGATCTCGCCGCCGGCGCGCAACTTCCTGAATTCGAGCTTCGTCAACGTGCGCAGCCTGCGATCGATCGAAGGCGAGCCGCTGCTTGAAATCAACGAGGCGGACGCCAGCGCACGCGGCATTGCCGACGGCGCGACGGTGCGTGTCTTCAACCAGCGCGGCGAATACCGCGTCCGCGCCGAAGTCTCGCGCCGTGCACGGCCGGGCGTCGTGCATGGCCTCGGCATCTGGTGGCGCAAGCTCGGTCTGGACGGCACCAACGTCAACCAGCTCACCAGCCAGCGGCTGACGGACATCGGACGCGGACCGACCTTCTACGACTGCCTGGTCGAAGTGGAGTCCGTCGCCGACACAGCGGTGCCGACATGAAGCGCGCGCGCTGGGCGATCGCGGTGGGCGCGGCCCTGGCCGGGGTCGCCTTGCTCGCGGGCTGCGCGGACATCCGCTACTACTGGCAATCGGCCAGCGGCCACATGGACCTGATGCGCGCCGCGCGTCCGGTGCCCGAGTGGCTCGAAGACCCGTCCGCGCCCGAGGCGCTCAAGGCCAAGCTCGAACTCGCGCAGCGCATCCGCCGCTATGCGGTGGCTGAACTCGGCCTGCCGGACAACGCGAGCTACAAGGCCTATGCCGACCTGCACCGGCCCGCCGCGCTCTGGAACGTGGTCGCGGCGCCGCCGCATTCGCTCACGCTCAAGACCTGGTGCTTTCCGGTCGCGGGCTGCGTGGGCTATCGCGGCTACTACGACGAAGCCGCCGCTCGTGCAGAGGCCGCGGAGCTGACGGCGCACGGCCTGGAGGTCGCGGTCTATCCCGTGCCGGCCTATTCGACCCTCGGCTGGATGAACTGGGCCGGCGGCGATCCGCTGCTCTCGACTTTCATCGGCTACCCCGAAGGCGAGCTCGCGCGCATCGTGTTCCACGAGCTTGCGCACCAGGTGCTGTACGTGCAGGGCGACACCATGTTCAACGAGTCCTTCGCCACGGCGGTCGAGCGCATCGGCGGCGCACGCTGGCTGAAGACGCAGGCGAGCGAAGCCGCGCGGCTCGAATACGCTCAGTTCGATGCGCGCCGGCAGCAGTTCCGCGCACTGGCGGCGGACACGCGCCGCGCGCTGCAGGAGCTCTATGCCTCCGACGAGGCCAAGGCGCAGGACTGGAAGGCGGTCGATGCCAGGAAGGCTGCCGCGATGGACGAATTCCGCCGCCGTTATGCGGCACTGCGCGCGACGTGGACCGGACCGCGCCAGGGCGCCTACGACGCCTGGGTGGCGCGCGCCAACAATGCGGCCTTCGGCGCGCAGGCGGCCTACGACGACCTCGTTCCGGGCTTCGAAGCGCTGTTCGAGCGCGAAGGCGAGAGCTGGCCTCGCTTCTACGCCGCGGTCAAGGACCTGGCGGCGCAGCCCAAGGCGGGTCGCGATCAGGCGCTGCGCAGGCCGGCGGCCCAGCCGGACGAACTCATGCAAACCCAGTCGCCTTGCTGCAAGCGTGACAACAACAACGGAGATCGAGGTGCCTGACATCCAGATCGAGCGCCACCATCAGCTGGGCCTGCCCGGCGCGCGCGCCGTCGCGCGCAAGCTCATGCAGAAAGTCGAGCAGGATTTCGGAATGGCCTGCACCTACGACGAAGGCGAGGCGCGCGATACGGCCCGATTCGGCCGCGCCGGTGTCGACGGCAGCGTCGAGGTCAGTGCCGACACCTTCCGGCTCGAAGCGACGCTCGGCATGCTGTTTGCGAACTTCAGTGGCGAGATCCAGCAGCGCCTCGCGGCAAGCCTCGACAAGCTGCTTGGCGCGGCGGCGCCGGCGGCGGACGATGCCTGAGACCCGCCGCCCCAAGGCACTTCAGCGCAGCGATTCGATCAGGTCGATGTATTGCTGCTTCGCCTCGTCGGCACTCAGGCCCTTGCGCGAGGTCCAGGCGTCCCACTTGGCGCGCGCGACGATGTCGCTGAAGCTGGGTTTCTTCTCGGTGTTGTCGCCTGCGGTCGCCTGCTTGAAGAGGCCGTAGATCTTGAGCAGCGTCGGATTGTCGGGTCGCTCGGCGAGCAGTTTGGAATTCGCCTGGGCGGCTTCGAAGAGGGCGTTGAGATCGGACATTTCGGCTGGGTTGGCGAAAAGACGTCATCTTAAGTGACGACAACGTTCAAATATCGTGCGGTGCCATAGTCCGCGCGGACAAAAGGTTCATTCATGACGAGAGCGCAAGCCCCTTCCCCTGACATCGAGCGCGCACTGGCCGCCACCGCACCGCGGGCGCGATTCGTGCAGGCCGCCGCGCTGCTGTGGGGCTGCGTGGTCTTCATGCCGGTCGGGCTCAACTACGTTGCGGCGGGGTTGCTGATTCTGGCGCTGCTGACGGCCGGTGGCTTTCGCGAGCGCGCGGCGCGCTGGCAGGGCGATCCGCTGCGCTGGCCGATCCTCGCGTTCGCGGCGTGGGTGCTCGTGGTGCTGGCGCTGCGGCCGCACCATCCCGAGACCGGCCTGAGCCTCTGGCACGACGCGCGCATCGCGGTGACGCTCTCGCTCACGCTCCTGCTGTCGGTCGAGGAGACGGTGTGGGCGCTGCGCGGCTTCCTGCTCGCGGCGGCGTTCGCGGTGGTGGTGATCGTGCTCGGGCACACGGTGGGGCTGCCGCTTCTGCCGATCTGGCACAACGTGCTCGTGATGAAGGGCAACAAGTCGATCAACGACGCGCTGCTGTTCGCCGTGATCGGGTCCTCCGCCGCGGTCTGGGGGCTCGCGCATCTCAACGACACCCGCGACCGTTGGCACTGGGCGGGTCCGGCGTTCGCCGTGACCGTCGTGATGGCGGCGATCGTGACGGTGACCTTGCCCAACCGCACCTCGCTCCTGGCGCTGCTGCTGGCGGTCTTCGCCGCCTGCGTGCACCAGTGGCGCGGCCGTCTGCGGGTGCTGGCGGTGGCGCTGTGCGTCGGCGCGATGGTGGCGGCCGGGCTGGTCTGGCAGGCGCCTTCGGTGCAGGAGAAGTTCACCCTCGGCATTCACGAACTCGAGGCGGCGCAGGCCGGTGCGGTCTCGGAGGGCAGCTGGGTGGTGCGCTTTCACATGTACCGCGAGACGATCGGGATGATGCTCGACGCGCCGCTCGCCGGGTTGGGGCTCGGAAGCTGGACGCCCGAGTGGCACCGGCGCGGGCCGAAGCTGCTGTACGACTACAGCATGCCGCACAACGATTTCCTGTGGCTGGGCGCGGAGACCGGCGTGCCGGGCCTGCTGATCCTCGTCTCGCTGTTCGTCACCGCGCTCGTCATCGCCTGGCGCCGGCGCGACATCACCGGCCGCCTGGCCTTCGTGGCAATGCTGATCCTGCTCGTGGCGACCTGCGTCAACTCGGCGATGCGCGATGCGGCGATCGGGCTGAGCCTGCCGTGGATCGCGTTCCTTTACCTGCACCTCGTGCGCGCGCCCGGCAACCCGTGGGTCGGGGTGCCCCCGGGCAAGTGGGGTGCGCTGCTGCGCGGGTAGTCAGGCAGCTGCGGACTGGAGTGCGCCCTGCACGGCGAGCAGGCCGGATCGGCCCGGCACCGTACCGAGCTCGAGGCGATGGCGCGGCAGCGTCGTGGCGGGCGCGCTGTCGCGCAGCTCGCCCAGGTCGACCAGCGAATGGCCCTGCGCGCGCCAGCCGTCGATGAGCCGCCGGAACACCGGCAGCAGCTTCATGCCTTCGAGTTCGGCATGGAGCGTGTAGACGTGGTCCTGCGTCGCGCCTTCGGTCAGCGCCAGCAGGTGCGTGTGCACGTTGTCGGCGGTGATGCCGTCGATGCCGATGAGTTCGTCCAGCGTCGGCAGCGTGGTCGGGTACTGCGCGGGGCCGAGCACCGTGCCTTGGTCGTCCACGGGCACGAAGGGATGGGTGCCGCGTGTGTCCGATGCGTAGGTGATGCCGAGCACGGCCTCGGCCCGCGCGGCAGCCGCGTTGAACTGCCAGCCGGCCGCACCGTGCAGCCGCGGCGGCGTGCCGAAGATCTCGGCGTGACGGTCGGTGGCGCGGCGCATTTCACGCAGCGCCCAACGCTCGTCGTGCCGCAGGAGGTGGTCCTGCCAGAGGATGTGATCCCAGCAATGCACACCGACCTCGAAGCCTTGGTCGCGAACGCTGCGCAGCACCGCGGCCTCGCGACGGCCGATGTCGGGGCCGGGCAGGAGCACGCCATACATCAGCGTCTTCAGGCCGTAGTGCTCGACCACCGAGGTGCGAGAGACCTTGCTGAGAAAGCCGGGCCGGAACACCCGCGCGATCGCGCGCCCGGTGTGGTCGGGGCCGAGGCTGAAGAGGAAGCTGGCGCCGGCGTCCTTGTCGGCGAGCAGCTTCACCAGCGGGGGGACACCCTCGCGGGTGCCGCGCAGGGTGTCGACGTCGACCTTCAGTGCGATGCGCGGCATCGCGCTCAGGCTTCCAGATCGGCGGCGGCGACGTGGTCGCTGTAGTAGGCGAACAGCGCGCGCAGCGCTTCTTCCATGCCGACCGTGGGCTTCCAGCCGAGATCGGCGATCGTGTTGCGGATGTCCGGTACGCGCTGCAGAACGTCCTGGTAGCCGGCGCCGTAGTAGTCGGCGGCGGCGACGTCGATCAGTTCGACCTTGGACGCTGCGTCGCGGTACTCGGGCAGCGATGCGGCAAGACTCAGCATCATGTTGGCGAGCGCGCGGATGGAGTGGTTGTTCTCGGGGTTGCCGATGTTGTAGATCTTGCCGTCGGCGATGCCGTCCTTGTTGGCGATGATCTTCACCAGCGCGGAGATGCCGTCGTCCACGTAGGTGAAGGCGCGCTGCTGGCTGCCGCCATCCACCAGCCGGATCGGCTCGCCGCGCACGATGTGGCCCAGGAACTGCGTGATCACGCGGCTCGAACCCTCCTTCGGTGCGTGGAGGCTGTCGAGGCCGGGTCCGATCCAGTTGAAGGGGCGGAAGAGCGTGTACTGCAGGCCTTCCTGCTGGCCGTAGCCGTGGATCACGCGGTCCATCAGCTGCTTGGCGCAGGCGTAGATCCAGCGCGGCTTGTTGATCGGGCCGTAGACGAGATTCGTCGCTTCCGGATCGAAGGCCGCGTCGGTCGACATGCCGTAGACCTCGCTGGTCGACGGGAAGACCACGCGCTTCTTGTAGCGCACGCAGTGGCGAATGGTCGGCAGGTTGGCCTCGAAGTCGAGCTCGAACACGCGCAGCGGCTCGCGCACGTAGGTGGCCGGCGTGGCGATGGCGACGAGCGGCAGCACCACGTCGCACTTCTTCACGTGGTATTCGATCCACTCCTTGTTGATGGTGATGTCACCCTCGAAGAAGTGGAAGCGCGGGTTGTCGAGCCACGGTGCGACGCGGTCCGACTGCATGTCCATGCCATGGACCTCCCAGTCGGTGGTTTCCATGATGTGGCGCGTCAGGTGGTGGCCAACGAAGCCGTTGACGCCGAGGATCAGGACTTTGAGCATGTTTGAGTTCCCTGGATAAAAAGCGGGGTTCAGGCGTCGGCCGCGAGCCAACTGCCCAAGGAAAGGGTTTCGAATGCGCGGGCGTCGAGCGGCACGCTGTTGCCATCGCGCCGCGCCGCCAGCACGCGCAAGGCGTGGCCGTCGTCCGCGATCAGCCACAGTGCCGCGCCGTCGTGCCACAGGCGCAGGCCGCGGCCGGGCGCGTCGGGCAGGGTGTCGGTGCGCAAGGTGCGTTCGATGAAGATGCGCTGCCCACCGAAGGACGCGAACGCCGGCGGGTAGGGCGGCGCGACCGCACGCACCAGGTCGTGGATCTGGCGCGCGCTCGCGTGCGGCGGGATGCGCCCGTCTTCCGGCCGCCGCCCGCCGAAGTAGCGGCCCTGCGAGAGGTCCTGCGGACGCTCGACCGCCGTGCCGTCGAGCATGGCCGGCAAAGTGCGCGCGAGCACGATCTCCGCCGCCAGCGTGACCTTGCCGAAGACCTCGTGCGCGGTGTCGTCCGAGAGGATCGGCACCGCGAACTGGTCGACGATCGCGCCGTTGTCGGGCTTCTCAGTCATGCGATGCAGGGTCGCGCCGGTCTCGCGCTCGCCGTGCAGCACCGCCCAGTTCACCGGCGCGCGGCCGCGATAGCGCGGCAGGAGCGAGCCATGCATGTTGAACGCGCCGCGGCTGGGCAAATCCAGCCAGTCGCGCTTGAGCATCTGCCGGTAATAGAACGAGAAGAGGAAGTCGGGCTGCATGGCGCGCGCGGCCTGCAGCAGTTCCGGGTCGTGCGGGTCCGCGGGCGTGACGCAGCGGATGCCGCGCTCCGCCGCCACCGTGACCACGCTGCGGAACCAGATCGTCTCGCCCGGCGAATCGGTGTGCGTCACCACCAGCGGCACGTTCACGCCGGCGTCGAGCAGCACGCGCAGGCAGCGCACGCCGACGTCGTGGTAGGCGAAGACGATGGCGGTCGGTGCGCTCATCGACGGCGCTCCAGCACGGCATTCACCTGGTAGCGGGGCCGCGCCCGCACCTCCTGGTAGATGCGGCCGATGTATTCGCCCAGCAGCCCGATGCCGAACAGCGCCAGGCCGACCAGCAGGAACACCAGCGCGAACAGCGTGAACACGCCGCCCACTTCAGGGCCGAGGAAGAGGCGTCGTCCGGCCAGGATCACGAACAAGACGCCGGACAGCAGCGAAACGATGATCCCCAGCATGGAGAAGGCCTGCAGCGGAACCAGCGAGAACCCGGTGACGAGGTCGAAGTTCAGGCGGATCAGGCTGTACAGCGAATACTTCGATTCCCCGGCGTGGCGCGCCTCGTGGCCGACTTCCACCTCGGTCGGGTTCTTCGAGAACTGGTAGGCCAGCGCGGGGATGAAGGTGTTCATCTCTTCGCACTGGTTGATGAGCTGCACGATGTCGCGGCTGTAGGCCCGCATCATCGAGCCCTGGTCGTTCATCACGATGCCGGTCAAGCGAAAGCGTAGGCGGTTCATCGCGCGCGAGGCCCAGCGGCGCCAGGCGACGTCCTGCCGGTTGCGGCGGACGGTGCCGACGCAGTCGAAGCCCTCGTCCATGGCGGCGAGCAGCAGGCGGATGTCCTCGGGCGGGTTCTGCAGGTCGGCATCGAGCGTAAGGACGCGGTCGCCGAGGCAGTGCTCGAAGCCCGCGAGGATCGCACGGTGCTGGCCGAAGTTGCCGTTCAGCAGGACCACGCGCGTGACGTCGGGCCGGGCCTCGAACTGCTGCGCCAGCAGCGAGGCCGAGCGGTCGCGGCTGCCGTCGTCGATGAAGACGATTTCGTAGTCGATGGCCAGCGCGTCGAGCGCCGGATAGAGCCGGTCGAAGAGCGCGGCCAGGCCGAGCTCCTCGTTGTAGACCGGGATCACGACGCTCAGCGTTGGGTGGTTCGACACGGTGCTGCGCTGGGTGACGGCGGGGTGGGCTGCGTCGTTCATGGTCGTCGTCACCTCCTGTCAGGACAGTGCGGCGGTCACCGTGGCGACCGCGTCGCACACCCGGTCGACGTCGGCGTCGGCCATCGCCGGGAAGAGCGGCAGCGTGATCGTGCGCGCGCCGATGTCCTCGGACACCGGGAAGTCGCCGGCCTTGTGGCCGCGCTGCCGGAAGAGCGAAAAGAGATGCATCGCCGGGTAGTGCACGCCGACGCCGATGCCCTGCGCCTTCATGCCGGCGATGAACTCGCCGCGGCGCGGCGCGAGCCGGGCCGGCAGCAGCGGCTGGAACATGTGCCAGTTGCCGTGGCCCTCGCGGTCCTCCGGAGGCAGGCTGAAGCCGAGGGACGAATCCCAGCGGGCGAAGTAGCGCTCGGCGAGCGCGCGCCGCCGGCGGTTGAAGTCATCGACCTGGCGAAGCTGGCCAAGTCCGATGGCGGCAGCCACATCGGTCAGGTTGGCCTTGCTGCCCCACGCCTCGACCTCCATGCCGCCGTCCGAAAGGCGCGTCACGCCCTGCAGGCGCAGCTTCTCGAACTGCCGCGCTTCTTCCTCGTTGTTGAGCACCAGGCATCCGCCTTCGGAGGTCGTGAAGTTCTTGTTCGCGTGAAAGCTGAACGAAACCAGGTCGCCGAAGCTGCCGATTTCGCGGCCGCCCCAGTGCGCGCCGAAGGACTGCGCCGCATCCTCGATCACGCGCAGGCCGTGCTTCTGCGCGAGGGCGTTGAGCAGGTCGCGGTCGACCGGCAGGCCGGCCAGGTCGACCGGAATCACCGCGCGGGTGCGCGGCGTGATGGCGCGCTGCACCTGGTTCAGGTCGATGTTGCGCGTGACCGGATCAGAGTCGACGAACACTGGCGTCGCGCCGACGGCGAGCACCACATTGGCGGTCGCGACCCAGCTCAGCGGGGTGGTGATGACCTCGTCGCCGGGCCCGATGCCGCACAGCCGCAGCCCGAGTTCGAGCGAGGCGGTGCCGGAGTTGACGAGCCGGACCGGGCGGCCGCCCAGCCGCTCGGAGAGCGCGGCTTCGAGTTCGGCGCATTTGGGGCCGGTCGTGATCCAGCCGGAACGCAGCACATCGCCGACCTCGGCGATCGTGCGCTCGTCGATCGACGGGCGGGTGAAGGGTAGGAAGGGTTGGTTTTTCATTTTTTGAGGACGACGACGCGTCGCTGGTCTTCGAACACGGTGCGCATCGGCAGGCCGCGCTGCTGGAGTTCCAGCCAGGTCGGTTTCGTCATGTAGGCGGCGGCCTGGGGAAGCGATTGCCACGTCGCGGCGAACTCGTCGAGGTTCTTGATCCACCGTTGCGGTTCCACTCTCTGCCCCAGGGCGAATTCGTCTTCGTAGTCGACCAGCACGACATTGCGGCCGAGATAGAACGGCAGCGTCTGGTCGTAGGTGCGGACGGCGAAGACGGGCGTCTCCGGCGTGATGTGCGGTTGCAGCGCCGCGGCCAGCGGCGCGGCGCTCTTGAGCTGGCCATAGGTGTTGTGCGCCTGCATGACCATCGAGCTCGCGACCAGGTGCGCGAGAGCGACGGCCAGGACGGCCGCCGTGACCTTGCGCCGGCCGAGGCACCACCAGGCGATCGCCGCGCCCGCGAGAAAGATCACCGCGCCCAGCCGCGCCGCATCGGCGAGCGGTTGCAGCACCTCGACCGGCGTACTGACGGACGCGAAGCGCGCGGGATCGATCGCCAGGGCGAGCAGCAGGACCCACGCCAGCGCCGGCAGCAGCAGGTGCCAGCGCAGGGTTGACGCAGCGGTGTTGCGCAGCTGCGCGGCCACCAGCAAGGCCAATGCCGGGAACATCGGCAGGATGTAGGAAGGCAGCTTCGAGCCGGACGCGCTGAAGAACAGGAAGATGAAGGCGCACCAGACGAGCAGGATGTCGCGCGTCTTGATCCGCGCGCCATCTTCTTGTGCCGCCGGGTCCTTGCGGAACAGCCACGGCAGGCCGCCGGTCCAGGGCAGCATCCCGCCCAGCAGGAGCGGCACGTAGTACCACCACGCGCCCTCGCGCTGATGGACCTGGGTCAGATACCGTGCGAAGTGCTCGTGGATGAAGAAAAACTCCGCGAAGCTCGGGTTGCGCATGGAGACCAGCACGAACCAGGGTGCCGCGAGCGCGAAGAAGATCGCCAGGCCCGACGCCCAGTGCATGCCCCGCCATAGCCCCATGTCGCGTCGCCACAGGCTGACAACGACCAGCACCGCGCCGGGGATGACGATGCCGACGAGCCCCTTGGTCAGCACGGCGCCGGCCATTGCGGCCCAGGCCAGCCAGATCCAGCGCCGCCGGGAGCGCGGCTCCGGGCTGGCATGGGCCAGCAACACGGCGGACAGCGCAAGCGTGAGGAACAGCGTGAGGCCGGTATCGAGCGTCAGGAAGTGGCTGTTTCCGATGATCCAGGTCATCGACGCGGCGACCGCCAGCGCCCGGATGCCGGCCTCGCGGCCCCAGAGGCGCCCGGCGGTGAAGCCGACGGCCAGCAGCGTGAGGAAGCCCGCCACGCCCGGCCAGAGCCGCGCGGTGAACTCCGACACGCCGAAGCCGAGGAATGCCAGCGCGCCGATCCAGTACTGCAGGACGGGCTTCTCGAAATACAGAAGGCCGTTCAGCCGCGGCGTGACCCAGTCGCCGCTGCGCGCCATTTCGAGCGCGAGCGAGGCGTAGCGGCCTTCGTCGGGGCTGACCAGGGAACGGGTGCCGAGCGTGGCGAACCAGATGAGGCCCAGGACCACGAGAAGCGCGAGCAGGCCCAGCGAAGTCCGTGCGGTGGCACTGCGTGAACCCGGCGTGGCCGGGGAATTCCGTCGGGAGTCAGTCTCGGCGACCGTGGCGCCCAAAGCCTGGTGGGCTATCGTTTTCATGAATCGTTGGCAGGCAGGAAGTCAAAATTGGCGTGTCGAGACGGGACTTTGTCCTGCGAAGCCGCCCCGAAGGTGCCGTATCCGGATGAATCTCAGGTGAACACACCCACGGACCGGCGATTTTGGGGCGTCAGTCCGACAGCCCCGCGCGCGCCAGCTCCACATCCAGGCGCTCGCGCGCATCGGCCGGTTCGAGGCTCGCGGCCTTCTCGTACAGTCGCGTCGCCTCGGCCATGCGCGATTCGCCGTGCAACATCAACAGCCCGCGAGCATATTCCATCAGCGAGCTGGCCGAATGCGGATTCAACTGGAGGCCGCGCTCGAACAGTTCCACCGCCGTTTCTGCACGCACCCCGTAGGTCATGCGGCCGACCAGGCTGCCGACCTTGTCGATGACCTCGGCATGGAAGGCCCCCAGCGCGATATGGGCATCGGCATGGCGCGGCTGCAGCTCGATCACGCGTTCGAGCGCGCCCTTGACCTTCGAGCCCAGGCCCTGGGCCAGCGCGCGCGCCACGCTGATGCCCTGGCTGTAGCGCCCCAGCGCGTAAGCCTGCCAATAGAGCGCCATGCAATCGTCCGGCGCGGCGCCCGCTTGTGCGGCGGCCCGTTCGGCCACCTGCTTGAACAGCGCCAGCCGTACCGCTTCGCGCGGCTCGAGGTAGTTCGCGTAGATCGCGGTGGCCTGATTGGCGAGCGCCAATCCATCGGGACCCTGCCGGAGGGCCAGGGCGACGGCCTGCTCGAATTCCCCGCTGTGATAGAGCGCCCAGCCATCCGCCAACGCACCGGGCGCCGGGGGCGTCACCCATTGGCCGGCATGCAGCCGGTCCCATTTGTCGAGCAGGCTGGCGCCATCGAAACGTGGCGTGTCCTGATAGGGCAGCCGGGTCCACGGCCCGTATGGGAGGCCGCTGCCGGAGGCCTGCACGGCGGTGGGATGGAGATCCGATGGCGTCATTCGGTAAGGAGCGAAGTCAGACCGTGGCGGATTGATCTTCGCCCGAATAGGCGTTGCTGAGTGTCAGCAAATGCCTCCGCTGCTCCGGCGCCAGGTAGGGCGCCAGCAGATGCAGCGTGTGGTGGGCCCCGCGCAGCAGTGCGCCCTGGGCATGCGCGGGCTCTAGCGCCTCGCGGGGGTTGCGCACGTACTCGTAGCTGAGCCAATAGGTGAGCACTACCACCATGCTTTGTGCGAGCGTGTCGACCTCCGGGGCTTCGATGGCCAGATGCCCGGCGCGGCTGAGGCCGGCAAGCAGGGTCCGGATGGCACGCGCTTTATTCTTTAGTACTAATTGAAACTGCGTTTCGAGGTGCCGGTTCTTGCTCAGGAGATCGTTGAGGTCGCGGTAGAGGAAGCGATAGCGCCAGATCAGCTCGAACAGGCTGTGCATGAAGAACCACGCATCCTCGACGTCGTTCACGCCTTCGCTGGCATGCAGCAATTCGTTGAGCTCGGTCTCGTAGGCCTCGTAGAGCCGGTTGATCAGCTCGTCCTTGGCGGGGTAGTGGTAGTAGAGATTGCCGGGGCTGATACTGAGTTCGCCGGCCACGAGCGTCGTCGACACGTTCGGCTCCCCGAAGCGGTTGAACAGATCAAGCGCGGCTTCGAGGATCCGTTGTGCAGTGCGGCGTGGCGCTTTCTTGGCCATGTCGTAGCCCCGGGGGTTGTCTCTGGCGGACTCTAGCGCAAGTCCTCGATGACGGGGCATGGATTCGCGACCGATCGCGCGGCGGCAGCGCGTCGTCAGGGCGAGGTCAGCCCGTTCAGCCGCCGGCGGACTTATGGCGCTGCGAGGGCTTGGATGCGGTATCGGCGGCCTTGCGTGTCGCCGTCTTGCGTGCTGCCGCGCGCGCGGGCTTGGCCGTGCCGCCCTGCCGCCGCAATTCGGCTTCGAGGGCTTCGACACGCGCCTGGAGCGCGGCCACCTCCTGCGCCGACGGCATGCCCAGCTTTTCGAGAGCGCGCGCGACGCGGTCCTCGAAGATGTTCTCGAGCTTGCCCCAGCCGCCGGCCGCCCGGGTGCCGAACTCGCTGGCGAAACCCGCCATGCGCGCCTGCGCCTGGGCCAGCGTTTCCTCGGCGGCCTGCTGTGTTCGCTTCTGCACGCCGACGCCGTCCTTCACGAGCGCCTCGAAGGCCTTGCTGCCTTCCTGCTGCATCTTGGCGAAGGCGCCGAGGCCGGCGAGCCAGATCTGCTGGGCGGAGTCCTTGATGCGGTCGGTGGCTGCGGACGCGGCGTCTTCGCTGCTTTGGGATGGCTTTTCCATGGACGGATCTCCGGATGTGAATGAATCGAATGTAGAGCACCCGCATTCGGGTTTTTAGGGCGGCGTGCCCAACCCTCAGATGCGATGTTGCAGGAGCAGATGGATGTCATCGCGCATGGCGTCCATGCGGGTGCCGACGACCTTCTGTATCTGTGTCCAGCCGAAACTGATGGCAATCCGCTTTCCAAAGCGCACCTTGGCAGATGTCCTACACGAGGCCGGGATTTCGACGTACGACAATTAAGCCTGACCGGTGTCTGACCTCTAAGGCCACCAAGTGCACGCCGTGAATTGAAAAGTATTCAGCGTCCTGTGCTCGCGGTGCCTCGCCCCACGCAAAGAATTGATGAATTTTCGTTTTCGCCGAGTCGTCTTCATGGATGACTTTTTTCGTACGTCCGACAACGGACTGTCTTCTCACCCTGCCAATCGTCAGTTCCTGCGCAAGTTGTTCGAATCGGCTGCAATTCGATTGGGTCTTGCCTGCGATGACGCATTTGCTTCGAGCGACGGCGGCACGATCGACGTCGCGGCCGCAATGGAGGCGCTGTCGCTGCCGCGCTCCGTCGACGGCTGGGCCCAGGCAACGATCGCCGACCTGTCGGCCGGCGGCCGGGCGGGTCGATTCCCGGAACTGGATTCGCGATGCCTCGTGATCGGGTGGGGAATGCCACCCTCGCTGCTGAACTACATCGACGGGCGCGGGGCCGTATTCATCGATCTCGAGATTGATCCGATTCGTTTCACGCAGCATCTCAGGTTCTGTGCACGGACCAATGACCGGGCGACGGAAGAGGCGCTTCGCAAGCTCCGTATCGACGATGGACACGCCTGGAACGACGCGGCAGCGCTGATGGGCTACTTTGCTCGTCGAGGCGGACGGAGCCTGTTCGACGCGAGTGTCAGTGTCGGCCTGTTCGTCGGCCAGACGTCCTTGGACCTGGCGCTTGTCGAGAAAGGTAAGCTTGCGCGCCCCGTGGATGCGATCGATCGTGTACGGGAGCTAGCGAAAGGTGTCGATTTGCTTGTCATCAAGCGACACCCGTACGAGCCCGGAGGTGCGCATCTGGAGGAACTCGTGCGCGGCGTTCCGAATACGCTGTGGACGAACGAGAACATCTACGCATTGCTGTGTGCCGACAATCTGCGCTTTGTCTGCGGCTTGTCTTCTGGCGCACTGCGCGAAGCAGAGTACTTTCTGAAGCCGGTCCGATATCTGATCGACGCAGATCGAAACAATCCGAAGCGACTGCCGCAAAGCTGTTCCCCTTGGTACTCCGTGCCGGCAACGATCGCATCGATGCAGACGATGACCGAGATTTGCGCGTCGCACGGATACCTCCATCGTGCGCTTCGCGCCTTCTTGCCGAGACCAGCCGAGCCCGCAGGGTCGACCGGCACGTTCAGGGAGGACACACTGGATCACGCGTTCGGCTTCAGGTGGGGCCTGGACGGTGCCCAGCGGGGCCTGCCGGAGTTGCCGCGTCTTCGGCTTGATCGCGACCAGGACCCTTCCGACGGGATGCCTGCGACAGCATGGCTTGGCGAAGGCTGGTCGACTCCGGAACCCTGGGGGGTTTGGTCGGATGGTGAACTTGCTTCCTTCATCGTCCTGCTCGAGGAGCCGATCGATGCGTCGGTTCACGCGGAGATTCAGCTGGCGGGTCATCTGTTCATACCGACCCACGGACAATCTCCCGACATCCTGGTTAGCGTGGACGGCGGGCCGCCTCTGCATCCCCTGATTCGAAAAACTGGGGCGGCTGATGACGAAACCGTCGACTTGAGTTTGACCTTGCCGACAGGCGGCCCTCGAAACGTGCTGATGATCGATCTGCATATCCGGAATCCGACGAGCCCGCTGGAGGCTGGCATGAGCGTAGATGCTCGTCGCCTGGGGTTCGGGTTGCGCCGGTTGCGAATCGGGAAGCGCGCCGCGCAATGCCCGGCACGCGCCGGAACGCGCGCGGCCCGCCGGACCATGCCCGTCGGTCAGGAAGCCTGACCGCTCCCGTGGCGCTGGCGGCGGGCCGCGCCTTTCACGATGGGATAATCCGGCGGCGCCGCCGACAGCGGCTCCTTTCAGTCCATCTACGGGGAATCCCATGCTTTTGGTCACCGGCGGCGCCGGTTTCATCGGCGCCAATTTCGTGCTCGACTGGTTGGCCCAGAGCGCCGAAGCGGTCGTCAATCTCGACAAACTAACCTACGCCGGCAATCTCCAGACGCTGGAATCCCTGAGCGGCAATCCAGGCCACGTCTTTGTTCAAGGTGACATCGGCGACAGCGCACTCGTCGACCGCCTGCTGGCGGAGCATCGCCCGCGCGCCGTGGTCAACTTCGCCGCCGAGTCGCATGTGGACCGATCGATTCACGGCCCGGAGGATTTCGTGCAGACCAATGTGGTCGGCACCTTCCGGCTGCTCGAGTCGGTCCGGGGCTACTGGAGCGCACTGCCGACGGACCAGAAGGCCGCATTCCGCTTTCTCCACGTCTCGACCGACGAAGTCTATGGCTCGCTTGGTGCGGCAGACCCGGCGTTCACCGAAGAAAACAAGTTCGAACCCAATAGCCCCTACTCCGCGAGCAAGGCGGCGAGCGACCATCTGGTGCGCGCCTGGCGCCACACCTATAGCCTGCCCGTGCTGACGACCAATTGCTCGAACAACTACGGGCCCTTCCATTTTCCCGAGAAGCTCATCCCGCTGATGATCGTGAATGCACTCGCCGGCAAGCCGCTGCCGGTGTACGGCGACGGCATGCAGGTGCGCGACTGGCTCTACGTCAAGGATCACTGCAGCGCGATCCGGCGCGTGCTCGAGTCCGGCCGGCTCGGCGAGACCTACAACGTCGGCGGCTGGAACGAGAAGCCCAACATCGAGATCGTGAACACCATTTGCGCATTGCTCGATGAGCTGCGCCCGCGGGCCGACGGCAAGAGCTACCGCGAGCAAATCACCTTCGTCACCGACCGTCCCGGTCACGATCGCCGCTACGCCATCGACGCGCGCAAGCTCGAACGCGAGCTGGGCTGGAAGCCCGCCGAAACCTTCGACACCGGCATCCGCAAGACCGTCGAGTGGTATCTCGCCAATGGCGAATGGGTGCGCAACGTGCAAAGCGGTGCCTACCGCGAATGGGTGCAGAAGCAGTACGGCGCGCCCGCGAAGGCGGCGGCATGAAGCTCTTGCTGCTCGGCAAGGGCGGTCAGGTCGGGTGGGAGCTGCAGCGCAGCCTCGCGCCGCTTGGCGAACTGGTGGCGCTCGACTTCGACAGTACGGAGCTGCATTCCGATTTCTCACGGCCCGAGCGGCTGGCCGCCACGGTTCTTTCGGTGCGGCCGGATGTCATCGTCAATGCGGCAGCGCACACGGCCGTCGACAAGGCGGAGAGCGAAGTCGAACTCGCGCACACGCTGAATGCCACCGCGCCCGGTATCGTCGCGGCGGCCGCGCAGCAGGTCGGTGCGCTGATGGTTCATTACTCGACGGACTATGTCTTCGACGGCAGCGGAAGCACGCCATGGAAGGAAGACGACCCGACCGGTCCGCTCAGCGTGTACGGGCGCACCAAGCTCGAAGGCGAGAAGCTGGTGGCCGCGAACTGCGCGCAACACCTGATCTTCCGCACGAGCTGGGTCTACGCCGCGCGTGGCGGCAACTTTGCCAAGACCATGCTTCGCCTGGCCAGGGAGCGCGATCGCCTCACCGTCATCGACGACCAGTACGGCGCACCCACGGGGGCCGAATTGCTGGCCGACGTGACGGCGCATGCCATCCGCGAGACCCTGCGCGATCCAGCCAAGGCGGGGCTCTATCACCTCGTCGCGGGCGGGGAGACGACATGGCATGGCTACGCGCGCTTCGTGCTCGAACAGGCACGCGCCGCGGGCATCGACCTCAAGGCCTCGCCGGAGACGGTCGATCCGGTTCCCACGAGCGCCTTCCCGACGCCCGCGACCCGGCCGCACAACTCGCGCCTGGACACGCGCAAGCTTCAGTCGACCTTCGGCCTCGTGCTGCCGCATTGGCAGACCGGCGTGACGCGCATGCTGCGCGAAACACTCTGACTTAGGAGCTACAGAAGAACATGACGCAACGCAAGGGCATCATCCTCGCCGGCGGCTCCGGTACGCGGCTGCATCCGGCGACGCTGGCCATCAGCAAGCAACTGCTGCCGATCTACGACAAGCCGATGATCTACTACCCGCTGAGCACGCTCATGCTCGGCGGCATGCGCGACATCCTCGTCATCAGCACGCCGCAGGACACGCCGCGATTCCAGCAACTGCTGGGCGACGGCAGCCAGTGGGGGATCAATATCCAGTACGCCGTGCAGCCGAGCCCGGATGGCCTGGCGCAGGCCTTCATCATCGGCGACAAGTTCATCGGCAACGCGCCGAGCGCGCTGGTGCTCGGCGACAACATCTTCTACGGGCACGATTTCGTCCACCTGTTGTCCGATGCGGATGCGAAGCAGGTTGGGGCGACCGTGTTCGCCTATCACGTGCAGGACCCTGAGCGCTATGGCGTCGTGGACTTCGATGCCGAGGGCAAGGCCAGCAGCATCGAGGAAAAGCCGGTCAAGCCGAAGAGCAGCTATGCCGTGACGGGGTTGTACTTCTATGACAACCAGGTCGTCGATATTGCCAAGGGGATCAAGCCCAGCGCGCGAGGAGAATTGGAGATCACGGATGTGAACCAGGCCTACCTGGACCGCGGGACGCTGAATGTTCAGATCATGCAGCGTGGCTATGCGTGGCTCGATACGGGGACGCACGACAGCCTCATGGAAGCCGGGCAGTTCATTGCGACGCTGGAGCATCGGCAGGGGCTCAAGATTGCGTGTCCGGAGGAGGTGGCGTGGCGGCACGGTTTCATCACCAGCGAGCAGCTGCAGGCGCTGGCCAGTCCGCTGGAGAAGAGTGGGTATGGCAAGTACCTCAATCACTTGCTGAGCGACGAGGTGCGCTCATGAAAGTAACGCCGACCGAAATCCCCGAAGTGCTCGTGCTCGAACCCAGAGTATTCCGGGACGCACGGGGCTTTTTCTTCGAGAGCTTCAATCAGAAGGCGTTCGACGAGGCCGTTGGCCGGCATGTCGACTTCGTACAGGACAACCATTCGCGTTCGACCAAGGGCGTGCTGCGAGGCTTGCACTACCAGGTCCAGCAGCCTCAGGGGAAGCTGGTGCGCGTCGTGCGCGGAGCTGTTTTCGATGTCGCGGTGGATATTCGCAAGTCCTCACCGACGTTCGGCAGATGGGTCGGCGTTGAGCTCAGCGAAGAGAACCAAAAACAACTCTGGGTTCCAGCTGAATTTGCCCACGGATTTCTCGTGCTCACCGAGAACGCGGACTTTCTATATAAAGCAACAAATTACTATGCCCCTGCGCACGAAAGATCGCTCCTTTGGTGCGATGAGACAATTGGCATTGAATGGCCAGACGTTGGTCGAACCATCGTCCTCGCTGATAAAGATAGGAGGGGCGTGCCCTTGTCTGAAGCTGAGGTCTTCTTCTAGTCAGAATCCTGCGGCATAAGACGAGCGGGGCGTTCAGAACGCGCAACTGCGCGCGTAGCTGACCAAAATACAAGCATAAAGTGGTCCAGGTCTTGGGCCGTCACAAAGGGTTATTTTGCTTAGCAAACCGGAAGCGAACAGCGCGAAATTTGAATTGAAGGATTTCTTCGTGCCGGGCGAGCGCGACTGGGGTCGAATTTTCGGGGTGGCATGGCTGCTCGTGGTCGCCGCTTTGTCGTACTGGTTCGTATATCAACGAGGCCAGGATCAAAATTGGGATCTTTTAAATTACCATTACTACGCGGGATATTTCCTGCTGCACGGCAGGTTTGACAAGGATATTGCGGCGGCGGGTTTGCAGGGATTTTTGAATCCAGTCGCAAATGTCCTTTCCTATTTTGCGCTGTCAAGTTTTCGATTCCCAAAGAGCGCTTGGTTCATTCTTTCCGTTCAGTTACTTTCTCTTCCTTTGTTGATGCTCATCACAAGGAAGATTGCCCGTGATCTGGGTTATTTGAGATTTGGATGGTCTGAATTCCTTGCGCTTTCGCTGGGAGTGATTGCGCCTCTTTGGTGGAGCGAGTTGGGGACCACATTTTTCTCTTCGACTACGACTCCATTAGTTTTCTTGGGGCTGTACCTTGGTTTGCGGTTTTTCGAGAAGGAGACCGGGGTTTCGGTGCTGATATCTTCTGGCGTGTTTTTTGGCATTTCTGTTGGTCTTAAGATGACCAATCTGCCTTTTGCCATCGGATTCTGGGTGGCTCTAACAATCGTTTCCGTTGGGTTGGAAGTTTCTCGTGTATCTGCTCGACTGACAGCATTTGGTGGCGGCCTGTTCTTGGGGTTCTTGGCAACCGCGTGGTGGAATCTTTACCTGCTTTATCAGTGGAAGAGTCCTGTCTTTCCGCTTTACAATACGATATTCAGATCGCCATACTATGAGGCGACAAATTATCAGGACCCAAGATGGCGATTCGGGTCGATGTGGGAGTTCTTCAGATTTATAGTTGAGTCGTCGCTTGGGACTTCAAAGACATCTGAAGTAGCATTTTCAGATCCTCGCTTAGCGGTCGCCTTGGTGATGCTGATTGCGATAATCTTTGCCAGAAGAAAATTCCCGATCGGCAAGGAGGCATCCGTCTTTTCGTTTTTCTTTTTAATTAGTTTTGCCATCTGGTCTCTCATGTTCGCCTACCAGCGCTACATTATTCCGTTGGAGTTGCTGTTCGGCCCATTGATTTTAGTCTGGGCCTCGCAGTTGACCTCCAATCGAGTTCGGGTTGCGCAAATATTGGCCGGATGTGTCATTTTGGCTGTTGCTCTTGTAAGAGTGCCAGATTGGGGGCACCTTCGGAATCCGATGGATCTGCCGAACTCCTTCGACTTGCGCCTGCCGGAAAAGATTTCTTCTACGCCAGCCAACTATTTGGTTTATGGCGTGCCAAATTCATTCATCTTGCCGTTTTTGCATAAAGATAGCAACTTCTACAAGATCGATTTCTCGGGGAAAACTGAGGGCATGATTCGGGATAGAATACGGAGGGAGAGCCAATATCCGTTGCGAATCTTGACGAATCAGTCTGTGGCCTCGTCAATTCCTGAGAGATTGTCGCGATTCGGGTATGTTCCGAGTCAAACGAATCTGGATTGCTCATCGTTTGAGTCGGGTTCTGATCGGTTTGTAGTGTGCGAAGTAACGAGTGCCATTCAGGCGGGTCGAAATTGATAAGATTTGGTTGGTACTCGTGCTGCAATCGGACAATTGATTCTTTTTGATAGTGCCCGATTGCGAACGTGGATGTTCGCGATTCGGTTTTCAGGCGGATCCCAATCGACTGGGTCACGTTGAGATGATTGTTTTCTAATGAAATCGAAAGAATTTTCCCCTCGGGTATATCGTGGAAATCACGTTGCATTGGTAGTGCCTTGCTACAATGAAGAAGCAACGATTGCGGAGGTGATTCGCTCCTTTCGCGGCGCAATGCCAAGTATTGATATCTATGTGTTTGACAATCATTCGAATGACAGAACGTCAGAGATTGCGAAAAACGAAGGTGCGAGCGTTATTTCCGTTTCTCTGCGAGGCAAGGGCAATGTTGTGCGGCGCATGTTTGCAGACGTTGATGCTGATATTTATGTGATGGTTGACGGAGACGCAACGTACGATGCCGCTTCTGTTCATTCGATGGTAGATAAACTACTGGACGAGCGCCTTGATATGGTCGTCGGTTGCCGGGAAACCGCGGTTGCCCAATCTGCGCTCGCGTATCGACGAGGGCATCAGTGGGGTAATCGAATGCTTACAGAAAGCGTGGCGAAAATATTTGGTGGTGCGTTTACGGACATGTTGTCGGGCTATAGGGTATTTTCCCGTCGCTATGCAAAATCTTTTCCTGCGCTATCTCATGGATTTGAGATTGAAACTGAACTCACTGTGCATGCGCTGGAACTAAGGATGCCCTACGGCGAGGTGGCCACTTCGTACGGTTCGCGGCCTGAAGGCTCGGAAAGCAAGCTGTCCACCTATCGGGACGGGTTCAAAATTAGTTTGACAATCGCCCGGCTTTATATAAGCGAACGTCCCCTGGCATTTTTTGGAATCTGCGCTGCATTTTTTTCAGCACTTTCAGTGCTATTGTCAATTCCGATATTCATTGAATATCTTGAGCATGGACTGGTGCCCAGGCTGCCAACGGCGGTTTTAAGTGCGGCATTGATGCTTATGGCAATGCTTTCAGTCTCTTGTGGCCTTGTCCTCGACAATGTCACGCGGGGAAGACGGGAAGTGAAGCGACTGATATATCTGGCGACAGGCTCCGGATCGCCCTTTTCGAAGCAGTCTGAAAGTGCGTAACCAGCGTCGCGTGGGGCTATCCAAGCAATGCAGCCTTGAGCTGGCTCAGCGCCTGTCGAACCGTCGGCCGGTTTTGGACGGGCTCCAGAACCCGCTGTCCGTCGTTGGTAAGGCGCCGGTCAGCTGAGACATGGCCTAGCAGATAAAAGGGCATCTCGCGCAGGATCTGGGCCTCTTCGCTGGCCTCCAGATCACGAATTACCTGCTCGCGAGACATTCCAGCTCGCATTGCTTGGACGAAGTGGTTCAGGCCGTCAGGATCAGCAGCTCTTCCGAGCACGCGAAAGTAAGCGCTGAACACGTACTCCCTCGGGTCTTGCAGTACTTGCGTTTTGCGCGCATGCACGTCGAAGCACCAGCCATGAGCAACGTCTGCCCGACAAATCTGTAGGCCAACGTCATTGAGATGCTTCTCGAGGACGGAAGCGGTGAAGCCTGCGAGATGATAGTCGCCTGTATAGGCTTGGGTGCCGTACATCAGATGAATGACCTTAGCGGCCTCTTCCGCCGGTCGGTTCTGCGGCTGAGCGAGCATTCGGAACATCAGTTCAAGGCTGGGCACCCGAACCTGAATGACGCCATCAGGAGCAAGTAGTCTCGCCCACTCGGTAAGTGCCACATCAACCTTGTGGCGCTCTACATGTTCGAGCACGTCCTGTGCGACGATTTCTGTGAACTCTCCGCTAGGGAGCATTCCCAAGCTAGTGACGTCGGCTACCAAATCTGGGTCGTGACGCTCGTGCAGGTCGACGTTCAGGTAGCCCGGGCGAACGTCGTAACCGCAGCCCAGATTCAGGCGCGTTGGGTAGGTTCCCTTGGCAATACTCATATGGTCTCCGACTCGAGAATATGAAAAGATGGCGAGCGCTACCTAACAAGGTTAGCGCATACGCTTCGCGGTCGCACGCACGTCGTAGAGGACGCTCGAAAGAGTTTCCTCCAGCGTTGGCAAACGCCAAGGGTGTCCCGTACTGCCCATGAGGTCTTCAAGCTTTTGCGGGTTGCCGCATAGCTGGTGGACCTCGTTCGGCCGAACAAAGCTTGGGTCAACGCATACGTTGATACCGTGGCCGACAATGCGTTCGAAGGTCGAGATGACGTTCTGGAGGCTGTGCATCCGGCCGGAGCAGACGTTGTAAATCTCACCAGGCGCACCTTGCTCGAGCAGGAACAGGTATGCATCACATACGCTTCGGACGTCGTTGAACTCCCGTTCCACGTGCAGATTGCCCAATGCTACTGATGAAGCTCGCTTGGCAAAATGTCTGGCGAGTTTGGGGATCAAGAACGCTTCATCCTGGCCCGGACCCGTGTAGTTGAATGGCCGAGTGATCACCAGTCCAAGGCGACTCATATAGTTTTGCGCCATGTACTCCATGGCCACCTTGCTCATCGCATAGTGATTGACTGGCGCGAGCGGCTGATTCTCCGAGATCGGCGAAAGCGAGCAGTTGCCGTATACATTGGCGCTGCTCGCAAGCAGCGTCTTGACCGGCGGGATCGCGAGGCTTGCCAGCGCATCGAGCAGATTGGTTGTGCCCAGAACGTTTACGGCGTAGAAGGCCTGCTCGTGCGCGTGACCCACGAAGGCGATGCCCGCAAGGTGCACGACGTAGTCGGGTTGCACGGCCTGCATTTCCTGTCGCAACGCGTCGGCGTCCAGCAGGTTGGCGCGCAGCGGAATCACTTCGTAGCCCTGAGCTTCCGCTTGCGTGCGGAAGGGCCGGCCCGTGAATCCATCAGCGCCGGTCAGCAGAAGCTTCAAAACGAGAGCCCTTGCTTGTTGCGTCGCAGGTCTGCCTCTACCATCATCTGGCAGAGTTGCTCCAGGGTCGTCTGGGGTGCCCAGCCCAGCTTGGCCATTGCTTTGGCCGGGTTTCCAATGAGCAGGTCGACTTCGGCTGGGCGATAAAACTTGGGATTGATGCGCATCACGGTTTTTCCCGATGCCAAGTCGATCGCGGTTTCGGATTCGCCGCCACCCCGGAATTCGACCTCGATGCCTGCCCCCTTGAAGGCCATCTTGACGAAGTCGCGCACCGTCTCTGTGCGATTGGTGGCCAGGACAAACGTGTCCGGCTCGTCAGCTTGGAGCATGCGCCACATGCCTTCCACGTATTCCTTCGCAAATCCCCAGTCGCGCTTAGCATCCAGGTTGCCTAGCTCCAGCACATCCAGCTTGCCCAGTTTGATCTTGGCCACACTGTCGGTGATCTTGCGGGTGACGAATTCGCGGCCACGGAGCGGACTTTCGTGATTGAAGAGGATGCCGCTACTGCCGAAGATGTCGTAGCTCTCTCGGTAGTTCACAGTTATCCAATGCGCGTAGAGCTTGGCCACCCCGTAAGGACTGCGAGGATAGAACGGGGTGTCCTCCGTCTGTGGAATGGACTGAACCTTGCCAAACATTTCTGACGTGCTGGCTTGGTAGAAGCGAATCTTCGGGTTGACGAGGCGAATGGCCTCAAGCAGGTGCAGGGCGCCGATCGCTGTGATCTGGGCCGTGGTGGTGGGCTGATCGAAGCTCACTCCCACGAAGCTCTGGGCGGCAAGGTTGTAGACCTCGTCGGGCTCCGCATCCTTGATGAGATTCAGGGAGCTTCCGAGATCGGTCAGGTCGTACTCCACCAAGTGCAACTTGGGGTGGTTCTGGATGCCCAACTCCTCGATTCGCCAGAAGTTGACGGAACTGGTGCGGCGATACGTGCCGAAGACCTCGTACCCCTTGGCAATGAGGAGTTCAGCCAAGTAGGCCCCGTCCTGCCCGGAAATACCTGTCACTATCGCTCTTTTGGTCATTTGGTGTTTGCTTGGTTGTCTAATCAGAGGGGCGAAGATCCTGCCCACGTCGAGGCGACATTTTGCCAGCCTCGGCTATCGGTGGCGCGACGCGCGCCCAGCACGGCCCGTCTTTCCTGTCAGATGCGGCCCTTCGGCGATAGATCCCTGTTCATTCACAATCAAGCATGAGCTTCGTTTCCTACGCACAAAACTTTGAAGATGTGATGCTCTGGCGCGCCCTCCGGCATGTGCAAGGAGGGTTCTACATCGATATTGGCGCCCAGTCGCCCGACCTTGATTCGGTCACGCGCGCTTTCAGCGAATCAGGGTGGAGGGGGATCAATGTCGAGCCGCATCCTGGCTACTACGCCGAGCTCGTCAATCGGCGGCCACGCGACATCAATCTGCGATGCGCCTTGGGCGAAGCGCTTGGCACTGCAACGATCAATCTGGTTGGAGCGACTGGCTTGTCGACGCTGGACAAGTCGATTGCCGATCGACATTTTGATGCTGGGCATGGGATCGAACAGATCGAAGTGGAAGTGGAGACGCTGAGCGGAGTCTGGGACAGACATGTGCCGTCCGGCCAACCGGTCCATTTCCTCAAAGTGGACGTGGAGGGCTTCGAGCTTCAGGTCCTTCGGGGCAACGACTGGACCAGGCACCGGCCCTGGATCGTCGTCGTCGAAGCGACCCTGCCCAACTCCCAGACGGAATCGTTCTCTGAATGGGAACCGCATTTGACCAGTGCGCAATTCGAGTTCGCCTATGCGGACGGACTCAACCGCTACTACGTTGCGCAGGAACAGGCGCAACTCAGGAACGCCTTTCGCTATCCGCCGAACGTGTTCGACAACTTTGTCGTGGCGCCATTGGAGTCGGCTCGCCACGAGCTGAGGCGGCTGGAGTCCACCCTTGCGTCGACTACAACGCGTGTGTCCGGACTCGAGTCGTCGTTACAGACGAGCCAGGACGAGTTGTCGCGCAGTCAGTCGCAACTGGCCGTGCGTGACCTGAGGCTGCAAGAAATCGAGGCCTGTCTGGATCAGGTCACTGTCCGCGCCGAGACGGCTGAATCCGGCCTGAGGGATGCGCGCAACGACATCGGTCGGATGCAGAGCAGCTTGATGGACGCGCGCAATGAGATCGGCAGGCTGCAGAGCGAATTGGGCGAGCTACGCAACTCCAGATCCTGGCGCTTGACCGCGCCGCTTCGACTTGTTGGACGTCACTTGCGCCGCTTCGTGAGCGACTCGTCCGCTCGCTAACTGGCGGCGAGGGCTGGGCGTGCAACTCCTGAGTCGCTGCATTCGCGCATGCCTTCAATTGCCGCGATCATCTGATCGGCCGTGGTCTCCCAGGACGTGAGCCGGTACTGGGTGGCGATGCGTTGCTCCATGTTGCGCAGTGCCGCTGGGTCGGAACAATACAGTTGTATCTTCTCGGCCCATTGTGGTACATCCCAAGGGTCGACATAGTCGATGATTCCACCGGCGATTTCGGGGATGGAGGCAGCGTTGGAGGCAAGGCAGAATTTTCCGTAAGCCAGGCTTTCGGCGACGGGCAGCCCCCACCCCTCGTAGAGTGACGGATAGAGCGTGAACAGGCAGCGTCTGTAAAGCGTGACCAGATCCGCGTCGCTCACGTGATCAAGTATCACGATCTTGCCGTCGACTCTTGGATCATTCCGAAGAGAATAGATGAAATCATCGACCCGCCAGCCGATCATGCCGACCAACACGAGTTTCGGCACGTCGAAGCCGGATTCAATGAGCCGCAAATACGCCCTGTATAGGGACTCGTGATTCTTCCGGATCTCGATCGTCGACACGGCGAGCAGGAAAGGCGCATCCAGAAGCTTCGCCACCTCCGGTGAGGGCTTGCCGCCGTCCGTGGCGGGCAGCGCGTCGCCGAGCCGCACGACGGACATGGGTGGGCGTGGAGCGCCCACGTGCTCGAGGAATGCTTCCAGATCGCGTGCGGTGCATTCCGAATTGCAGATGATCCTGTCCGCTGTCCAGCCCATCGTGGCGAAGTAAGCCGAGAACAGGTCGAACTTGCCGCGTTGGTAGTAGTGCGGGAACTTCACCGGGATGATGTCGTGGGCGAAGTTGATGACCCTCAGGCCGGTCCGTTTCTTTTCGCGGTACAGCACATCCATCTTCTCGCCGTGATCCCAGTCCAGCCCCATGGTCAGGTAGATGTCGCCGCGCTGGAACCGGACCAGTGGACGGCACGGGTGGCGGAGTGACTCGGGGGCAGGCGCACTCCCGCGCGTGGATGGCGCCGCACTGGCCGCTCGAGTCGCCTTCAACTCGTGGTAGCCGTAGGCCAGAGTGCGGCGTAAGGCGATCAAGTAGCTGCGAACTGCTGACTGCCATGCACGCGGGAGCCGGTTCAGTGTCGCGAGGGCCACCCGGCGCAGAAAGCGCTCGGTCCGCCTTGCCAGCCCCACAGGGGTAGTCGGCTCATTCGACTGGCTGAGTGCGGGCACAATCGATGAGTTGACGGTCGCCGAACTCGCGCTCCAGTCTCGCCCGAGCACCTTCCATGCTTCCTGAACACCCAATTCAACGAACTGACCCACGGACTGGTCGAAGACGCAGATGCGAACGCGGTCCTTGAGTTTGGTGAGCAACCACCGGCAGCATTCCTGTTCGACCCGGACGACACCCACCGCTGAACGTGTCCAATGGAGTGACGTTGTGAAATCAAACCAGATCAGTTGTTCCATGGGCATGAAGCGACGATTCTTTGAATAGTTGGGCCGGCATGGCCGACAGGGCGGACTCCCAAAGCAAACGCTTCCGGGCGACCAGATCGGCGTCGCTCAGTTTGGCGCGGCCGCTGTGGAGCAACTCCACCAGACGCGCTCGGAATCGGACCGGATCCGCTTCCACGTATACGGAGGGTTCATCAATGTATTCCTCATAGCCGCGAAAGGCTGTGGGCGTACCCAGCACATGGGCACCCGTGAGTAGTGCTTCGGCCGTCTTGATGTTCGAGCCGCCGCCGGCAGTGATTGGAAGGATGAATACATGCGCAAAGCGACGCATCGCCGCGATCCCGATGTCGTCCACGATGCCGAGCCGCAATGTGCGGGCATTGTTGATGCCGGACCACCTTCTGTAGGCCTTGGTACGCTCGATCACCTCCGTCACGCCGCCCGCGATGACGAGCTTTCGGTCCGGAGGCAGGAACGCCATTGACTGCCCCATCACGGTCGAAAAGCCGACGGCATTGGGAAGATGTCCGCTGCTGATGAATACCGCAAAAGGGTCCGAAGGCAGGACGGGACGCCAATCTTCGGTCGCACGCTCAGACACGGTGGAATACGAGGTGCCATTCTTGGCGAGCACACAATCGTTTCGGTCACTGATGACGTTGAGCGTGTTCCGGTCGGATTCCGACACGGCGAACACGTGACTTGCCTTTCGGGCGATGTCGCGTTCGAGTTCGAACACCTCTTTGCCGTACTGTTCGACAGTCCCTGCAGGTGCGCCGAGTTCCTGCAATATCTGCCGCTTCATCTCATGCTCGATGTTCTGGGAGGAGTAGATGATCCGAGGGCGGGGCTCGTCAGGGCCAAGCTGCGACAGGCACTCGCGGACGAGCGGCCAGACATACAGCAGGTCGATCTGAATGTAGTCGTACCGGCCGGCGCGAATGCGCTTGAGCAGCGAGCATCGGGCCAACTCGTTGTTGGCAATGTGCATGCCCCACACGTAGTCATAGAGAGCCTGCTCGTGTTCCTGCAGAGTGCGTCCACCGAGTTCCCCAGGAAGTTGCAGGTCCGTGTCGGCACGTTGCGTATATGCCCCCTCGGGGAAGATCCCAACGTAGTCCACGTCGATACCCGCCTTCTTGTATATCTCATAGATGTGGCGGGTTCTGAGTTGACCGCCATGCCGCGGCTCGACAAGGGGGTATGTGGCCGATAGAAGAACTTTCATCGATGGCATCTAGGTCTTGTGCAAATCTCGGCGGGTGGTTCGGCGGTGGTTCATGTCGCTGGCATTCTACGGACGCCAAGTGTGCGGTCTCTGGAGTTGACACCCTAGGGGGAGCACGCCAAGCAAACACCGAGGTCAGTTTGCAGCGTGGTGTTCGGAAGGGCTCACGTAGAATTCACGAGGACCTGACACCGTCGGAGTGGGAAAGTAGGACAGATGAATGAACACAAGCCTCGACTGGTGTTGAGCATGGACGTGCTGGTGCGCGCGGAGCACGACGATCCCGTCCGGGGTTGTGGTGTCCTCTATGCCGATCTCGCACGATCAGGTTGCTTCGACGTCGAGTTCGAAGCCAGCCATGAATGCGCGCAACTCGCCGACGAGTACTTGCGTGACCATGGCATCCGTGGAGCGTCGACTGCTCCTCGGCCCAGGCAAGGCGGTCAGACGGTCATCGTCGCGCAACCGGCAGGCGTCGTGCCAGAGCCATGGCGCAGCGATCCTTTTGTGATCCGCGCTCACATAATTTACGGCTCGCTTGCATTTGCGTCGGGCGGGAATGTCGACAAGAACGATCATGAGTCGCGCGCTTCCATGTTGGCAAGCTTGGATGTGAGGACAGTAGTCGTCGTCCCGACGCAGCAAGTCAAGGACGACCTGCTGCGTCTACGACCGGAGCTCAGTCCCGCGCAGGTGTCGATTGTTACGCTGGGCGCCACGCAAGCTCCCGTCTCGAGCCCCCGCGTGTCGTCGTTGACAGACGCCTTGCTGGATGCCGATCGACGTTTCCGGTCGCGACCAGTGTCTTTGCTGTGGCAATACCCTGGCGAGGTGCCTGCAGACCCTGACGCCCCGGCAAGCTTTCTCGGTTTTCGCAATGGAGCTGCAGGGCCGGCCTTCGGCATGTCGTTGCAGGATCACGCGCGGCAGAAGCCTGTGTGGACGGATGTCCTGCCCGCGTCTGGCACGATTGACCGCCCCGAAGGCGGTTTGCGCACCAAGGGCCTGGTCAAGTCCGGCACTCCCGATCTTCCGCTTGTGAGCTACGTCACGGTGGTGCGCAACAACGTCGCTACGCTAGGTCGCGCGATCGAGAGTGTTCAGCGCCAGAGCTATCCAAACGTCGAACACATCGTGCTGGATGGTGCTTCGACCGACGGCACGGTCGAGCTGATTCTTCGTCACGCCGATCGCCTGGACTACTTTGTGTCAGAGCCCGACCGCGGGCTGTATGACGCCATCAACAAGGCGGTTCCATTGGCGCGCGGGCAGCTGATCTGCGTCCTCAATTCCGACGATTGGCTCGAGCCTCACGCAGCCGAGATTGCCGTGCGCCGAATGCATAAGCGTACGCAAGGCGCGGCCTTGTTGGCGACTGGTGCGGTCATCTACAACCTGGCAGAGGAAGTCGAAGTCGAGTGGCCGCCCATGTTCGTCCATCCCGGCAGCTACTTCGCTTGCGCCAATATCTGCCACAACGGTGTGTACGCAACGAGACTGGCCTACGAGCGATCGGGGCTCTACGACGCCACGTTCCGCATCGCCGCCGACTTCAAGTGGGTCATGGCGTGCGTGGACGCGGGTGTGGATTTCATCTACACGCGCGAGGTAGCCGTCAACTATTCGCTTGGCGGTACCTCAGGCGATGCAGGTGGGCACAGTCGAGAATGCCAACGTGTCGTGGCCGAGCGCTTTCCCTTTCTGTCCAGGCGCGAGGTCAACGGTTTATATGACAGCTATTTCTTGTTCGGACATCAACCTCACGATGTGCTCGATCGGCCGCACGAGCCATTGACCGCACTCCTGCGCCGGCTCTTTTTCCAGCACACCCAGCAACGTGATTTTCAATTAGCGCTGACCTGGGCGGCGATGACCAAGCTCGAGCATCCGGCGGATCGGTGCCCATTGCCTGCACTGGCCGAGCAGTCGACAGGAATTCCTTCGGTGCGTCGCTCAGCCAAGGACCTCGTCAAGGGTCTCCTATTCCGTTATCCACGCTTGTACCGGGTCGCGCTCAGTGGTTACGCTAGGTTGCGGAGGTAAATAGGCATGGCCCGAATCGCCTATGTGGATCACTCCTACCACCACACGACGAGATCAACCAACTTTCTGCGCGACATGCTTCGCCGACGCGGACACGAGGTACAGGACTTCTGGGACGAAGGCTGGAGGGGCGGACGCCCAGTGAATTGGGCTGAGGTGCAGCATCATGACGTGGTTGTCATGTTCCAGTCATACTGCGCGCCCGGCCGTGCGGCGTTCCGGCAAGTTCACCCGAACGTCGTTTACATCCCTATGCTGGACCAGTTCGGAATCTGGCAGGGGCCCACGGTCAATCAAGCCGAGTTCTGGTCGCCGTTCCAGGGCTCCAAGGTGTTGAACTTCTCCAGCGCATTGCATTGCCTGACCACTGGATTCGGCATCGCGAGCCATTGGGCGCGCTTCTATCAACCTGTTGAGCCGGTCGTGGCCCCCGCTTCAGAGGGACTGCGTGGCTTCTTCTGGCTTCGGCGTCAAGACCAAATCAACTGGGCGTTGCTGCGTCAGCTGATCGAAGGCAGTCGTTTTGACGGCTTCCACCTTCACCTTGCCGGTGATCCCGGTGCGCCTGAGCCTCAACTGCCATCGGACGCCGACTTCGCCCGGCATAACATCACCGTCTCGACCTGGTTCGAGAACCGTAGAGAACTCACGGCGTTAGTTGAGCGTGCCAACGTGTACTTTGCGCCACGGATGGAGGAGGGCATTGGTCAGTCCTTCCTGGAAGCCATGGCGCGAGGCAAATGTGTTGTGGCGCCCAATCAGGGGACCATGAACGAGTACATCCTGTCTGGCGTGAACGGACTGCTTTACGAGCATCACGCACCCCGTCCGCTCGACTTCTCCAACGTCGAGCGCTTGGGGGCCTGCGCCCGTGACAGCGTGATAGAGGGACACGCAAGATGGATGGCGGCGGAAGAGGGCATCGTGGATTTCATCCTGAAGCCCAGCGAGAAGTTGTATGTGGGCAAATACCAGCACACATTCCCTGCTCTGACTACTGACGGCTCTGGAAGTCCGAATGAAGTCCGGGCATCCGAGGTCTTGCCCGCTGCTGCTGCTGTGCCATTGGGTACCACGCTGCGCGCGCTGGCGAATCGCTACGCTATGTTTCGGGTCACGCGGCCGATATGGCACCCTTTGTTGAGACTGGCGCGTCAGGTGCGTCGGTCGCTGAATCGAACCTAGCTGACCCAGCGCCGACGGCGCTCACTCAAAAGCATCAAGATGACTCAGAAGAAGATTTTCGTTGCAGGCCATCGTGGACTGGTCGGCACGGCCGTTACCGAAGCCCTCAAGGAGGAGGCCCGCTACGGTGTGGTGACACGCACTCACGCTGAATTAGACCTCGAGGACTCTCGGGCCACACGCCAATTCTTTCTGGACGAGCGTCCCGACATGGTTGTGATGTGTGCCGCCAAAGTGGGTGGCATTCTGGCCAACAACAACCTTCCGGTGGATTTTCTCCACCAGAATTTGCGAATCCAACTCAGCGTGTTCGACGCTGCCCATGAGGCTGGCGTAAAGCGCATGATCTTTCTCGGCTCTTCGTGCATCTATCCGCGCGACTGCCCCCAGCCGATCAGAGAGGACTACCTCCTGACAGGGCCACTAGAAGCCACGAATCGGCCCTACGCGCTAGCCAAGATCGCAGGCGTGGAGTCGTGCTGGTCCTTCAACCGCCAGTATGGAACCCGGTATCTCGCGCTCATGCCGACCAATATGTATGGTCCGGGTGATAACTATCACCCTGAACACTCTCACGTGCTGCCGGCGCTTATCAGGCGATTTCACGAAGCCAAGATCAAGGGCGAACCGTCGGTGGTCGTATGGGGCTCTGGCAGGCCGCGACGAGAGTTCATGTATTCGCAGGACCTCGGCGACGCAATCCGTTTCTTGCTCGAGCTTCCCGACGAGCAATTCGCGACGTTGACGGGGCCCGATGTCGCGCCGCTGATCAATGTCGGCGTGGGTGAAGACGTCACGATCCGGGAGGTAGCCGAACTGGTGAGGGCAACCGTCGGGTACCAGGGCGAGCTGAAGCTCGACGCCACCAAGCCCGACGGTACGCCACGCAAGTTGCTCGATGTGGGCCGGCTGGCGGCCCTGGGGTGGAAGGCGAAGACCGCGCTCGATGAGGGTCTGCGCCGCGCCTATAAGGACTTTCTTCAACACCATGCTTGAAAGGCTCTTCTACGTCATGTGAGAAGGCGAGGAGGCCCGATGCCTCTTCGTGCTAAAGCCAACCTTGGGCGGATACATAGCGCCCTGCTCAAGGAAGACTCAGAACGAGTGACCTTCGGCGTTCCGTCGCAGATCGGCCTCAACCATCATCGCGCACAGCTGCTCAAGCGTCGTCTTTGGCTCCCAGCCCAGCTTTTCCTTGGCACGAGCAGGGTTGCCGATGAGCAGATCGACCTCGGCGGGCCGATAGAACCTGGGATTGACTCGAATCAGCGTCTCGCCGGTCTTGTTGTTGATCCCGACCTCGTCCTGCTCGGCGCCTTCGAAGCGCACTTCATACCCCGCCGCCTTGAAGGCCATGTTGACGAACTGGCGAACGGTCTCGGTACGGTTGGTGGCCAGAACAAAACTGTCGGCCTCCTTGGCCTGCAGCATGCGCCACATGCCTTCGACGTACTCCTTGGCGTAGCCCCAGTCACGTTGCGCACCGAGATTGCCCAACTCCAGCACGTCGAGCTTGCCGAGCTTGATCTTCGCGACCGAGTCGGTGATCTTGCGCGTCACGAACTCGCGACCGCGCAGCGGGCTCTCGTGATTGAAGAGGATGCCGCTGCAGCCGAAGATGCCATAGCTCTCGCGGTAGTTGATCGTCATCCAGTGCGCGAACAGCTTGGAGACGCCATAGGGGCTTCGCGGGTAGAAAGGCGTGTCCTCGACCTGCGGAATTGCCTGCACCTTGCCGAACATCTCCGAGGTGGAAGCCTGGTAGAAGCGGATCTGGGGGTTGGTCAGGCGAATGGCCTCGAGCAGGTGCAGCGCGCCCATGCCCGTGATCTGTGCCGTGGCATCCGGTTGGTTGAAGCTCGCGGCCACGAAGCTCTGTGCGGCGAGGTTGTAGACCTCGTCGGGCGCGGCCTCCTTCATCAGTGTCAGCGAACTGCCGAGATCGGTCAGGTCGTACTCGACCAGGTGGAGATCGGGATGGTGCTGGATGCCCAACTCCTCAATCCGCCAGAAATTGACCGAACTCGTTCGACGGTACGCTCCGTAGACAACGTAGCCCTTGGCGAGCAAAAGCTCGGCCAGATAGGCGCCATCCTGGCCGGTGATACCTGTAACGACAGCACGCTTTTTCATGGATATCCGATACGTCGCGAGGGGCGGTTAGCCGGGGGCGGTCTGGGCACATCGATTTCAGCGATCGCGTGCAACCTCAAGCTTTTGCACTCTGCTGCCAAGCAGGGGGTGGCATTCTCTCAGATTGCGGATGGCCACCTCGATTTCGGCGAGCACCTCCAGCAATTGCGGATGGGGTTCGGCACTGCCTGCCGCGTACGGTTCTGCAAGGCGAGTGGGATGAAGATCGGATTCGACAAACTCGACATGGACACCAGCTTGGCGCAGTTGGCGAAAGTACTCGCGTTGCTCGGGCGCTCGCTGGAACTGCATATGGAGTCCCACGAAAAGGTCGCCTCGTCGGTAGTCCAGGGGGGCGTCTTGAAGCGCAGCGACCGGACACCCCAGAAGGCCCAGCATGAACTTCCGGGCATATCGATAGCCTGGCTTGCCGGGCTGCGCATAGACCGGTTCGATCCGGTAGCCCGCTGGCGGGGCCTCCAGAAGCGCTCGCAGCGACGCTTCGCCCGCCCATTGCGTATCCACGCTTGGGGCGCCATGAGCAAGCCCCGAAACATCCACGAACAGTTGACGCATCGGACCAGGAGTCGGAAGCGTCAACGTCATTGCCCGCGCAAGTTGGACGGCTTCCTCGCCTTCGATGGGCCCGTCTGAGGCGCAGATGGACTCGATCAACGCGTCGCGGCCCTCGGAGGCGCGTGCGGCAAACCTCTCGATGGCATCTGCATAGCCGCAGGCGCACGCCTCCGGGGCATGCTGGGATGCAATGGCTTGTCGTCCGCGCGCCCCCAATGCGAGTCGCTCGGATCGGTTGCGCCACAAGCGTTCCAGTGTGTGGACAAGCTGCGCGTCGGTGAATTGGTCCGGCAATATCGCCACGGCTTCGGGGGGTAGCGATGCCATGGAGCCATTGGCATTCACGACTGTTGGGAGTCCGCGGCTCATCGCGTCCAGCACCGTTCCGGATGTCTCGCCGCGGGAATTGGCGCGCAGTTGCACCGCTAGATCTGCCGCGGCCAGGTAGCGATGAAACACCTCGATGTTGGCCCACCCGGTGATCTTGATACGGGGATTCTTGGTCGCCGCGATCTGCCAGTCCATTTCGACGCTGTAGGGCGGGGCGCCCTTCGCGCCGACAAACACGAGGTGGCAGTGCGGATCGTTTGCAAGCGGCGACGCCAGCCAGGCATCGAGGAGGCGCTTGTTGAGTTTCGTCGGACCCAGCAGGCCGAACTCGCACACCAGGAAGTCATCGGGGCCGAGTCCCAGTTCGCGGCGCGCGTTGGCTCGCCCGGCATCGTCGCGTTGAGCCAGGACGCGCAGGTGCGGTACCAGCGCCCACTCGTTCGGAACAGATTCGCCGAACCACTGTCTTGCGAGGTCCATGGAATAGCGCGAATGGACAATCACGCCTTGCGCCTGTGTGATGACGCCAAGGCTGCAAGGATATTTATCGGCGACTTCGGTGGTGACCTCCGCTGCGAAGCGCTCCGCAACGGCAAGGTAGCCGTGCGACTCATACAGCGCCTCTGTCCACGCAAACTCTTGATTCAGGCGCAGTTCCTTGAATAGGTACGCACCGCTCAGGTAGAAGTCATGCAGGACGACAGTTCCAGGGATCTCCGCCAGCAGTTCGAACATGTGCTGGTGGAACTCGGAATTCCCGAAGTGGTAGAGCACCCGATCAAACTCTGAATGGTTCTTGCAGAACCAATCGATGCTTCGCAGCGGAAAGCTGGCACCCAGCAGCGAATCGCCAACTCTCGTCAGGTCGGTGATCAACTCGATGTCGTAGTGCTGTGCGAGTTCCGGCAGAAGTTCCGCGCTGTAGCTCGCAATGCCGCTGCGTTCCGGCGGCAACGGAGAAACGTAGGCCAGTCTTGGGCGAAGCCGGCGATATCCGGGTGCTTGCGGCTGCTGACGCTTGCCGGCTGCGCGCAGTTGTTCCAATCCGTCTAGCGCCCGCTGCGCGGACACCTCCCAGCTGAACTTCTCGGCTTGCTGACGGCCATGCTCGATGAGCATCGATCTGAATTCCTGGTCGGTCAGCGCTTGGGTGATCTTGCTTGCAATGGCTGCATCGTCCCGAGGGTCGAACATCGCTTCCGGCAATCCGATGACTTCGGGAACGCTCGATGTATTCGCGCCGATCACGACGGCGCCGCAGCGCATGGCTTCTAGCGCAGGCAAGCCGAAGCCTTCATGCCAGGAGGGGAAGACGAAGAGGGTGCACAGGTTGTAGAGCTCGACGAGGTCCTGGTCCGGCACGAATCCGGTGACGACGAGTTCGCCGTCACGAAGTCCCTGCTTTCGTGCCAACTCGAGAAGCGCCTTCCGATCTTCTGGCCGGGCGGAGCAGACGATGGCCAGTTGATGCGCGCTGCGCACTTCGATGGGCAGCATCCCAAAGGCCCGGATCAAACCCTCGATGTTCTTGCGAAGGTCGATGCCGCCCGTGTACATGACGAATTGCTTGTCCAGCGCATATTGCGTCCGCAGTGCCTGCCTGCGCTCCTTGGGTACTTCGATTGCCCTGAAGTGCTCATCCGCGGCGGTCGAGACGTTGATGCAGCGATTCGGATCGAGTCCGAGATGATCGATGCCCTCTCGACGGGATGATTCGGAAATCGCAAGCCACATGTCCGCGCGACGTAGCGCTCCGATCTTGCGCATGTACCAACTCTTGACGGTCGGGTCGTCCAGATAAGGGCGCGCGTTGATCAGCGGGATGAGGTCATACAAGGTGACCGCAGTGGGGACCGTGAGGAAGTTCCCGATGCTCGTGACGGCGGCATCGCCGAGTCCTTCGAAAAGGCTGGCAATGAAGACCACGTCCGGCTGGAGGCTTGCAAGAAATGCCTCGTACATCTTCTCCTGTGCTCTCTTGAAGCCAGGGCTGGATGCAGGCGCGTGAGGTGCGGATTGCCACACCCGGAAGTTCTCGTGCGGAACGAACGCGCCGAGTCGTTCCTTGATCTGGTCGATGGTGTCCGGAAACTGCCCGTTTAGCGCCAGGACGATCTCGTGCTCACCCCTCAATCGAACCATGGCTTGGGTGAGTGAGGACGTGTAGCGGCCAATGCCGCGCGTGGCACTTGAGGTCGATTGCGCGCCCTGAAGGTCAATGACGATCCGCATCGAGGTCCCTTGTGCTGAGCTGGCGCGTGAGGCGACAGAAAATATTCTGAGCGGCGGGTGACAGGTCCGGTGGACCTGAACCTCTCGGCCTTCTCAAGTTTCTGTATCTCGGTTGAGGCCACTCTTCCATCATCGTGCCTAGGCGCTTGTGCAGCGGGGGCACGAGCCGAAGTGACCAAAGGGTTGCGCGCTTGAGGCGAGGCCGGCTCTCGAGGTGGTTCGCTGTGCGACGGAGGATCTCTCTTGCGCGGCGTTTGAGGCCGCTGGCGATACGCCCATCCTTGTAGGCCTCCGAGGCGCGACGCAGGGCATCCTTTAGTTTTCCAGGGGGAGGGGCAGTCATGGCAGGCTGTCTTGTCGTGTTGTCGAGCTCTGCGATACGTGGGGTCTCCAGCAAGAGCGTGCGGCCAAGCGGCGATCGATTCTAAATGGGTCCGCAGGGGGCTCGTAACCACGACTAAACTCGCCCAACCCTCGATCCCCCGACTGATGACAAGCTTCGCTACCCCCTTGAGTCAACGGTACCCGGACAACCGGAGGGCGCAATGCAGTTGAAGTCCTCATGGCGGTTGCTGCAGCGCGTCCGCGGTCGGCTGCGTCGTGCTGCTGCCGAGGCCGAGGCCAGGGCAGGACTGGCGCCTTTCGTGAAAAAGGAGCAGGGGCGGGTCGCATTGCGTCTGAGCGGTGCGCCAGTCGCACCGGCGGAATCGCTGGATCTCTTCGACGACGACAAGGTGTCGCGCGCGGCCGGCTTGTCGAAGGCCGAGATACTCTGGTCTCCCATCGCGCCGCAGGATGTGGTGGATCATGGGTCCGCTGCTCGCTTCTGCATCGATACGTGGCGCAAGCGCGAAGACCTTCGAGAGAGATTTCCGGCCGGACTGAGCGGGGGCCGGGAAGGGGTGTCCGGCTGGTTTCGCGAGGTGGGGCCTGTCGAACTCGGCCTGTCCGATGCCGCAATCGTTCATGTTCTCGATGCGCTGAAATCCGGCGTGGGTGATCGCGCGAGGCAGGCGTACCTCGCCAATGTCGCATTGGTCTCCGTGCTGCCACAGGGTCTGACCCCGGCGGGGATGCACGATCTCTTTCGGTGGTTCATGCAATCCGGGCGCAGGCAATCGGACTTGCGCCTCGAGGAAATCTGGTGGCTCTTCCTGCAGGCCCAGCACGACCCGCGTAGAGAACTAATGCTGGCCTACTCATTTGCGCCCGCTTGGCAGCAGCAACACCGGGACGGTCTTACGGTGTTCGGTCGTGAAGCCTTCGCGGCCTGGTTCTGCGCGGAGTACGGCGCGGCCGGGTCTTGGACGCACCCGAGTTCCTGGCCCGACTGGCATGGGGCGGTCGATCAGATTCGCATCGGCTACTGGGCGCGAAGCGCCTGGCGCTCCCGTCACCCGGATGCGCTCTGCGACAAGGTCGCCGCACGCGCGCTGCTGGCCTGGCTCACGTCTGCGGAAGCCGAACTGCCCGAGGCCGCGCAAACCTGGTGCAGCAACCTCGATGCCGACGTCGTGTCCACTGAGCTTGTGAAAGTCGGCCTTAACGTCATCGGCCACTTCTGCTACCCCTCCGGCCTTCGCGTTTCGGTCGAATCGATGGTCGAGGGCCTGGAGGCCGTCGGCGTGTCGACTTCGCTGCGCGACGTCCGTACGGACGCGAAGGACGACCCGCACCATGTCGAGTTCCGCGGCGCCGAATGCCACGACATGACCGTGATACACGTCCAGCCCGAGCCGTTCTTCGACCAGGCCTACCGGCGCGCGGATCTTTTCGAGCGCGAGCCTCGGCCCTACCGGATCGCCTATTGGTACTGGGAGTTCGACTCCATTCCGGAGTCCTGGGTCGCGCACGCAAACCAGGTCGACGAAGTCTGGGCGGCGACCGAGTTCGTGGCCCGCGGATTGCGCGAACGGCTTTCCATTCCCGTGCGCACGCTGTTCCCCGGCGTCAAGCTCGCGCCGTTCGAGCGCAGGAGCCGCACTTATTTCGGCCTGAGCGACGGGCCATTCACCTTCCTCTTCACCTTCCACATGGTGAGCGTGATGGAGCGCAAGAACCCGCTGGGCCTCATCGAATCGTTCAAGAAGGCATTCCGACCAGAAGACGCGGTGCGGCTCGTTCTCAAGACCTCGTTCGGCGAGCGCTTTCCGGCACAGATGGCGGAGCTTCGCGAGGCCGCCGCAGGCGCGAACATCACCGTGATCGACCAGGTCTACAGTCCCGACGAGGTGCTGTCCCTGATGGACGCCTGCGACGCTTACGTCTCGCTCCACCGGAGCGAAGGCCTGGGGCTGACGATGGCCGAGGCGATGTTGATGGGCAAGCCGGTGATCGCGACCAACTTCTCTGGCAACGTCGACTTCATGAACGAAGGCAACAGCCTGCTCGTGCCTTATGAACTCGTGAAACTCGGCAAGCCGATTCCGCCCTATGGGGCCGATCTGGAATGGGCGGACCCGTCCGCCGATGAGGCGGCCAGGCTCATGAGGCGCCTGTACGAAAACCAGGAATGGGCCCGGGAACTCGGCGCTCGCGCCAAGGCGAGCGCTGAAGCCAACCTCTCGCTTCCGGCCGCGGGCGCGCGGATTGCGGCCCGGCTGGAGGAAATCAGGGCGCTGCGCCGCCCGGCGCCCTGATCCGCATCCGCGTCACGAGGTCGACACGATGCGGCCGTGCTCGAGGTGAATGACGCGATTGCATTCCTTGGCGATGAGCTCGGGCGAGTGCGATGCGAGCACCAGAATGCCGGACTTCGAGACGACGTCCTTCATGCGCTGCTCCGCCTTGTGCGTGAACTCCGCGTCGCCCACCGAAAGCCATTCGTCCATCAGCAGGATGTCTGCTTCGACGCTGGTGGAGATGGAGAAGGCCAGCCGCATCAGCATCCCGGTCGAATAGGTGCGCACGGGCATGTTGACGTACTCGCCGAGCCCGCTGAACTCGCAGATATCCTCCGTGAGCGAATCGATCTTCTTCTTGCTCATGCCCATCACCAGGCCCCTGAGCATGATGTTCTCGATGCCGGTGGCGTCGGGCTCGATGCCCAGCGAGGGGTCGATCAGGCTCGCGATGGTGCCCTGGCGCACGAACTCGCCCGCCGAGGGTTCATAGACACCGGCAAGCGTGCGAAGCAAGGTCGACTTGCCCGCGCCGTTGTGCCCGACGAGGCCAAGGCGATCGCCGCTCTTGAGCTCGAGATTGATGCCGCTCAATGCCTGCACCACGTTGACGCCCGTTTCCTTGCCGAATCGGCCGCCGGTGACGGACGCCGCCAACGTCTTCTTGAATGACGCGGCGCCCGCTCCGTAAATGGGGAAGTTGACCGCGACGTCTTTGAGGGAAATGAGTGCCATGCTTTTTTACAGCCAATAAACGACCCGGCGCCGGTACTTCGAGAAGAGCATGCTGGCAAGGACGAGGTTGACCGCCGTCCAGCCGAAGATCCCCCACCAGTTGTGGGCGTCGGAGACGTTGCCCATCAGCGGCGCGCGCAGGAGGTCGAGCATCTGGGCGAGCGGGTTGTACAGGATGTAGTGCCCTCGTCCGGGCAGCGTTTCAGGCAGCCAGAAGACCGGCGTCAGGAACATCAGCATCTGCATCACGCTGGTGACGATCTGGGTGATGTCGCGAAAGCGCGTGCAGACCAGGCCCAGCATCAGCCCGAGCGCCTGCGCATTCAGCATGAGCAGCAGGAAAGCCGGCACGAACAGCAGCGCATGCCACGAGAGGGAGATGCCGGCCCAAAGCGCGACGGGAACGTAGATGACGATCTGGTGGGCGAACTGGATCAGGTTGCGCGCCATGCTTCGCCAGACGAACAGGCTGATCGGAAAGTAGCCCTGCTTGAGATAGTTTCCGGAGCCGACGAACGCGTTGCACGAGTCGTTCACCATGCTGGAGAGGAAGTTCCAGAAGATGATGCCGAGCGCCAGATGAGGGAAGAACTTCGACAGCTCGGTGCCGAACAGTGCGCTGTAGAGCGGCCCCATGCCCCCGATCATCGCCGCCATGCTGAGGGTCAGCCACAGCGGGCCGAGCATGGAGCGGCGGTAGCGCAGGACGATGTCGAACCAGGCCAGCGTCCACCAGATGTCGGTGCGGCGGGTTCCTTCCCACCAGTCGCCCCAGGCAGTGCGGTGCAAATTGGAATGTGCTTGACTCATGCGCGTCCGTACGTGTCGGCGAGACGCACGATGTCGTCTTCGCCGAGGTAAACGCCGCATTGGACTTCGATCAGGACCAGTTCGTCCTTGCCAATGTTGGTCAATCGATGCCTTTCCTTGAGCGGGATATAGCGGTACTCCCCGGGAAGCGTCTTGTGCTCGACATCGCCGATCTGAACAATGGCCGTGCCCTGCACCACCACCCAATGCTCAGCTCGCTGATGGTGGTACTGCAGTGACAGCGATTCACCCGGCTTGACGGTTATGCGCTTGACCTTGTACCCGTCCTCTTCCTTCAGGGACGCGTAGGTGCCCCAGGGACGATGGACGACCGCGGGCAGGTTCACCGTCTCATGCTTACGGTCCTTCAGGGTGTCGACGACCGCCTTGACCTTCTGGGCGCTGTCCTTGTGCGCAACGAGCAGCGCATCGGGCGTATCGACGATCACGAGATCGCGCACGCCCAGCGTGGCGACCACCTTCGGCCCATGGCTCTCGACCTGCACGTGCGTGCCGGTGGTGTCGATCGCGACCACGTCGTGTGGCATGGTGTTGCCGCTCGCATCGGAACTGTGCGCTTTCGCGACCGATGGCCATGACCCCACGTCGCTCCACGGGAACTTGGCAGGCACGACGTGGACGTTGCCGGCGCGCTCCATGACCGCGTAGTCGATGCTGATGTCGGGCTGCAGCCCGAAAGCATGCGTGTCGAAACGCACGACGTTGCCCTCGATCTGCGACGAGTCCAGCGCGTGACGGGCTGCCGCAAGGAGTTCGGGCGCATATTGCTCGAAGGCTGACACGATCGCGTCCGCGGTGAAGCAGAACATGCCGCTGTTCCAGTAATAGCGGCCGGTGGCTAGATACTCCTGGGCGGTCTGGAGATCGGGCTTCTCGACGAAACGGATGGCGGGCTGGCTTTCGCGCGACACGTGCGCGACTTCGATATAGCCGAACCCCGTTTCCGGCCCCGTGGGGCTAATTCCGAAGACGACCAGCGATCCTTTGGCAGCCAGCCGAAACGCCTGACTGGCGCTGGCGACGAAGGCTTCGACGTCCGGGACCAGGTGGTCGGCAGAGAGGACGAGCATCACCGTGTCGCCACCGAACTTCCTGGTGCATTCCAATGCGGCAAGTGCGATGGCGGGGCCCGTGTTGCGACCCTTGGGCTCTAGGAGGAGCGTGGCGTCCGGCGCATCCGGCATCTGCCGCAGCACGTCCTTGGTGAGGAACAGATGGTCCTGATTGGTCACGACCATCAGGTCGCCAGTTCCGCAGGCTTGTCCGCGCTCGATAGCTTGCTGGAGCAGTGTCGTTCCGCCGAGCTTCATGAAAGGCTTCGGGAAAGCCTGTCGGGAAAGCGGCCAGAGCCTGGACCCGGAGCCTCCCGAGAGAACCACAGAAAGCACGCGCATCTTATTCCTATAGGGGTTTGCAAGGGCCGCGATTTTACCGGTGAGCCAGGATTCGCCCGATCTCGCCTGTCGCGGGGCGCGAGGATAATGCCTCGCCCGCGCGCGCTCTTTTCCGGTATTCCAAGGCACCTCTTGAGTCCCATTCCCGATCCTCCCTTGTCCGTCTCGGTGGCTCTTTGCACCTACAACGGGGCGCGATTCATCCGCGAGCAGGTTCTCAGCATCTGCCAGCAAACCCGTCCGCCCGATGAGATCGTGATCTCGGACGATGCTTCGAGCGACGGGTGTGTCGAGATCGCGCGACAGACCGTCGCGGCGTGCAACAGCGAGCGCTCCGGGGGCTCCATCGCCCTGCGCGTCCTCGCGAACGCCACGGCGCTGCGCGTCACGAAGAATTTCGAGCAGGCGGTGCGGGCCTGCAGCGGCGATCTGATCGCGCTCTGCGACCAGGACGATGTCTGGGTGCCCGATCGGCTGGAACGCATGGTGGCGGAATTCGAGCGTCGGCCTGATCTGCTGCTTCTGCACTCTGACGCCCGTCTGGTGGATGCAGAGCGCAGGGACCTTGGCCAGTCGCTCTTCCATGCGCTCGAGGTCGTGCCCATCGAACTCGAGCGTGTTCATGGCGGCAGGGCATTCGACGTGCTTCTGCGCAGGAACCTGGTGACAGGTGCCACGACCCTCTTTCGCCGCCGCCTGCTCGACGAGGCGCTGCCGTTTCCTGTCGAATGGCTGCACGATGAATGGCTCGGAATCATTGCGTCGGCCATCGGGCGCGTCGATCTGCTGGAAGATCAGCTGATCGAATACCGCCAGCACGACACCAACCAGGTCGGTGCGAGTCGTGATGCCTTTCTCGACAAGGTCCGCAAGGCCATCGGCTCGCGGGGCGACATCCATGTCAAGCGCGCCTACAAGGCGGAGCTTCTTCTCGCGCGCCTGCTCGAGCTGAAAGAGAAGGTGTCGGCGGAGACCATCGAGAAGACCCGATTGAAGCTCCAGCACCAGCGTTATCGCGCCGCATTGCCGGCGTCGCGGGTTGCGCGGTGCGCGCCGATGCTGCGCGAAATCATGACCGGCCGCTACGACCGCTTCGGCCGCGGCTTTCGCGGCATCGTTCGCGACTTTTTCGAAGCGCCTTGACCTCAGGCCGGCGGCAGCCGGCGATAGCGCCAGAAGGCCGGGGACGTCCACACTTTCAGCAGGCTCGTGAGATGCCAGTAGAGGTGCCGCTTGCTTCGGTGGCTGGCGCGCTGCGCGTCGTGCCGGGCCTGTAGGTCTTCTGCGATCTGGAGGCGCCAGCCGGCCAGGCGAAGCCGGGCGCAGATGTCGAAATCCTCGCCGTACATGAAGAACCGTTCGTCGAAGCCTTGAATCTCCCGATAGGCGTTCGACCGGAAAAGCATGAAGAGGCCCGGAATCCACGCGGGCACGGCGGGGCGGACGTACCCGGGACGCTTGCGCGAGACGATCTCGAGCGGCGTGATGATCGCGCGGTGCTGCTCGGGCACCGTCCTGCCCGGTTCCAGAATCCGCGGTGCCAGCAAGCCGCTGTCGGCACGCGCCTGCGACACGAGCGGGCCGAGCACGTCGGCATCGAAGCGGATATCCGGGTTGAGCACCAGGAACCACGGCGTGGTACAGCGCTCGAAGGCCTGGTTGTGGTTGGCGCCGAAGCCCTTGGGCGACGGGTTCTCGATCCGCTCGACGTCGAACCCCCATTGCATTCCCGACAGCAGGTCGGTTTCGGGGATGTTGATCGTGAGCACGACCTTGGCGATCCGGCCGCCGCTGAACCGATCGAGCTGATCCATCAGCGGGCGTATCAGATCGAGCTGGCCGTGGCTCACGATCGACACGGTGATGGGCGGGGTCAGGGTGGGGGGCGGCGTCGGCATGGTCTAATTTCGCCCGGGAATTCTAGGGTTCCCGCCCCATACCCATGATTGCATTGATCGTCATCAGCTTTGTCATCTCCGCCCTGGGCGTGCAGATCTTCATGCGGCGCGCGCGCCGGCACGCTCGGCGCTACGGGGCCGACATGCCGCAGCGCTTTCACAAGGGGCATGTGCCGCGCCTCGGCGGCGCGGGCATCCTGATGGGAATGGGCGTGGCGTGGCTGGTCGCCGGGATTCCCTCCGATCCCTTCAACGTGTCGTGGCCGCTCAAGACCTCGCTTCTCACGCTGCTGTGCATCTCGCCGGCGGTGCTCGGCGGCATCATCGAGGACGTGACGCAGCAGGTCGCCGTGCGCTACCGGCTCAGCCTCACGATCGGTTGCGCGCTCGTGGTGTGCTGGGTGCTCAACATCGGCGTGTACCGTACCGGCCTTTCGACGCTCGACGGCTGGCTGCAGGCGATGCCCTACGTGGCACTGTTGATCGCGGCGCTGGCCATCGGCGGCCTGCCGCATGCGTTCAACATCATCGACGGCTACAACGGCCTCGCGGGCACCGTGGCCGTGCTGGTGTGCCTCGCGATCTCGCACGTGGCGCTGCAGGTCGGCGACCGGCAGCTCGCGGCGATGGTGATCTGCCTGATGGGCGCCACGGTGGGTTTCCTGATGTGGAACTACCCCCGCGGCAAGATATTCGCGGGCGACGGCGGCGCCTATGTCTGGGGCATGGTGATCGCGATCGCGGCGGTCACGCTGGTGCAGCGGCACCGTGTCGTTTCGCCGTGGTTCCCGATGCTGCTGCTGATCTATCCGGTGTGGGAGACGGTGTTCTCCATCTACCGGAAGGTCGCGCGCGGCCAGTCGCCGGGCATGGCGGATGCCTTGCACTTCCACCAGTTGATCTTCCGTCGCATCGTCCGCGTGGCCTTTGCGGACGACGAGGCGCGCCAGCTGCTCGCGCGCAACAACCGGACGTCGCCGTACCTGTGGATCTTCGCCGCGCTGACGGTGGTGCCGGCGGTGCTGTTCTGGAACAACACCCCCGTGCTGGTCGCCTTCTGCATCCTGTTCATCGCGACCTACGTGTCCGCCTATCTCATGATCGTGCGCTTCAAGGTTCCGCGCTGGCTGCGGCCTTGAGTTCCGCGCCACAATTCGCGAATCCGGACTTCGTCTTTCCACTGCCCACCATGACCGATTCCGTCATCAATATCTCTCCGCGCGACAAGGCCGAAATCCTGGCCCAGGCGCTGCCGTACATCCGCAAGTTCCACGGCAAGACCATCGTCATCAAGTACGGCGGCAACGCCATGACAGATCCCGAACTGCAGGCTGACTTCGCGGAAGATGTGGTGCTGCTCAAGCTCGTGGGCATGAATCCGGTGGTGGTGCATGGCGGCGGCCCGCAGATCGAGGCGGCGCTCAACCGGCTCGGCAAGAAGGGCCACTTCATCCAGGGCATGCGCGTCACGGACTCCGAAACCATGGAAGTCGTCGAGTGGGTGCTGGCCGGCGAAGTGCAGCAGGACATCGTGGGCCTCATCAACCAGGCTGGCGGCAAGGCAGTGGGATTGACCGGCCGCGACGGCGGCCTGATCCGCGCGCAGAAGCTGAAAATGGCCGACCGCAACGATCCCAACCTGCACCATGACGTGGGCCAGGTCGGCGACATCGTCTCGATCGACCCGAGCGTGGTGAAGGCGCTGCAGGACGACGCCTTCATCCCGGTCGTCAGCCCGATCGGCTTCGGCGAGGAGAACGAGAGCTACAACATCAACGCCGATGTCGTGGCCGGCAAGCTGGCCACGGTGCTCAAGGCCGAGAAGCTGATGATGCTCACCAACACGCCCGGCGTGCTCGACAAGAACGGCAATCTGCTGACCAACCTGAGCGCGCGCGAGATCGACGAACTCTTTGCCGACGGCACGATCTCCGGCGGCATGCTGCCGAAGATCGAAGGTGCGCTCGATGCGGCCAAGAGCGGCGTCAATGCGGTGCACATCATCGATGGCCGCGTGCCGCACGCGATGCTCCTGGAGATCCTGACCGAGCAGGCGTTCGGCACGATGATTCGGGCGAGGTAGGCTCGCCCCCAGGCTGCGCGCACTTCGTGTCGCTTCGCCAACCCCCTACCGGGGGCCACACCAGCGGCCCGGCAAAGCCGGTTCCGCGGCGTGTCTGGAACAGGCGTCGCTTCGCTCGCCCTTGGGTTCAGCTTTGGTAGCCGTTCGGATTGGCTTGCTGCCAGCGCCAGCTGTCGGCGCACATCTGGTCCAGGCCGCGGCGGGCGCGCCAGCCGAGGAGATCCTGGGCCAGCGAGGGGTCAGCCCAGTAGGCGGGAACATCGCCGGGCCGGCGGGGGCCGATTTCGTACTTCAGCGGCCGGCCGCTGACGCGCTCGAAGGCCTTCACCACATCGAGGACCGATGCGCCCTCGCCGGTGCCGAGGTTGACCTTGAGCAGGCCGGGCTGCTTTTCCGCGTGCAGCAGTGCAGCCACATGGCCTTCGGCGAGGTCCATCACATGCACGTAGTCGCGCACGCCAGTGCCGTCGGCGGTCGGGTAGTCGCCGCCGTGCACGGCGAGCTTTTCCCGCAGTCCGACTGCGACCTGGCACACGAACGGCATGAGGTTGTTGGGTTTGCCCTGCGGGTGCTCGCCAATCAGGCCGCTTTCGTGGGCGCCGACCGGATTGAAATAGCGCAGCAGCGCCACGCTCCAATCGGGGTGGGCGAGTTGCAGGTCGGACAGGGCCTGCTCGACCATCAGCTTCGACCATCCGTACGGATTGGCCGGGCGCAGCGCCGCGTTCTCGGGAATCGGCGAACGCTCGGGGTCGCCGTAGACGGTGGCCGATGACGAGAAGATCAGCGTCCGCACCCCGGCGGCCTGCATCGCAGCCGCGAGCACCAGGGTGCCGTTGACGTTGTTGTCGTAGTAGGTGACCGGGTCGGCCACGGAGTCGCCCACCGCTTTGAGCCCCGCGAAGTGGATGACGCCGCTGATGCGCAGGTCGCGGAACACCCTGTCGAGCAGGGCCCGGTCGCGAACGTCGCCTTCGATGAATTGCGGCTTCTTTCCCGTGATCCGTTCCAGCCGGTCGAGCACCCGCACGTCGCTGTTGACGAGGTTGTCCAGGATTGCCGGCGTATAGCCCGCCTGCGCCAGGGCCACGCAGGTATGGCTGCCGATGAAGCCGGCGCCGCCGGTGACAAGAATGGTTGCGCTCATCGAATTCGATCCTGGTCGATTGAAAAGATGTGTCGATTCTGCGCGACAAGCAGGGCTTGTCCGGTTGGCAGCCGCTAACAGCCGTGTGCGAGAATCATTTTTTTACATTTTGCGCGTGCCCATGCAGAACGACGAGCCCAGCGCCGTTGGCGCCCCCAGCACCTCAGACCCGGTGGCCGCACCGATGCGAAAGCGGCCCAAGCCGGGAGAAAGGCGCGTGCAGATTCTCCAGGCCTTGGCGTCCATGCTCGAGCAGCCGGGCGCCGAACGCGTGACCACCGCGGCGCTGGCCGCCCGACTGGAAGTGAGCGAGGCCGCGCTTTACCGGCACTTCGCGAGCAAGGCGCAAATGTTCGAGGGGCTGATCGACTTCATCGAGCAGAGCGTGTTCACCCTCGTCAACCAGATCGTCGAGCGCGAAGGCGCGGGCCGCGACCAGGCTGCGCGCATCGTCGCGATGGTGGTGCAGTTCGCCGAGAAGAATCCGGGCATGACCCGCGTGATGGTGGGCGATGCGCTGGTGTTCGAGAACGAGCGGCTGCAAAACCGCATGAACCAGTTCTTCGACAAGATTGAGGCGACGCTGCGCCAGACTCTGCGCGATGCCGCGTCGGGCGAAGGCTCGGCCACGCCCACCGTCGACGCCCAGGTGCGGGCTTCCGCGCTCACCGCCTTCGTGGTGGGGCGACTTCAGCGCTTCGCGCGCTCAGGGTTCCGGCGCGCGCCCTCGGAGAACTTGGATGCGGCGGTTGCGCTGATGCTCTGAGTGCAGCCTCGCGTTCGCAAGCTCGCCCACCGTCTCAATTGATAGTGAAGCCGTGACGTGCCGAGAGGTCGGTGCTGCAACCGCAGCGGCATGCACCTTCATCTCGTTCAAGTCGGTCTCGTCGCAGTCTTTCTCTTGCGGCCAGATATCTACCTTGGTGTTGGCATTGACAAACCATCGCTCGGGGCCACGGGTCCTGATGCCTGCTCGGTTCCCTGTTCGACTTGCTCGCTCTGCTTCTGGGTATCAGCCGCCCGCGGCGCAAATCGCCCACCTCTGCGAAACGCGTGCTCCGGTCCGGCGTAGTGCTTTAAAGAACGTCGACGCTTCATATAGTGCCCCATGAGCATTGCGGCCACTTCCGGGTCGAACGTTGCTTTGATGTTCGCCGCGGCCGTCGAGCGGGTGTCATACAACGAATAGAGCCGCCCGTCTTCGAACATGAGCTCGCAAGCCGTGGTCAGGGCTTTGCGACAGCCGTCGTAGAGCCGCTTGAAAGTTTGATCACTGCCCCCAGCCAAGTAAGCCTGCACATTGTGCAGGTGTCCGTCCACCGCACCAATCCGGCGGGGGTGGACCGCGATATCGCGCCAAGCCAGACCCGCGTTGTGCAGTTCCCAGGCACGCAGGCGCCGAAGCGACTCAAACGCAATCTCGTTGGCAGGGTCCGTACGCGCTTCGGCCTCGTCGAAGAACGCGAAATTTCGCGCGACCAGTGTCATGTCGCATTCGGCGGCCTTGAGGACCGCGGTGACGCTGCCGGGGTCCGCCTCGGCCATTGCCGCCAGATCCGCCTCGGCGCGAGTGAGCAAGCGCTGGGGAATATGAGCCCAGGCGATCGGGGGCTGCTTCTTGAGCTTCGCGTTGGGCAGGCGCAGGATTCCCCGCTCACGGTCCTGCCAGTACGCGTTCTCCCATTCGCCCGGACGCGCGCCCGTTGCGAGACCGGCGATGAGCCAGGTCGTGGTCTTGGCCGCCCAATCTTGTTTGGAGCGGTTGGCCGAGAGCAGCCCGTCGAGGATGGGCTTGAGGTCGGCCTCCGGAATGAATCGGGCGCTCTCCCGTGAGCGCCGCGAGATCACGTCGGCGATCTTGTCCTTGGACCGGCTCAGGCGCGGATTGAAGTCGCGCACAGCCTCCAAGCCCTCACTGCGATCTTGATCATGAAAGTCGTAGTCGGGCTGATTCAGTGCCCAAACGATTGCTGACCGGTAGACGCACTTGGTTCCTATAGCGAGAGTCGGATCAGTATCCAGGTCGTTAAGGATCTGGGTCGGCGTGACATCGGCGGGTTCGACCCCGAGCGCGAGGGCCGTCCGTGTCTGAAGCATGCGGTAGCACCGCTGGTATTTGGTTGCCGTCTTGTCCGACACGGGTATGACCGCTTTGGCATACCAGACACTCAGTTGTTGCGTAGGAGATGATGGGTAATTTGAAATGCTCATTCGTCAAATATTGGAAGGTGAGGATTACGGGCAGCCTCGCCAAGAACGCGTTCGGAGAAGGCGGGGCCCCCAACAAGCACGACGCCTGCGGAGCCTCATTCTCGGTAGAAGAATCTTCGCGTTGACAAATGTTTTCGGCCGGCATCGCGAAAAGTCGGCCATCAGTGGTCTCCCACCCAAATGGCTAAGAACTGCGAAGTATTTTGGATACAAATCGGGTATTAACCGGCGAAGAGTCGCAGCTCTTCGCAATTAGACCGGGGAATGTCGCGGCAGTCGGCGACTTCTACTCCGCGACCGGTTCAATATCAACCAAACCGGTAATTGCGAAGAATCCTGATTTCGTCGCAGTTCGGCTCGTTTTTTTGATCAATGGTGGACGCTCGGTGTCCAAGCGCATCGCAGTCGTCAACTGCGACGAGTTGCGACTTTTCGCAGTAGGCTCTGCAGAATCATGTGACATTCAATTGCGATGGGTTGCTACTCTTCGCAATGCCTGTTGAGGCGCGGGCAGTCACGACGCCGATCCGAAAAACAATCCTTCGCAATCTGGGAGAACTCGTTTGCAGTCGATCGTGTCGTCACCTCGATCGACGAGTGGCGGATTGCGTCATTGTTCTCATTGGGTGTCTTGTGTTCGCCCGGATGGGCCCGGGAGGGTTGCGCGCACCCTGCAGTGAGATGCGGCTCAACTCGTTCACGTACACAGTGGATGTCCAGTCCGACGCATACCGCGACGACAACCATACAGACGATGAGCGCGCGGGATGCGTGACTACGACTATCGGTCCATCAAAGGGCTGGTTCAGCCACCGGTTGACAAAGGGGAGTGTGCACAAACTTTACAGGCCCACATCCCTCTCTCAGGGGCGGTGCTCGGATACGCCAAGTACTATCCGGGCGCTGGACTCGGCTTGTGAAGCTACCTGCTAGGAGTCCTTTGTTAGATCATCGATTTGGCTTGGTTCAGGACGAAGTCGCAGGCCTTCTTGGTGAGCTCGGCCTTGAGCCCGCCGCCGGTCAGGTCCATCTTCTTGCCGTCGCTGCTGGTCAGGATTCCCTTCGACCCATCCACATACCCCGCGTCGGAAGCCGGCTGGCCGCCGGGAATCTTGCCCATGAGTTGATCCTTGATCGACGAGGCGCTTGCGCCGCTGAGGTAGTTGTTCTTCAGGCAGTACTCCAGCACGCCCGCGGCGTTGCCGAGACTGCCCGACGCCATCGATCCGGCGCCCGGACTCGCGCCTCCGGCGAGCCCCTTGAGTGCGTCGAGGCCCTGCGCGTGCGCGCAACCGAGCGCGCCGATCAAGGCCAGTGCCAGACCCTGTCGCGTGAAGCGGTTCATTCGTACCTCCTTGAAATCGAAAGACGCGCGAAGCCTAGCGCAACCCCGGGGCGGGTCCGCGACGACATTGCAACAGTTCGTGGGCAGAATGCAGAGATCCCAACGCGAGTGTCTGATGACGCATGAAGACTCCGGCAATGCCAACGCTGCCCACGGGCCGACGACTCGTCTTCTGGCTGGCGTTGGTCGCCGCGCTCGTCGTGGCGATCTGGCTCGTCGTGCGCTACCTGAGCCCGTTGCCGCCGCGCATGCTCGTGATGAGCACCGGCGCCACCGATGGCGCCTACCACCGTTTCGGCCTGCGCTATCAGGAGTTGCTGAAGGCCGAAGGCATCCGGCTGGAATTGAGGCCGTCCAGCGGTGGCGTTGAAAACCTGCAGCGGCTCAACGACGGCACGGTCGAGGTGGCGCTCGTGCAGGGCGGCACCGGCGTCCTCGCGCTCGACCCCGATGCAACGGTCGATTCGACGCCGCTGCGCTCGCTGGCCACGGTGGCCTTCGAGCCGGTCTGGATCTTCACGCGCACGCTCGACGTGTCCAAGGGACTCGAAGCGTTGGCGGGCAAGCGCATCGCAGTGGGCGTCGCGGGCAGCGGCAACTACCAGGTCGCGCACCAGTTGCTGGCCGTCTACGGCATCACCGTGCCGGACGGACAGCAGGGCACGGCCGACGGCACGACCTTCGTGAGCTCTGGCGGCCTTGCAGCCGCCGACCAGCTGGCAAAGGGCGAGGTGGATGCGGTGATCATCATCGCGGCGCCGCAGGCGCCGGCCGTGCAGAGGCTGCTTGCCGATCCGGCCGTGCGGCTGGCATCGCTCGATCACGTCGAGGGTCTTGCGCGCCGCTATCCGTACTTCCGGCCGGTCAGCCTGAAGCGAGGCTCCGTCAATCCGAAGCTCGACCTGCCCGCGCAAGACATCAGTCTGCTGGCGACGACGGCCAATCTCGTGGTGCGCGATGAATTGCATCCGGCGTTGGCCTATCTGCTGCTCGAAGCCGCGCGGCAGGTGCATCGGCAGCCCAGCCTCATCAATCGGCCGGACGATTTCCCGAGTCCGCAAGGGACCGACTTCCCCTTGTCGGACCAGGCCGATCGGTACTTCAAGCATGGCCGGCCGTTCCTGCAGAACTACCTGCCGTTCTGGGCCGCCAACTACGTGCAGCGGCTGCTTCTGCTCGTGGTGCCGCTGGTGGCAATTCTGGTGCCGCTCGGGCGCGTGCTGCCGGGAGTCATCGGCTGGCGACGCCGCAGCCGGCTGTACCGGCGCTACGGCGAACTGAAGTTTCTCGAACAGGATCTCGCGTCGCGCAAGCTCGACGCCGCAGAGCGCAGCCAGGCGCTGTCACGGCTCGACCACATCGAGGAAGAGATCATCGGGACCAAGTTCCCGCTGGACTTCTCGGACCGGGTCTACACGCTGCGTCAGCACGTGGACTATGTCCGCGCGCAGTTGAACCGGCAGATGGAAGCCGCCGACGATCGCCGCGACGCGCGGTGAGCGCACATGAAAAAAGCCGGAGCCGCATCGCTGCGGTTCCGGCTTTTCATTGCCCCGGTATGGATTACAGGGCGGCTTGGCGGGTGAACGACACCTTCGGCTTGCTGTACGCCGCAGGCACCTGGTCGCGGTAGAACGCGCGGCGATCGAGGCTTTGCAGCGGGTTGTGCGCGGCTGCGACAGCCTGTTCACGCACGGCGGTGCGATCGGTCGTCGAGGCGACGGCTTCCACGCCGGCGTCGGCGGCATCGCCGTAAGCGTTGCCGGCGCGAGCGGCAGCCACGGCGCCAGTTTGAACTTCGGCGCGGCTGTTCGCGCTGGTCAGGGGATGGACGCCGTCATAGGTTTCGGCGTTGGCGCCAGCGACGGCCAGGAGGGAGAGAGCAGCCGCTGCGAGGATCTTCGAGGTGTTCATGTCAGGTTTTCCTTGAATGCGTTTGGACGATTCCGAACCGGTCGCGGGGTGTGTCGCCATCCTTCTGGAGGCCACAGCGCTCAGTGCCTGTTCGCCCAGATCAGCGTGTTGGCTGGTCCGTGGAATGAAGTTTGCGCGCATTTGCTAGGTAAAAACCCTCAGAAAAAGAAGCGCGGCGTCACCAAATTGGAAACAATCGCCCGTCGCGCCGGCGATGCTGCGGGGCGCGCAAACGCATCGCAAACCCGTCAGGCGACGGGGACACCGACCTTTTTGCCCGCCTCGACGATTTCGCTCCAGGTCGCGTCATCGAGCCAGATTCCGTCGTGCTCGCGGGCCGCACGGGCTTTGCGCTCGGGTTCGCCGGCAATCTGTACCGAATCGAAACCGGCGCCCGGCGGGCTCTGCCGCAGCCACTCGATGAAGGACGTGGCCTCCTGCTCGAAGGCGGCCTGTGTGCCGAGCTTCGCGGGATCGATGAGGACGGTGAGCATCCCGTTGAGCACGGTGCGCGCCGCGTCGGCCGGCCGATGCCATGTGCCGCCGCCCGTCAGCGCGCCGCCGAGCAGTTCGCAGGCCACCGCCATGCCATAGCCCTTGTGCTCGCCGAAGGTCATGAGCGCACCGAAAAGCCCATTGCTCTGAGGCACCACGACCACGCCCGGGTCGGTGGTCGGCGCGCCGTGCTCGTCGATGAGGTAGCCGGCGGGCACCCGTTCGCCCTTGTTGTGCGCCACGCGCATCTTGCCTTGCGCCACGCGGCTGGTCGCGAAGTCGAGGATGAAAGGCTCCGCACCCGCGAGCGGCACGCCGATGCAGCAGGGGTTGGTGCCGAAGCGCCCGTCGCCGCCGCCCCACGGCGCGACCACCGGCCGCGACAACACGTTGACGAAGTGCATCGACACCAGCCCTTGCGCGGTCGCCATCTCGGCGAAATGCCCGATCCGCCCCAGGTGATGCGATTCGGCGAGCGAGACGATGCAACTGCCGTGCTCCTTCGCGCGTGCGATGCCGAGTTCCATCGCCTGCACGCCGACGATCTGCCCGTAGCCGTGCTGCCCGTCGAGCGCGAGCATCGCGCCCGCATCGAGCCTGACCTTCACCGATGCATTCGGCTTGAGGCCGCCTTCGGCCACTGCATCGACATAGCGCGGCACCATGCCGACCCCGTGCGAATCGTGCCCGCTCAGGTTGGCCAGCACGAGGTTGGATGCGACTTGCTCGGCCTCGGCGGGGGAACTGCCGGCGGCCTGGACGATGGCTGCGACCTGCTTTCGCAGCGTGGACGCCTGAATGGTTCTGGACATGAGGTCTCTTTCTTACATGACTGCGCCAACTTGCCACGGCACGAATTCGTTCTGGCCATAGCCGTGCTTCTCGCTCTTCGAGGCCTCGCCCGAGGCCGTTGCGAGCACGAGATCGAAGATGCGCTGGCCCATCTCCTGGATCGACACCGTGCCCTCGACGATCTCGCCGCAGTTGATGTCCATGTCCTCTTCCTGCCGCTGCCAGAGCGCCGAGTTGGTCGCGAGCTTGAGCGAAGGCGAAGGCGCGCAGCCGTAGGCGGAGCCGCGGCCGGTGGTGAAGCAGATCATGTTCGCGCCGCCTGCCACCTGCCCGGTGGCGCTGACCGGGTCGTAGCCCGGCGTGTCCATGTAGACGAAGCCGTGCGCAGTCACCGGCTCGGCGTATTCGTAGACCGCTTCGAGGTTGCTGGTGCCGCCCTTGGCGACCGCGCCCAGCGACTTCTCGAGGATGGTCGTGAGCCCGCCGGCCTTGTTGCCTGGCGACGGGTTGTTGTTCATCTCGCCTTCGTTGATGGCGGTGTAGTGCTCCCACCAGCGGATGCGGTCGACGAGCTTTTCGCCGACCTCCCGGCGCACCGCGCGGCGCGTCAGCAGGTGCTCGGCGCCGTACACCTCCGGCGTTTCGGACAGGATCGCGGTGCCGCCATGCGCCACCAGGAGATCCACCGCCGCACCCAGGGCAGGATTGGCGCTGATGCCCGAATAGCCGTCCGAGCCCCCGCACTGCAGCCCGATCGTGATGTGCGACGCACTGCAGGGTTCCCGCTCCACTGCATTGGCGCGCGGCAGCATCTCGTTGATCAGAGCGATGCCTTTCTCGACGGTCTTGCGGGTGCCGCCGGTGTCCTGGATGTTGAAGACGCGCAGGTTCTCGCCTTCCTGGAGGTTGCCGGTCGCGAGCCATGCATTGATCTGGTTCGCCTCGCAGCCCAGCCCGACGACGAGCACGGCCGCGAAGTTGGCATGTGTCGCATAGCCGGTCAGGGTACGTTCGAGAATCTGCATGCCGAGCCCGCCGGCGTCCATGCCGCAGCCGGTCCCGTGCGTGAGGGCCACCACGCCATCGACATTCGGGAAGTCCGCGAGCGCTGCCGGGTTGGTCTTGCGCGAGAAGTGGTCCGCGATCGCGCGGGCTGCCGTTGCGGAACAGTTGACGCTGGTCAGCACGCCGATGTAGTTGCGCGTCGCCACGCGGCCGTCCGCACGTCGGATGCCCATGAAGCTGGCTTCGCGTCGCGCGGGCGGCGTCTTGACGTCGGCGCCGAAGGCGTAGTCGCGGTCGAAGTGGCCCTTGTCCGGCCCCATGTCGAGGTTGTGCGTGTGCACGTGTTCGCCAGCCGCGATCGGCCGGCTCGCGAAGCCGATGATCTGGTTGTAGCGCCGCACCGGTTCGCCCTGCGCGATCGCACGCACTGCGATCTTGTGGCCCGGCGGGATCAGCCCGCGTGCGGTCACGCCTTCGACGGGCGTGCCGCCGAGCAACTGCCCGCGCGCGATCACGACGTCGTCGGCGGGATGGAGGCGGATAAAGGGGTTCATGGGTTTTGTCCTTTTGTCATTCCGATGGGCTGCCTGCATTGCAGCCGGCCGGCTACACGAAGTGAGCAAGCAACGGGGGTGGTCATCTCGCCTTTCGCCAGCTCGCGCTGAACCGCTGGTGCGACCTGTCCATGTGCTCGTGCATGGCGCGGCGCGCGGCGTCCGCATCGCGGGCCGCAATGGCGTCGCGGATCGCTTCGTGCTCGGCGATCGCGCTGCGCCACGACTTCACGGTTTCGAAGTAGCCGCCGAGCCTCGTGAAGATCGGGCCCTTGCGCGAATCCCAGAAGGCCTGCACCGTCTCGGAGAGCACCACGTTGCCGCAGGCATCGACGATCGCGAGGTGGAAGGCCCGGTCGCCTTCGAGCGGCATGACGTTGCGGTCGGCCATGTCGCGCATGGCATCGATCGCGCGCGTCATCGCGTCGACGTCCCTGCGCTTGCCAAGCGTCGCCGCGAGCGCGGCGGTCTCGCCCTCGATCACGCGACGCGCGCGAATGAGTTCGAGCGGACCCCATTCCGCGGCGGCGACGGGCTCGGCGGCGCGATGCGAACGGTCGAGCACGTAGACGCCCGAGCCCGTCCGCACTTCGACCCAGCCTTCGACCTCCAGCGCGATGAGTGCTTCGCGTACCGAGGGGCGGCTCACGCCGAGCTGGTTGGAGAGATCCCGCTCGGCCGGCAGACGGTCGCCGGCCGCGAACTCGCCTGCCGCGATCAGCGCGCGAAGCTGGTCTGCGATCTGCCGGTAGAGGCGACGGGGCTCGACGGTCTGGAGAGGCACGGCGGGGGCGTGTGAATGGCGCTATAGGGTTGTCCCTGAATTGGACAAGTGGTCAGGCCAATTCAGAATACGGAGCCGATCGGACGGCAGCCATCGGGCGAAACCCTGAAGGCTTCGCTCGCTGCGGCAGAACGCCATTCGACAGCTTCAACGAGGACACTCCATGAGACTCCAGGGCAAGACCGCGCTCGTGACCGCGGCCGGGCAGGGCATAGGCCACGCGAGCGCGCTCTCACTCGCATCCGAAGGCGCGCAGGTCTGGGCAACCGATGTGAACGAGAAACTGCTGGAGCGCTTTGCCGGCATCGCCAACATCCACGCCGCGAAGCTCGATGTGCTCGACAAGGACGCGATCGACGCCTTCGTCAAGGGCGTTCCCGCGCTCGACGTGCTCTTCAACTGCGCGGGCGTGGTGCACAACGGCGCGGCGCTGCAGGCGAGCGACGACGACCTCGACTTCGCCTTCCACCTCAACGTGCGCGCGCAGTTCCGCATGATCAAGGCGGTGCTGCCGGGCATGCTCGCGAAGGGGCAGGGCAGCATCATCAATATGGCCAGCGTGTGCTCGAGCATCAAGGGGCTGCCCAACCGCTGCGTGTACGGCACCACCAAGGCGGCCGTCATCGGATTGACCAAGAGCATCGCGGCGGACTACGTGGCGCAGGGCATCCGCTGCAACGCGGTGTGCCCGGGCACGGTCGATACGCCGTCGCTCTCCGACCGCATCAACGCAAATGCCGATCCGGTGGAAGCGCGCAAGGCCTTCATCGCGAGGCAGCCGATGGGTCGTCTCGCACAGGCGGAAGAGATCGCTCCGCTGATCGTTTTCCTCGCGAGCGACGAATCACAGTTCGTCACCGGGCAGGCCTACTCGGTCGACGGCGGCATCACCATTTGACATACTCCACCGCCCCAATGGACGGGGATTCCCTCTACAGGGGTTCCATGTCCGGAACCGCGCAACAAGATATTTCTGGCGGCGTTGACGTCGCGGTCGTGCTCCACACCGCAGCCACAGGTCCAGTTGCGCTCATTCAGTCCCGCACGCCCTTTCGGACCGGCGACTACGCCGCATGCGTTGCAGGTCTGGGTACTCCATGCCTCGTTGACTTCCTCGTAGCCCGCGCCATGCGCAATCGCCTTGTACGCGAGCATTTGCCGGAAGGACGACCACGATGCGTCCAAGACGCTCTTTGCCAACGTGGTCTTGGCAAGTTTTGCGGACGACACATTGCCGATCGCGACGTAGTCAAACTCACGCATGATGCGTGTCGAGAGCTTGTGCAGAAAGTCGCGTCGGCTGTTGGCGATCTTTGCGTGCACGCTGGCCGCTTGGCGCTTCTTGCCCGCGCGCTGGGCGGTAGCGAGCTTTTCCTCGAGTTGGCGCAAATGCGCCGGATTGTTGATCTTCTCGCCGGTGGACAGGGTGGCGAAGTCTTTCAGGCCCAAATCAATACCTACACCGTTGAGGAACTCCCGCATCTGCCCGTTAGGCACTTCGATGCACACGTTCAAGAACCAATTGCCGCGTGCATCTTGCGCGAAGTTCGTGCCGTCCTTGATCTTGGCGCCCGGGGGCAGCGTCCGACTCTTGAAGACCTTGAACTCGCGGCCGTGGAAGTGGAAGCCTTCGGGCGTTTCCTTGACGTCGCGACCTTTCATGGGTACCCAGCCCAGCGATTTGCTGCGACTCCGGTAGCGCAGGAATGGACGCTTCTTCTGGCTGCGCGACTTGGCATATTGCTCGCACACCGCGTTGACGGTGCCGGAGTGCAAGCCAAGTTCCTTTCCGCTTCCGGTGGTGAGTTTGTTCAGATCGAACCCGGTGAGCCAGCGCCGGCCAAAGCGCAGAGCATCCTTTTGCCGGTCGTTGCAGTAGTTGAAGACGAAATTTACAACTCGAGCCTGCTTGGAAAGCAGGCCTGTCAACGACTTGACCCGATAGCGGTAAACGACCAGCATGCGGGTCATTGTAAAGGATTGGTCTGCTCTGATGTCAGTTCAAGAATTGCGCAGGGAAAGGCACTCGGTTTCGAGGCTCGTCATACATTTGGTCTGCATGACAAAGTATCGGCGCAAAGTGTTCGACGGCGAGGCGCTTACCTGGCTGCAGGGACATTTCGCCAAAGTCTGCACGGCAATGGGCGCGCAGCTCATCGCGTGCAAGGGAGAGTCGGATCACATCCACCTTCTGATCGAATACCCGCCCAAGCATTCCGTGTCGGTGCTGGTCAATGCGCTCAAGGGCACATCGAGCCGCTTGCTGCGCATAGACTGCCCCGAGGTTGCCCAGCGCTACCGGAAAGGTACGCTTTGGTCACCGTCCTACTTTGTGGTCAGCGCCAGCGGTGCGCCGCTGGAGGCTATCAAGCAATACGTCGACGGCCAGCGCGCCAGTTCAACCCCTTGAACACCGCGCTTGACGCTGACCCCCACCTTCGTCTGAAGGCCAAGGTTTCTAGGAGTTTTCGATGAACCAGCTCGACTTCTCCGGCCGGCATGCCGTCATTACCGGCGGTGCGACCGGACTCGGGTACGGCATTGCGCAGCGCCTGTTGGCTTCGGGCGGTAGCGTGACCATCTGGGACAGCAACGGCGAGGCGGCGACCAAAGCAGCGTGGTCGCTGGGCGCGAAGGCTTTCGCACTAACGGTCGACGTGACCCAGCAGCCTTCGGTTGCCAAGGCGGTCGCGGCCACGCTGGCGCAGGCTGGGCGCATTGACGCGCTCGTCAATAGCGCCGGCATCACCGGGCCGAACACCTGGCTCTGGGACTATCCGGTCGATGCGTGGCGGCAGGTGATGGATGTGAATCTGAACGGGCCCTTCATCTGCTGCCGCGAGGTCGTCGGCCAGATGCGCTCGCAAGGCTATGGCCGCATCGTCAACATCGCCTCGGTCGCAGGCAAGGACGGCAACCCCAACGCCAGCGCCTACAGCGCCAGCAAGGCGGGCCTGATCGCGCTCACCAAGTCGCTCGGCAAGGAACTCGCCGACACGGGCGTGCGCGTCAATTGCGTGACGCCTGCCGCGGTGAAGACCGCGATCTTCGACCAGATGACTCCGGACCACATCGCCTTCATGCTGTCGAAAATCCCGATGGGGCGCTTTGGCAAGATCGAGGAGATCGCCGCGATGGTCGCCTGGCTCTGCACGGAAGAATGCTCATTCTCGACTGGCGCCGTGTTCGACCTCTCGGGCGGCCGCTCCACTTACTGACACTGACATCAAGCACAAAGAAAGGACAGACTGATGAAACTCGTTCGCTATGGCAACCCGGGCAAGGAGAAGCCGGGCCTCATCGATGGTGACGGCAAGCTGCGCGACTTGAGCGCGGTGGTCAAGGACATCGGACCCGAGCAGCTCAGCGACGCCGCGCTTGCCAAGCTGCGCAAGGTCAAGGTCGACAAGCTCCCGCTGGTCAAGGGCAAGCCGCGCTACGGCTCGCCGGTGGCGAACGTCGGCAAGTTCATCGCCATCGGCCTCAACTACGCGGACCACGCAGCGGAATCGGGACTGCCCATTCCCGCCGAGCCGGTGGTCTTCATGAAGGCGACGAGTTGCATCCAGGGCCCGGACGATCCGGTCATGTTGCCCAAGGGCTCGGTCAAGAGCGACTGGGAAGTCGAGCTCGGCGTGGTGATCGGTGCGCGCGCCCGTTATGTGTCGCAGAAGGATGCGCTGAACTGCGTCGCCGGCTACTGCGTCGTCAACGACGTGAGCGAGCGCGAATACCAGATCGAACGCGGCGGCACATGGGACAAGGGCAAGGGCTGCGACACCTTCGGCCCGATCGGCCCCTGGTTGGTCACGCGTGACGACGTGCCCAATCCTCAGAAGCTCTCGATGTGGCTCGACCTCAACGGCAAGCGCATGCAGACGGGCAACACGAAGACGATGATCTTCAACGTCGCCAGGATCGTGAGCTACCTGAGCCAGTTCATGACGCTGATGCCCGGCGACGTCATCACCACCGGCACGCCGCCCGGCGTGGGCCTCGGCATGAAGCCGCCGCTGTACCTGAAGAAGGGCGACGTGATGACGCTCGGCATCGAAGGCCTGGGCGAGCAGCGGCAGGAAGTGATTCCGTTCAAGCTCTGAACGGCACGTCAGTGATCTTTGCCAGGCGGCCGGCTCGGGCCGCCGACAGCGAAGCGCTCTGATCGAGACGTTTTTCGAGCTGCGCGATGCGCGCCAGGAGCGTGTCGTCCCGCTCGGCGTTGCGCGCCATGTGCGTGTTGTCCTGCGTCTGGAGGAAGTTGCGCAGTTCGATGAATCGCGATGCTTCCGCCTTGTCGCCCAGGTCGCGCTGGGCCTGCATCTCCCTGGCATGGCGACGGGTTTCGAAAGGAGTCGAGCCCTGCAGGAAGATCACGTAGGCGAAGAAGAGCCCCAACACGGGCCGGCGCGGCAAGCTGTGCCCAGTTCAGCGCGACGAGCACGGCCATCGACTCGGTGACCCCAATCATTTGTGTTGGCCCATCGCGACACGCGCACTTGCGGATGAACCGATGCGGCTCTTAAGATGCGTCCATCCTTCAAGACTTTTTGAAATCGACATGCTGAACCACGCAATCACCACAGAGCGCGCCGCCATCGGCATGCGCGTGGGCGCGTGCATGTCGATGGGCTCGCGCATCTCGGAACGAAATTCGAAGCAGGTAGTGATCGCACGCCCACCGATGTCCAACTTCATTTCCCAGTCTTAAGGAGCTGATCCATCCGGCTCCGCCAGGAGCCCAGAATGGTCAGCAAGAAGAAGCCCAACAGGATCCCGCCAGGTTACGGTGTCCACCGGAACGCAGTCGGTCCGGAAGCTCTCCCCAAGGATGTTCATCTCCTCGTGCCGGCGGTGCTGGTCGAGCAGCTGGAGCTCGAAGCTCTCGAGAGAGAACGACTGGAGTACGAGGAAGCGGCTCGTGCTCGCGCCGCAGCCGATGCCGCGTACAAGGCGAGGCGACTGAGCGAGGAGGAAAGGATCAAGGCGGAGAATGCCGCCAAGCCATCACCTCCGCCGGCACATCGACCTTCCTTGACGCCGTACCAGGCTGCGCTGGCATTGACGGTGCCCGACGAACTACCGCCTGCACCAGCTGACAGTGTTGCCGTGTTCGATTGGCAGGCCGCACGCGAACGCTTCGATGCGCTAAAGAACAACCCTGCGAGCGGCGACAAGGATGTCGTGGCGCGAGACCTGCGGCACTTCGCCAAGGCCATGGCTGAAGGACCCTGGCGCTCAATCGCTCGGCCACCGGCCTGGCGCGAGGATCTTGCGCGGCTGGTTTCGGAGATGCCGAACTTCGCTCCCGTCGTCGAAGCGATCGGGCGCGCGCTTGCGCTCGCGGACCTGACGGGGCGGCCGCCGGTGCTCCCGCCGATCTTGTTGCTTGGCGCACCCGGCGTCGGCAAGACGCATTTCACGCACCAGCTGGCGGAGGTTCTCCAGACCGCGATCCATCGGCAGGCCTTTGACAACCCCCAGTCGAACTCGGGCTTGCGAGGCTCGGAGCGACATTGGGGTAACACGGCGGTCGGCGCGCTGTGGGAGCTCATCGTGCTCGGCAAACAGGCAAATCCGATCGTCTTGCTGGATGAGATCGACAAGGGCGCCCAGGGCAGCAACAACTACCGCCCTGTTGATGCGTTGCTCACCCTGCTCGAGCCGGTCACGGCCTCCAAGGTGAAGGACATGAGCGCGGATTTCGAGTTCGACGCGAGTTACGTGATCTATGTGGCGACGGCCAACGACGCGGAACGCATCAGCGCGCCCGTGCGCTCTCGTTTTCTCGAGTTCTTCATCGAGGAGCCCGACATCGACGGCCGCCTGGTGCTGGCCCACAGCATCTTCCAGGCGACGCTGGAGCGTACGGTGCCGGTCGAGAGCGTCCGCGCGACTTTCGCGCGTCCGACAAACCTGCAGATCTGCCGGCTGGCGTGGCTGACGCCGCGCCAGATCCGCATGGCCTGCGAGCGTGCGTTGGGGGCGGCCGCCTATAAGGGCCGTCGTCACTTCGAGGACGCGGATTTCGAAGTGCCAGCGGGCCGTGCGGCGGGCCCCCCGAAGCCGAAGGGGGACGGCGGCGACGAGATCTCGGTGTTTGTGGTCAGGAGCTGAATTGACATGAACGACGTCACGCCAGAGACCCTGCAGGCCCGCTTCCCCTACATGTTCCCGCTCGAAGGGGAGGAGCGTCGCCGCGCTTACACATTCTTCCGCGGGTGGCTCCCGCCCTTGGCCGAGGCCTGCGAAGACGTCGATGCGCTCCTCGGCGTGGACAAGCGCGGCTTCCACTGGACGAGGGTGCGGGAGAAGTTGGGCTCGCCCCGCCTCGCCTATCTGATGGAGGGCAAGGGACGCGTTGCGGTCAACATCCATCGGCCGACTGAGGTGCATCGTTTCGAATGCGCGGCTGCTGAGGGACATGATCCAGTCGCCCTCGCGATCAACGAACTCGTCCTGCAGCTCGAGGTGAAGCTTAGAAACCTGTGCATCGTCGGCGGTGCGCCGTCAGAGATCAACAACGACCAGGGTCCTTGGGCATCGCTATGCCCCGAGCATCGTGCGGACACATTCGAGGAGGGCCACCGGGACTGGAAGTGCTCAATCTGGAAATCCGCTAGTGATTGGGGTTTGGCGAAATGAAACTACTGATCCTCTCCGACCTGCATCTGGAGTTCGCACCGTTCGAGCTACCGGATGGCTTGGACTTCGATGTAGCGATTCTGGCCGGCGACATTCATTCCCCTGCGGTCAAAGCCGCTCGTTGGGCTGGCGACGTCGCACGCTTTGGCGGCAAGCCAGTGGTTTACGTCCCGGGCAACCATGAGTTCTACGACACTCGAATGGACCAAGCGCTCGCGGAGACGCGCGCGGCGGCCTTGTCCCTCGGCGTCCATCTTCTTGATGGCGACCAAGTCGTGATCGATGGGGTGCGCTTCCTCGGCGCGACGCTTTGGACGGATTTGGAGCTCGAAATTGACACGCCAGGCGGCCGGCGCAGCGACGCCTCTGTGAGCATGAGGATGGCAACCAACCTCATGAACGACTACGCCCTAATTCGAGCTGCCGATGAATTCGCAGAGCCCGATACCTGGCGTGCTCGCGATGGGCGGAAGCTCAAGGCCGCGGACACGCGCCGCATTCACCTCAGGCAGCGCAAATTGCTGACCGACATGCTCTCGGAGCCGTTTGAAGGACCCACTGTCGTCGTTACGCACCATGCTCCGCATCGCGGCTCGCTTGCCGAGCGATACGCGCAGGACTGGGTATCGGCCGCTTTCGTGAGCGAGCTACCTGAGGCGTTCTTCGACGTGCCTGTGCTCTGGGTGCACGGTCACATGCATCAGAGCTTTGACTATCGAGTGGGCTGTTGCCGCGTCGTTTGCAACCCCCGCGGCTACGTCAACTGGAGCGGCAGGACGGAAAACAGCAACTTCGATCCGGGCTTGGTGCTCCATGTGCCAGATCGGAAGGACGGACGTCGGACATGACCAAGGATATCTACGCGACAGCCGCTCAGGCGGCGGCCTTGCTCCGAGAAGGGCAGAAGTACCGTCGTGAGCGCTTGCGGGCGGCGGATATGGTCACGGTCGAGGAGGCTGGGTTGATCATGGGTGTAGAGGGCTCGACGATCGCGGCTTGGATTAGTGGCGGCCAGTGCATCGGGTTTGATGACCCGGACGGCGTAGTGAGGGTGCCTCGATGGCAGTTCGAGGCTTCGGCTTGGTCCTCTATTCGGCGGATCGGCCAATCTCTGGGTACGCGGAATTGCTGGCAGATCCTCGACTTTCTCGAGACCCCGACGCCGGCGCTCGGCGGCTTGACACCGCGAGTGGCTCTCGAACAAGGAGTGCCGGTTGCGCGCGTCCTGGCGGTTGCAACGGCCCACGCGCATTGATTGACCATGAAGCTTTGATTCTTTCGGACCTGCACGCTGAATTCGACCTTCGAGGTTCCGAAGGGACTGGACTCCGATGTGGCGATCTTGGCTGGCGACGTGGTCGGCCGGGTCGCCTATCTGCACGCTGGATGCGTCACCGCGCGCGATTCGGCTTCCTGGGCTGCACGTTGTGGACGGACTTCTGCGAATCGACAGTCCTCGCCATGGGACCTCTTTCGAAAAGACAAAGCTGTCTTTGTCGGCGCGGGGTGGCAGAAGTTCCGCGGCCCGGAAAAACCTAGCGCGATCAAAGGTCTTTCGGCTTTCTGATGGGAGAAAAGTCCTGCAAAATAGAACGATCGTTCGTTTTATTTCCTGACCGCTCGATGTCCCCACGTCCCGCCTCCGCCAAAACGGCCCGCGCGCCCCAGAAGGGCCAGCAGACCAAGGCCGTCATCATCGATGCGGCCCTGAATCTTGCCGCGCAGATCGGCCTCGAAGGACTGTCGATCGGCGCGATCGCCGAGGTCACGCAGATGAGCAAGTCGGGCGTCTTCGCCCACTTCGGCTCGCGCGAGGAACTCCAGATCTCGGTGGTGCGTGAATATCACGCCCGCTTCGAGCAGGAGGTGTTCTATCCGGCACTCGAAGCACCGCGTGGCCTGCCCCGCCTACGCGCCTTGTTCGCGAACTGGATGAAGCGCACCTCGGCCGAGATCGACTCCGGCTGCATCTATATCAGCGGTGCGGTCGAGTTCGACGACCGGCCCGGTCCGGTGCGCGACGCGCTCGCCGATTCCGTGAACACCTGGCTGGCCGCGATGTACCGCGCCGTGGTGCAGGCCAAGGCCGAAGGCCATCTTCGCGAGGATGCCGACGAGAAGCAGATCGCCTTCGAGATCCACGCGCTCATCCTCGCCTTGCACTATGAGGCGCGCTTCCTGCGCTCACCCGAATCGCTGGCCCGCGCCAATGCCGGGTTCGACAACATCCTTGCGCGCTCCGCATCGCCCGACGCGCCCGGCGTCGTTGCCGACCCGACGGACCGTCGTCTGAAGACCGTCCGCTGAGCGCGGCGGTCTGAACCCGTTTCCTTCTCTTTTCAAAATTTCACTTCCGGAGATCTCCACATGCCCGCCTACACCCCGCCTCTTCGCGACATGCAGTTCGTGATGCACGAGGTCCTGAATGTCACGGAGGAGCTCAAGGCCATCCCCCGGCATGCCGAAGTCGATGTCGACACCATCAACGCGGTGCTGGAAGAAGGCGGCAAGTTCGCGTCCGAAGTCACCTTCCCGCTCAACATCAGCGGCGACGAGGAAGGCTGCATCCTCGACAGGACCACGCATGAAGTGAAGACGCCCAAGGGCTTCAAGGAAGCCTACGCGCAGTACATCGAAGGCGGCTGGGCGGCGCTGTCGTGCGATCCGGCTTTCGGCGGCCAGGGCCTGCCCTTCGTCGTGAACCAGCAGTTCTACGAGATGCTGAACTCGGCCAACCAGGCGTGGACGATGTATCCGGGCCTCTCGCACGGCGCGTACGAAGCCCTCGCCGCGCACGGCACCGACGAGCAGAAGAAGACCTACCTTCCCAAGCTCACCACGGGCGAGTGGACCGGCACCATGTGCCTGACCGAACCCCATTGCGGCACCGATCTCGGCATGTTGCGCACCAAGGCCGAACCGCAGGCCGACGGCACCTACAAGCTGACCGGCAACAAGATCTTCATCTCGGCCGGCGAGCACGACATGGCCGAGAACATCATCCACCTGGTGCTCGCGCGCCTGCCGGATGCGCCGAAGGGCAGCAAGGGCATCAGCCTGTTCGTGGTGCCGAAGTTCAACGTCAAGGCCGACGGCTCGCTCGGCAGCCGCAACGGCATCTACTGCGGCGGCCTGGAGCACAAGATGGGCATCCACGGCAACGCGACCGCGCAGATGGTGCTCGAAGGCGCCGTCGGTACGCTGGTCGGCGAGGCCAACAAGGGCCTGGCCGCGATGTTCGTCATGATGAACGCCGCGCGCCTCGGCGTCGGCAACCAGTCGCTGGGCCTGACCGAAGTCGCCTTCCAGAATGCGCTGGCCTACGCCAAGGACCGCATCCAGATGCGCTCGCTGTCGGGCGTGAAGGCCAAGGACAAGGAAGCCGATCCGATCATCGTGCACCCTGACGTGCGCAAGATGCTGATGACCGCCAAGGCCTATGCCGAAGGCGGCCGCGCGCTCGCGTCGCTGTGCGCGCTGCTGCTCGACAAGGAACACGGCCACCCCGACGAGAAGGTACGCAAGGACAGCGGCGAACTCGTCGCGCTGCTCACGCCGATCGTGAAGGCCTTCATCACCGACAACGGCCACATCTCGACCAACGCCTGCATGCAGGTCTTCGGCGGCCACGGCTTCGTCAAGGAATGGGGCATGGAGCAGTTCGTGCGCGACAACCGCATCAACATGATCTATGAGGGCACGAACACCATCCAGTCGCTCGACCTGCTGGGCCGCAAGGTGCTGGGCAACAACGGCGCGACGCTGAAGAAATTCGGCAAGCTCGTCGGCAAGCTGGTGGAAGAAGAAGGCGTGAACGAGAAGATGAGCGAGTTCATCACCCCGATCGCGATCCTCGGCGACCAGCTCACCAAGTTCACGACCGAGATCGGCTTCAAGGGCTTCCAGAACCCCGATGAAGTCGGCGCGGCCGCCGTCGATTACCTGCGCGTTGCGGGTCACTTCGTGTTCGGTTATCTCTTCGCCCTGATGGCGCGCACCGCGTTGCGCCAGATCGCGGCCGGCAACACCGACCCGTTCTACCAAGCCAAGCTGCAGACCGCGCGCTTCTACTTTGCGAAGCTGTTCCCCGAGACCGCGACGCTGATGCGCACCGCACGCGCCGGGGCCGCCCCGCTGATGAACACCGACGCAGCCCTCGCCTGAACGCCATGAAGTCCTTGCTCGCATCGATCCTCCTCGTCGCCGGCAGCGCGTCGGCGATGGCGCAGATGAGCCCCGTGGGCCTCTGGCGCAGCGTCGACGACAAGACCGGCGAATCGAAGGCCGAGATCCGGATCGCCGAGTCGGCCGGCGGCTTGCAGGGCCGCATCGAGAAGACGCTCCGCAAGGATGCGAAGCCCGATGCGGCGTGCGATGAATGCACCGACGACCGCAAGGGCAAGCCGATGGTCGGCCTCGACATCATCCGCGGCGGCAAGAAGGCCGAGGGCAAGGACGTCTGGGAAGGCGGAAAGATCCTCGATCCCGAGAACGGCAAGGAATACCGCGCGAGCTTCACGCCGATCGACGGCGGCAAGAAGCTCGAAGTGCGCGGCTACCTCGGTCCCTTGTGGCGCACCCAAACCTGGAGCCGCATGCCTTGATCCTCCCCCGTTGCTTGCTCACTTCGTGTAGCCGCCTCCCCTCTCAAGGGGGCAACCCCGGTGGCCCGGCAAAGCCGGTTCCACGGGGTTCCTCGAATCAATCAGAACTCTTTCAATAGGCCCTGTTATGTCCAGATTCCAAGTGAAAAAGGTCGCTGTGCTCGGCGCCGGCGTGATGGGCGCGCAGATCGCGGCGCATCTCGTCAACGTGCGCGTGCCGGTCGTGCTGTTCGACCTGCCCGCGAAAGAAGGCCCGAAGAACGGCATCGTGAGCCGCGCGATCGACAACCTCAAGAAGCTCAAGCCCGCGCCGCTCGGCGACGTGGCCGACGCTGCGCTGATCGAGCAGGCCAACTACGAAGACGATCTCGCCAAGCTCGGCGAATGCGACCTGGTGATCGAAGCGATCGCCGAGCGCATGGACTGGAAGCTCGATCTCTACAAGAAGATCGCGCCACACGTCGCCAAGCATGCGATCCTGGCCTCGAACACCTCGGGCCTGTCGATCACCAAACTGAGCGAGGCGCTGCCGGAGTCGCTCAAGCCGCGCTTCTGCGGCATCCACTTCTTCAACCCGCCGCGCTACATGTTCCTGGTCGAGCTGATCAACACGCCGACCACCGAAGCGCAGGTGCTCGACCAGCTCGAAGCCTTCGTGACCAGCACGCTCGGCAAGGGCGTGGTTCGCGCGCACGACACGCCCAACTTCATCGCCAACCGCGTCGGCATCGCCGGCATGCTGGCCACGTTGAAGGAAGTCGAGAAGTTCGGCCTCACGCCCGATGTGGTGGACGACCTCACCGGCAAGAAGCTCGGCCGCGCCAGCTCGGGCACCTTCCGCACCGCGGACGTGGTGGGCCTGGACACCATGGCGCACGTCATCAAGACGCTGCAGGACAACCTCGACGAGAAGAGCGATCCGTTCTATGCGAACTTCGCGACGCCGCCGGTGCTCGCCAAGCTGCTCGAACTGGGCAACCTCGGCCAGAAGACCAAGGCCGGCTTCTTCAAGAAGGCAGGGCGCGACATCCTGCGCTTCGATCTCGCGAAGGGCGACTACGTGCCTTCGGGCGAGAAGGCCGACGAGGTCTACGGCCGCATGCTCAAGAAGCCGGCCGGCGAACGCCTGAAGCTGCTGCGCGAGAGCGAAGGCGCGCAAGGGCAGTTCCTGTGGGCGATCCTGCGCGACAGCTTCCACTACGCGGCGGTGCATCTGGCGACCATCGCCGAGAGCGCACGCGACATCGATTTCGCGATGCGCTGGGGCTTCGGCATGAAGCAGGGCCCGTTCGAGCTCTGGCAGGAAGCCGGCTGGAAGCAGGTCGCGACCTGGATCCAGGAAGACATCGCGAGCGGCAAGGCGCTGTCGAACGCGCCGCTGCCGAAGTGGGTCTTCGAAGGCCCGGTGGCGGAAGCCGGTGGCGTGCACACGCCGCAAGGCTCGTGGAGCGCATCGGCCAACGTCTTCGTGCCGCAGCGCCGCCTGCCGGTGCATGAGCGCCAGCTCTTCCCCGAGAGCGTGCTCGGCGCCAACGCGCCCGACGCGAACAAGGCCGGCACCACGATCCAGGACGAAGGCGACGTGCGCGTCTGGACGCTCGACGGCGAAGTGCTGATCGCGAGCATCCATTCGAAGATGCACGCCATCAGCCCCGACGTGGCCGAAGGTCTTTCGGCGGCGGTCGATCTGGCGGAGAAGGACTACAAGGGCCTCGTGATCTGGTCGCCTGACGAGATGTTCTCGGTCGGTGCTGACCTGCAGGCGATGCTGCCGGCTTTCGTCGTCGCCGGAATCGGTGCGGTCGAAGGTGCGGAAGAAGAGCTTCAGAAGGTCATGCTCAAGATCCGCTACGCCAACGTGCCGGTGATCTCCGCCGTGCGCGGCATGGCGCTGGGCGGCGGCTGCGAACTCGCGATCCATTCCGCGAAGCGCGTCGCGGCGATGGAAAGCTACATCGGCCTCGTCGAAGTCGGCGTGGGCCTGATCCCCGGCGCCGGGGGCCTGACCTACATCGCACGGCGCGCCGCCGAGAACGCCGCTGCGTCGACGGGCACCGACATCCTGCCTTTCCTGACCGAAGGCTTCACCGCCGCCGCGATGGCGAAGGTGGGCACCGGTGCGCTCGATTCGAAGAAGCTCGGCTACCTGCTGGACAGCGACGTGATCGTGCCGAACAAGGACGAACTGCTCTACGTCGCACTGCAGCAGGTCAGGTCGATGGCCGATGCCGGCTGGCGCCCGCCGCTGCGCCGGCCCTTCAAGGTTGCGGGCCGCAGCGGCGCCGCGACCATCAAGGGCCAGCTCGTGAACATGCGCGACGGCGGCTTCATCAGCCAGCACGACTTCCACATCGCGAGCCTGATCGCAGAAGTCGTCACCGGCGGTGACGTCGACGCCGGGTCGCTGGTCACGGAAGAATATTTGATGACGCTCGAGCGCAAGGCCTTCTGCTCGCTCATCGTGCATCCCAAGACGCAAGAGCGAATCATGGGGATGCTCAGCACTGGCAAGCCCGTGCGCAACTAAGGACACACACCATGAGCAAGCAAATTCAAGACGCCTACATCGTCTCCGCGACCCGCACGCCGATCGGCAAGTCGCATCGCGGCTACTTCCGCAACTACCGCCCGGACGACCTGCTAGCGACCACGTTGAAGTCGGCGCTCGCGGCGGTGCCAAACCTCGACCCGAAGGTCATCGAGGACATCATCTGCGGCTGCGCGATCCCCGAAGCGCAGCAGGGCCTGAACGTCGCGCGCATCGGTGCGGTGCTCGCGGGCCTGCCGACCAGCGTCGGCGGCATCACGGTGAACCGCTTCTGCGCCTCGGGCCTTTCTGCAGTGCAGATGGCGGCCGATCGCATCCGCGTGGGCGAAGCCGAAGTGATGATCGCGGCCGGCGTGGAGAGCATGAGCATGGTGCCGATGATGGGCAACTCGCCCTCGCTGTCGCCTTCGATCTTCGAGCGCGACGGCGACGTGGGCATCGCCTACGGCATGGGCCTCACCGCCGAGAAGGTCGCGCAGCAATGGAAGGTGAGCCGCGAGGCGCAGGACGCATTCGCGCTGCAATCGCACCAGCGCGCACTCGCCGCGCAGCAGGCCGGCGAGTTTGCCGCCGAGATCACGCCGATCGAAGTGACGGACCGCATCCCCAATCTGGAGACGGGTGAAGTCATCGCCAGGACACGCACCGTCAAGCTCGACGAAGGCGCGCGCCCCGACACCACGATCGAAGGCCTCGCCAAGCTGCGCACCGTGTTCGCCGCGCGCGGCACCGTCACGGCCGGCAACAGCTCGCAGACCTCGGACGGCGCGGGCGCGCTGATCATCGCGAGCGAGAAGGCCTGCAAGCAGTTCGACCTGAAGCCGCTCGCGCGCTTCGTGAGCTTCGCGAGCAAGGGCGTGCCGCCGCACATCATGGGCATCGGCCCGATCGAGGCGATCCCGGCCGCGCTGCGTTACGCGGGTTTGTCGCAGGACCAGATCGACTGGTTCGAACTCAACGAAGCCTTCGCCGCGCAGTCGCTCGCCGTGATGAACACGCTGGGGCTCGATCCGGCGAAGGTCAATCCGATGGGTGGCGCGATCGCCCTGGGCCATCCGCTGGGTGCGACGGGCGCGATCCGCTCGGCCACCGTGGTCCATGCCCTGCAGCGCAAGAAGCTCAAGTACGGCATGGTCACGATGTGCGTGGGCATGGGGCAGGGCGCCGCAGGAATCTTCGAGCGCGTCTGATCCTTCAGGGTTTGTGAGCAGGCGCGGCGTCTCCAAGACGACTGCGCCGCTCTTTGTCACGGAGGCACACTGGCGCCATGAAGACGACACATCCCCTCGACAAGACCCTCGCGCTGGTGCACAGCGACATCCGGGCGGGGCATTTCACCGGCACCATGGGCCAGGACTACTGGAACATGGTCGGCCCCTTCGGCGGCACGACGGCGGCGATCATGCTGCAGTCGGTGCTGAAGCATCCCGACCTGCTCGGCGATCCGGTGGCGCTGACCGTGAACTACGCCGCTGCGATCGGTCCCGGCGCGTTCGAGGTCCAGGCGATTCCGGTCCGCACCAACCGCTCGACGCAACACTGGACCATCGCCATGTCGCAGGCGGATGCGGATGGACATCTGCAGGTGACGACCACCGGCACCGTGGTCACGGCCGTGCGCCGCGAAACCTGGAGCGCGAACGATCTGCCGATGCCCGACGTTCCGTCGCCCGAAGCGGTAGCGCGCCTCTCGATCGGGCCGCGCGGTGTCGCCTGGCTGCAGCGCTACGAGATGCGTCCGGTCAGCGGCACCATTCCGACGCAATGGGACGGCAGCGGCGACCATAGCGAAACGCTGATGTGGCTGCGCGACGACCCGTCGCGCGCGCTGGACTTCGCATCGCTCGCCGCGCTGAGCGACACCTTCTATCCGCGCGTGTGGCTGCGCCGCGCCACGCCGGTGCCGATCGGCACCGTGTCAATCACGACCTACTTCCACACCGACGCATCGCTGCTGCACGAAATCGGCACGGGCTACCTGCTCGGCCGCGCGACCGGGCAGCAGTTCCGCAACGGCTACTTTGACCAGGCGGCGCAGCTGTGGAGCGAATCCGGCACGCTGCTCGCGACCAGCAACCAGATCGTCTACTTCAAGGAGTGAGCGACATGGCATCCACCAAGGCTGCATTGATTGTCGGCGCCGGCGACGCGACCGGTGGTGCGATCGCCCGCCGGTTCGCACGCGGGGGCTATGCCACCTGCGTCACGCGTCGCACGCTGGAGAAGCTCCAGCCGCTGGTCGCGCAGATCGCGTCCGAAGGCGGCCGGGCGCATGCCTTCGCCAGCGATGCGCGCAAGGAAGAGGAAGTCGTCGCGCTGGTCGAGCAGATCGAATCCACGGTCGGGCCGATCGAAGTGCTGGTGTTCAACATCGGCGCCAACGTGCCGGAGAGCATCCTGACCGAAACCGCACGCAAATACTTCAAGGTGTGGGAGATGGCCTGCTTCTCCGGCTTCCTCAATGGGCGCGAAGTGGCCAGGCGAATGGTGGCGCGCGAACTGCCCGAGGGCGAGCACCGCGGCACCATCATCTTCACCGGCGCGACCGCGTCGCTGCGCGGCGGCGCGAACTTCGGCGCGTTCTCCGGCGCGAAGATGGCCCTGCGGGCACTGGCGCAGAGCATGGCGCGGGAACTCGGCCCGCGCGGCATCCACGTCGCGCACTCCATCATCGACGGCGCGATCGACACCGAATTCATCCGCACCAATTTCCCCGAGCGCTATGCATTGAAGGCGCAGGATGGCATCCTCAACCCCGAGCACATCGCCGATGCCTACTGGATGCTGCATTCGCAGCCGCGCGATGCCTGGACCCATGAGCTCGACCTGCGGCCGTGGTCCGAGAAGTTCTGAGGAGACGAGTCCATGACGAAACCGGTCGAGTTCTACTTCGACTTCGGAAGCCCCGCTTCCTACCTCGCCTACACCCAACTGCCGCGCCTCTGTGCCGAGGCGGGCGCTGAACTGGTCTGGAAGCCGATGCTGCTCGGCGGCGTGTTCCAGGCGACCGGCAATCACTCGCCGGCGACGATCCCTGCCAAGGGGCCGTACATGATGAAGGACCTCGCGCGCTTCGCGCGGCGCTACGGCGTGCCTTTCCAGTTCAACCCGCACTTCCCTATCAACACGCTGCTGCTGATGCGCGGCGCCGTGGGCATGCAGATGCACGAACCCGCTCGTTTCGCCGCCTACGTCGACGCGATCTACCGCGCCATGTGGGTGCAGCCGCGCAACCTCAACGATCCGGCGACCGTCGGTGCGGTGCTGCAGGAAGCCGGCTTCGATGCCGCGAAAATGCTGGCCCTGGCCAACGCCCAGGACGTGAAGGACCGCCTCAAGGCGGCCACGCAGGAAGCGGTGGAGCGCGGCGTGTTCGGCGCGCCCACCATGTTCGTCGGCCAGCAGATGTTCTGGGGCCAGGACCGGCTCGATTTCGTGCGCGAGGCGCTCGACGCCTGATCGCGCTTTTTTAGCAAGGACACACCATGAGCGACATCCTCGTCCACACCGAAGCCGGTGTGATGACCATCACCTTCAACCGCCTCGACAAGAAGAACTCGATCACGAGTGCGATGTACGCCGAACTCGCCGATGCGCTGGCAAAGGCCGAGCAGGGCAGCGCGGTGCGGACCGTGCTGATCCAGGGCGACGCCACGATCTTCAGTGCCGGCAACGACATCGGCGACTTCCTCAATGCACCGCCTTCCACGCAGGAATCGCCGGTGTTCCGCTTCCTGCGCGGCATCGCGGGCTTCCCGAAGCCGATCGTCGCGGCGGTCTGCGGACCGGCGGTGGGTATCGGCACCACGCTGCTGTTCCACTGCGACCTCGTCTATGCGGGCGACAACGCGGCGTTCTCCATGCCTTTCGTGAACCTGGGCCTCTGTCCCGAAGCGGCGTCGAGCCTGCTGGTGCCGCAGATGTTCGGCTATCACCGTGCGGCCGAGGCACTGCTGCTGGGCGACCCCTTCATGGCCGAAGCTGCGCTCGAGATCGGCTTCGTCAACCGCGTGGTGCCGCCGACCGAGTGCAACGCCATCGCCCAGGCGCAGGCGCGCAAGCTGGCAGCCAAGCCGCTGACCGCATTGGTCGAGACCAAGCGTCTGATGAAGAAATCGCAGCAATCCGCCGTGCTGGAGCGCATGGGCGAGGAAGGCCAGAGCTTCGGCCGCATGCTGCGCGAACCGGCTGCGCGTGAGGCCTTCACCGCCTTCATGGAAAAGCGCAAGCCAGACTTCTCGAAACTTTGAGCTCGCCCCCAGGCTGCGCGCACTTCGTGTCGCTTCGCCAACCCCCGACCGGGGGCAACACCAGCGGCCCGGCAAAGCCGGTTCCGCGGTGTTTCCCGCAAGAGAAGGATCAGCTCTGGGCTACCGGTCTCGGGCGCCCGTTGTCGTCGATCGCGACGTAGGTGAAGGTGGCCTCGGTCACCTTGATGTACTCGCCCTGCGAGTGGAAGCGTTCGGCGAACACCTCGACCGTGACCGTGATCGAGGTGCGCCCGATCTTCACCAGCTTCGAGTAGAACGACAGGATGTCGCCCAGCCGCACCGGCTGCTTGAAAATGAACTCATTGACGGCGACCGTCGCCATGCGACCCTTGGCGTGGCGCGCCGGAATCACGGAGCCGGCCAGGTCGCACTGCGCCATGACCCAGCCGCCGAAGATGTCGCCGTTGGCATTGCAGTCGGCCGGCATCGGGATGACCTTCAGCACCAACTCCATGTCGGCGGGCAGGCTCTTGAGAGTGGCGGCCACATTGGCACTGGGAGAAGCGGACATGGGCACAATCTCGTGAAACAAACATCCACGATTGTCTCCCATGCGCCGCAGTGGCGAAGCCATTTCATCCCCTCATCACGTATCGGCCGGCGAGCCCGCGCGGAGCGACCGCTCCGACTGGGCGACGCTTCGCAGGCTGTTTCCCTATCTCTGGCAGTACAAGTGGCGTGTGCTCGCGGCGCTGGCCTTCATGGTCGGCGCCAAGGTCGCGAACGTCGGCGTGCCGGTGCTGCTCAAGAACCTGGTCGATGCGATGTCGATCAAGCCGGGCAGCGCGGCGGCGCTGCTGGTGGTGCCGATCGGGCTGCTGCTGGCCTACGGGCTGCTGCGGCTTTCGACATCGGTCTTCAATGAGCTGCGCGAACTGGTCTTCGCCAAGGCGACCGAAGGTGCGGCGCGCCGCATCTCGCTGGAGGTGTTTCGCCACCTGCATTCGCTGAGCCTGCGCTTTCACCTGGAGCGACAGACCGGCGGCATGACCCGCGACATCGAGCGAGGCACGCGCGGCGTGCATTCGCTGATCTCGATGTCGCTCTACAGCATCGTGCCGACGATCATCGAACTGACGCTGGTGCTCACCGTGCTCGGGGTGAAGTTCGATGCGGCCTTCGTCTGGATCACGCTGGCGGCGCTGGTGTTCTACATCACCTTCACCGTGACGGTGACCGAGTGGCGCACGCAGTTCCGCAAGACGATGAACGAGCTCGACACGATGGCGCAGAGCCGCGCCGTCGATTCGCTGCTCAATTACGAGACGGTCAAGTACTTCAACAACGAGGACTTCGAAGCCAGCCGCTACGACGCGAGCCTCGAGCGCTACCGCCGCGCGGCGGTGAAGAGCCAGACCACGCTGAGCCTGCTCAATGCGGGCCAACAGGTAGTCATCGCGATCAGCCTCGTCGCCATGCTCTATCGGGCGACGCAGGGCGTGGTCGACGGGCGCATGACGCTGGGCGATCTCGTGATGGTCAATGCCTTCATGATCCAGCTCTACATCCCGCTGAACTTCCTCGGAGTGATCTACCGCGAGATCAAGCAGAGCCTGACCGACCTCGACAAGATGTTCGTGCTGCTCGAAAAGGACCGCGAGGTGCGCGATGCCCCCGGCGCGCGTCCGCTGGCGGGCATGGATTCGACGGTGCGCTTCGAGGACGTGAGCTTCCACTATGAGGCCGCGCGGCCGATCCTGAAGAACGTGAGCTTCGAGATTCCTGCGGGCAAGACCGTCGCGGTCGTCGGGCCCTCGGGCTCCGGAAAATCCACGCTGGCGCGGCTGCTCTATCGCTTCTATGACGTCCAGCAGGGCCGCATCACCATCGGTGGCGAGGACATCCGCAAGGTGACTCAGGCGAGCGTGCGGCAGGCGATTGGCATCGTGCCGCAGGACACGGTGCTCTTCAACGACACCATCGAGTTCAACATCGCCTACGGCCGCCCGGGCGCCAGCCGCGCGGAAGTCGAAGAGGCCGCGCGCGCCGCGAGGATCCACGAGTTCATCGCGCACACGCCCAAGGGCTACGACACGATGGTCGGCGAGCGCGGACTCAAGCTCTCGGGCGGCGAGAAGCAGCGCGTGGCGATCGCGCGAACGCTGCTCAAGAACCCGCCCATCGTGATCTTCGACGAGGCGACTTCGGCGCTGGACTCGGCCAACGAGCGCGCGATCCAGTCCGAACTCAAGAGCGCGGCGCGCAACAAGACCACGCTGGTGATCGCGCACCGGCTGTCGACGGTCGTCGATGCGCACGAGATTCTCGTGTTGGAGAGCGGCGTGATCGTCGAGCGCGGCACGCACGCCGGCCTGCTCGCCCGCCAGGGCAAGTACGCGCAGATGTGGAGATTGCAGAAGCTCGAGGCCGAGCCCGTGCTTTGATTCCTTGAGGAGTTGCTGAATGTCAGGGAAGATTCCCCTTTTGGTCCTGAACAGTCTTTCAAGCGCGCACCAGGCGCGGATCGCGGCGGTCTACGAGATGACCTACGCACCCACGCCAGCCGAGCGCGCGGCGGCGATCGCCGCGCACGGCGCGACCTACCGCGCGGTGCTGACCATCGGCGTCATCGGCCTCACACCCGAAGAGATGGCGGCGATGCCGCGGCTCGAACTGGTGTGCGCGATGGGCGCGGGCTATGAACGCATCGCGGTGGATGCGGCGCGTTCGCGCGGCATCGTGGTCGCGAACGGCGCCGGCACCAACGACGACTGCGTGGCGGACCATGCCTTCGGCCTGCTGATCGGCATCGTGCGGCGCCTCCGCACGCTCGATCGCCTGTGCCGCGACGGGGTCTGGCGCGAAGAGATTCTGCAGCCGCCGAATGTTTCGGGCAAGAAGCTCGGCATCCTCGGGCTCGGCACCATCGGGCAGAAGATCGCCAAGCGCGCTGCGGGTTTCGACATGCCGGTCGGCTATCACAACCGCAAACCGCGCGAAGGCTCGCCGCATCGCTATTTCGACAATCTGGATGCGCTGGCCGAGTGGGCCGACGTGCTGGTCGTGGCGACGCCGGGCGGATCGGGCACGCAGCATCTCGTCAATGCCAAGGTGCTCGATGCGATCGGCCCGGAGGGCTATCTGGTGAACATCTCGCGCGGCAGCGTCGTCGATACCGAGGCACTGGCGCAGGCGCTGCGGTCAGGCCGCATCGCCGGAGCGGGGCTCGATGTGTACGAGAGCGAGCCCAAGCGCCCCGAGCCGCTGATCGGCCTCGACAACGTGCTGCTCACGCCGCACATGGCCGGCTGGTCGCCCGAGGCCACGCAGGCGTCGGTGAACCGCTTCATGGAAAACGCCGAAGGGCACTTCGCTGGCCGCGGCGTGGTCTCGCCGGTCTAGGCCGGCAGTCCGTCGAGCGCTGGCGGGCGAAGGTCGCGCCAGCCGCAGGCCTTGTCGTAGGCGTCGCCGAGCCGCAGCACCGCGAGATCGCTGTGAATCGGCCCCGCCAGTTGGAGACCCATCGGCAGGCCGCCGTCGCCGAAGCCCGCGCGCAGGTTCAGCGTGGGCACGCCGGCGAGCGTGAACGGCGTGACGATCTCCATCCAGCGGTGGTACGTGTCGCTCGCCACCTCGCCGACCTTGTCGGGCCACGGCAACTGCGCATCGAAGGGAAAGACCTGCGCCGTCGGTGCGACCACGAAGTCGAAGCTCTCGAACGCCCGCACGAAGGCGCGAAAGACATTCGAGCGGTGCACCGACGCCCGATAGATGGCAGCCGCGTCGAGCTTCAGGCTCTGCGCGACCTCCCATTGCGCCTCGGGCTTGAGCCGCTTGCGCAGCGCCGGATCGGCATACACCGCGCCCAGCTTGCCGCCCACCAGCATCTGCCGCAGGTGCAGCCAGGCGGACCAGTTCTGTTCGCGCGGCACATCGAGTTCGCACGCATCGACGATGCAGCCGAGATCGCTGAAGATCGCCAACGCGGGCTCGCACAGTTCGCGCACGCCAGGTGCCAGGGGCAGGTCCGGCCAGATGCTGCCGAGCCAGCCGATGCGCAGGCCCTTCACGTCCCCTTCGAGCCGCAGCGAATCGGGCGAGGGCAGGCCGTCCGCCAGCGAGAGTGGCACCCGACGGTCGAAGCCCGCCTGCACCGCCAGCAGCCGCGCGGCGTCCTCCACCGTGCGGGCCATGGGGCCTTCGCAGCCCAGTTGCTGCAAGAACAGCTCCTCGTCCGGCGAACCCGGCACGCGGCCCCGGGAGGGACGAAAGCCGATCACATTGTTGAAGGCGGCCGGATTGCGCAGCGATCCCATCATGTCGCTGCCGTCGGCCACCGGCAGCATGCCGAGCGCCAGCGCCACCGCGGCGCCGCCGCTGCTGCCGCCGGCGCTCTTCGTCGGGTCGAATGCGTTCAGCGTGGTGCCGAACACGGTGTTGTAGGTGTGCGAGCCGAGACCGAATTCAGGCGTGTTCGTCTTGCCGATCACGATGGCGCCGGCGCCTCGTGCGCGGGCGACGTGCAGGCTGTCCGCGCGTGCCGGCGTGCGCGGGGCGAGCGGCGAGCCCATCGAGGTCGGCAGCCCGGCCGCGTGGCTCAGGTCCTTCACCGCGAGCGGGAATCCGTGCATCCACCCCAGGCGCTCGCCGCGTGCGAGCTGCGCATCGCGCTCGTCGGCTTCGGCCAGCGACTGCGCCGCATCGCGCAGGGAAACAATCGCGTTGAACCGCGGATTGAGGGCCTCGATCCGTGCCAGCGTGGCGGTCATCAGCTCGCGGCACGACACCTCACGCATGGCGATGCGGCGTGACAGGGTGGTGGCGTCGAGGGCAAGCAAGTCGGCAGCGCGCATGGCCGGAGTATGTCGCAGCGCTCGCATAATCGGCGTTCATGGAAACCAAGTGGCTTGAAGACTTCGTCAGCCTTGCCGAGACGCGCAGTTTCAGCCGCTCGGCCCAGTTGCGTCACGTGACGCAGCCGGCCTTTTCGAGGCGCATCCAGGCGCTCGAAGGCTGGGCCGGCACCGATCTGGTCGACCGCAGCTCCTACCCGACGCGCCTGACGCCGGCGGGCCAGACGCTCTACGGCCAGGCCATCGAGATGCTTCAGGCGCTGCAGAGCACGCGCGCCATGCTGCGGGGCCATTCGGCCGCGGCACAGGACGTGATCGAGTTCGCCGTTCCGCACACGCTGGCCTTCACCTTCTTCCCGTCGTGGGTGACGAGCCTGCGCGAGCAGTTCGGGCCGATGAAGAGCCGGCTCATTGCTTTGAACGTGCACGACGCGGTGCTGCGGCTGGTCGAAGGCAGCTGCGACCTGCTCATCGCGTATCACCATCCCTCCCAGCCGCTGCCGCTGGACGCCAACCGCTACGAGATGGTGAGCCTCGGCGAGGAAGTCGTGGCGCCGTGGGTCAAGCCCGATGCCGATGGCGCCCCGCGCTTCCGGCTTCCGGGGCGCGCCGGCCAGCCGCTGCCGTACCTGGGCTATGCGCCCGGGGCGTACCTCGGGCGCGTGGTCGACCAGTTGCTCAGGGAGTCGGGCACCGCGATCCACCTGGACCGCGTGTACGAAACCGACATGGCCGAGGGGCTCAAGGTCATGGCACTGGAAGGACATGGCATCGCCTTCCTGCCGCAAAGCGCGGTGCGCAAGGAAGCCCGCGCCCGCACGCTGGTGAGCGCGCTGCCGCCGGAGATCGACCGCCTCGAAGCGACCATGGAGATCCGCGCGTACCGCGAGCGCCCGGCCGCGTCGGCCAAGGGTGCGAGCCGCGCGGGCAAGGGCGAGTCCGCGCCCGCGCAGACCAAGGGCACGGTCGAAGCGCTGTGGGCCTACCTCGTCCAGACGCAGCCGGCCCGCTGAGCGCTTTTCGTTCCGCGCTCGTTTGTGCGTTGCACAAATCTATGTAGACGCGGCATGCCGTGCATTGCATACGGCATTGGCGTGCACGACTCGTCTTGCTTAAAGTTCGCGCCAGTCCGCTGTCGCACTGGCCCGTGTGCGGGGAGGCGATCTTGCAAGCAGGTCGACGCACCGGGCACAAAGGCTGCTTGATGAGCATGGGCCGGATGTTTCGCATCGCTCATGTGGGACGCTTCTGCACGCGGAATGCGCCCACTTCGGTGCGTGAATGCACCGGGTTCGTCCCGGTTTGCCACAGAATGTGAATGTCTAGAATCCCGACCTACCTTTCAGTCACTCAGGAGTCCCTATGAAGAAGCAGGTATTGGCATTGGCCGTCTTGGCGCTGGCCACGAGCGCAGCGTTCGCACAGGCCAATGACACCCTCGCCAAGATCAAAGCGAGCGGCAGCGTCACCATGGGCGTACGCGATTCGTCCGGCGCGTTGGCCTTCACCATTGGCGACGGCAAGTACGTCGGCTTCCATACCGAAATGTCCGAGCGCATTCTTGCCGACATCCAGAAGCAGCTCGCTCTGCCCAAGCTCGAGATCAAGCGTCAGCTGGTGACGTCGCAGAACCGGATCCCGCTGGTGCAGAACGGCACCGTGGACCTCGAGTGCGGCTCCACCACCAACAACACCGCGCGCCAGAAGGACGTGTCCTTCGCCGTGACCACCTACGTCGAAGAAGTGCGTATCGCGGTCAAGGCCGATTCGGGCATCAGCTCGATCAAGGACCTGAACAACAAGACGGTGGCCACGACCACCGGCACGACCTCCGTGCAGACCTTGCGCAAGAACGAGCGCGCGCAAGGCATCGACTTCAAGGAAGTCATGGGCAAGGACCACGCCGACAGCTTCCTGCTGCTCGAATCCGGCCGTGCCGACGCCTTCGTGATGGATGGCCAGATCCTCGCCGGCAACATTGCCAAGTCGAAGAATCCGTCCGGCTTCAAGATCGTCGGCGAGCCGCTGTCGATCGAGCCCATCGCCTGCATGGTGCGCAAGGACGACCCGGCTTTCCTGAAGGCAGTGGACGACAGCATCAAGCGCCAGATCTCCGACGGCTCGCTGGCCAAGCTCTACGACAAGTGGTTCATGCAGCCGATCCCCCCGACCAACACCAAGGTCGGCCTGCCGCTGTCGGAAGCGACCAAGGCAGCATGGGCCAGCCCCAACAACCGGCCGATGGAAGACTTCAACAAGAAGTGATCGGCATGGCCTGACAGCAAACGCCCGCCCTTTGCGGCGGGCGTTTGTTTTCGGAATTCAACTAACCAACAACGATTGAGGAGGTCCCGATGGGGAATTGGGATTGGCAGGTCTTCCTGCAGGATCCGGGAGGAAAGATCCCGACCTATTGGCAATGGCTGCTCTCGGCCTGGGGATGGACGATTTCGGTGGCCCTGAGTGCCCTGGTGGTCGCGCTGGTTCTCGGCTCGGTCGTCGGGGTGATCCGGACCTTGCCGAACAGCCCGATGTGGGTCCGCCTCGGCAATGCCTGGGTCGAGTTGTTCCGCAACATCCCGCTCCTGGTCCAGATCTTCCTCTGGTATCACGTGGTGCCGGCATTGTTCCCGGTGATGCGCGACGTGCCGCCCTTCATCCTCGTGGTGCTGGCGCTGGGCTTCTTCACTTCGGCGCGGATCGCCGAGCAACTGCGCTCGGGCATCCAGGCGCTGCCGCGCGGCCAGCGCTATGCGGGCATGGCGGTGGGCTTCACCACGGCGCAGTACTACCGCTACGTCATCCTGCCGATGGCCTACCGGATCATCATTCCGCCGCTGACCAGCGAGTCGATGAACATCTTCAAGAACTCGTCCGTGGCCTTCGCGGTGTCGATCGCCGAGATGACGCAGTTCGCGATGCAGGCCGGCGAGGAAACCGCGCGGCCGATGGAGATGTACCTGGCGGTCACGGTGCTCTACGTGATCTCGGCTTTCGCGATCAACCGCATCATGGCCGCCGTCGAGAAGAGAACGCGGGTACCGGGCTTCATTGCCTCCGCCGGCGGGGGAGGACACTGACATGAACCTCGATCTCACCCTTCTCAACTGGAGCGTCATCTCGGGTTTCCTGCTGAAGGGCCTGTACTTCAGCCTGTTCCTGACCGTGGTGGCCACCCTGGGCGGCATCTTCTTCGGCACGCTGCTCGCACTGATGCGCCTGTCGGGCAAGAAGTGGCTGGACGCGCCCGCGGCCATCTACGTCAACGGCATGCGCAGCATTCCGCTGGTGATGGTGATCCTGTGGTTCTTCCTGCTGGTGCCCTTCATCATCGGTCGCCCGATCGGCGCCGAAGTGTCGGCCGTCATCACCTTCATCGCCTTCGAGGCGGCCTATTTCAGCGAGATCATGCGCGCGGGCATCCAGTCGATCCCGCGCGGCCAGGTCTTCGCGGGGCAGGCGATGGGCATGACCTACAAGCAGAACATGACGCTCGTCGTGCTGCCGCAGGCCTTCCGCAACATGCTGCCGGTTCTGCTGACGCAGACCATCATCCTGTTCCAGGACACGTCGCTGGTGTATGCCATCGGCGCCTACGACCTGCTCAAGGGCTTCGAGACGGCCGGCAAGAACTTCGGCCGTCCCATCGAGGCCTACCTGATGGCGGCGGTGCTGTACTTCATCATCTGCTACGCGCTGTCGTACTTCGTCAAGCGTCTTCACAAGAAGATCGCCATCATTCGCTGAACACCGAAAGGGAAAGTCATGGCCGAGAACATGATCGAAATCAAGAACGTTTCCAAGTGGTACGGGCCCGTGCAGGTGCTCAATGACTGCTCGGTGAGCATCGCCAAGGGCGATGTGGTGGTGGTGTGCGGACCGTCCGGTTCGGGCAAGTCCACGCTGATCAAGACCGTGAATGCGCTGGAGCCCATCCAGAAGGGCGAGATCACGGTCAACGGCGTGCGGGTCAGCGACCCCAAGACCGACCTGCCGAAGCTGCGCTCGAAGGTCGGCATGGTGTTCCAGCACTTCGAGCTGTTCCCGCACCTGTCGGTGACCGAGAACCTCACGATCGCGCAGGTCAAGGTGCTCGGCCGCAGCCTGGACGAGGCCAAGACCCGGGGCCTGAAGATGCTCGACCGCGTGGGCCTGATGGCGCACAAGGACAAGTTCCCCGGCCAGCTCTCCGGCGGCCAGCAGCAGCGCGTGGCAATTGCGCGTGCGCTGTCGATGGACCCGATCGTGATGCTGTTCGACGAGCCGACATCCGCGCTCGACCCCGAGATGGTGGGCGAAGTGCTCGACGTGATGGTGTCGCTGGCCAAGGAAGGCATGACGATGATGGTCGTCACCCACGAAATGGGCTTCGCGCGCAAGGTCGCGAGCCGCGTGATCTTCATCGACGTCGGCGGGCGCATCCTCGAGGACTGCTCGAAGGACGAGTTCTTCGGCCACCCGGAGAACCGTCAGCCGCGCACGAAGGACTTCCTCAACAAGATCCTGCAGCACTGAGATCGCCCCCAGGCTGCGCGCACTTCGTGTCGCTTCGCCAACCCCCGGCCGGGGCGGTGCCTGCAGACCGGCCAAGCCGGATCTGCGGCACCTCTGGCATTGAAAGGAGCCCCGCGATGCGGGGCTCTTGTCTTGGGCGCTAGCCGAGTTCGAAGGTGGTGATGCCGTAGACCCTCTCCAGTTCGCAGGCCGGCGCCGGGCCCGCATACATGCGGGCGGTCTCGAACACGCTTTGCATGCCGTGCGCTTCGGCCAGCGTCACCGCATCGGCGTTGGGCAGCGGAACGTCGAGGTAGACCGTGTCACCGGCCGGCACGCTGGCGCACAGTGCATCGAAGAGTGCGTTCGCAACCTCGGGGCTTTCTGCGATGAGCGGGCCGATCTTGCGCCCCTCGCGGCATCGCCGGATCACGCCCCAGCCCGCGAGCCGGCCCTGGTCCGTCCACGCGAGGCCGGTCGATTCGGGCATCGCGATCCAGCCGCGGAGAAAGGCCTCGCGGGACGCGGGGAACACGCGGCGGTCGTCGGCGCAAAGCACATCGAAATCGATCGTGGAGAGAGGCGCGATCTGCATGGCCTTGCCAAGGCTCCCCCGTGCGATGCCGGCGAAACGTGCGTTGTTCCACGCGAGTTCGAATCCGCTGCGCCGGTAGTTGTCCTGCTGCGCCGGCACGCCGTCCAGACCGACGACGTGCCCTTTGAGCCGCGCCATGCCGGCCTTCCAGAGCCGCATCCCGATACCGCGGCCGCGCCAGGTCGGCGCAACGATGTACAGGCCGATGAAGCCGAACTTTCCCCCATACGACACGGCGCTGATGAAGCCCACGGGCAGGCCTTCGTGTTCGGCCACGAGAAAGCTCTCCGGATCCGCGGCGTGGAAGCAGCGCGCGTCGTGCAGGCCGGGATTCCAGCCTTCGCGCGCCGCAGCGTCGATCGCGAGTTGGATCTCGTCGCCTCGCAGTGTCCGGATTGCAACGTCCATGGGTGCATTGTTCCGAGTGAAGGGCCTATGGTGTGACCGAATTTCCAGATCGAGGTTTTGAGTTGCAACTTAATGAGTAACTCAATGACACAATTTGCCGACTTCTGGAGGAGTTGGGATGTTCAAAGGAATTCGCCGTACAGCCGGCATGGGGGTGTCTCTGGCCTTGGCTGCGCTGGGGTCCGCCACCGCGTTCGCGCAGACCAATCCACCGGCGGAGGCGGTCGAAGCCGTCACGCATCCGTGGGTGGTGCCGCCGCCGAACTGGTCGCCCGAGGCCTACTTCACGAACCTCAAGGACGGCGCCACGCTGGAGTCGCCCTTCGTCGCGCGATTCGGTCTGTCGATGCGCGGCATCGTTCCGGCCGGCAAGACGGCGGGCACCGCGGGGCATCACCACCTCTTGATCGATCAGCCGCTGCCGCTCGATTTCACGAAGCCGCTGCCGTTCACCGAGCACTACGTCCACTTCGGCAAGGGCCAGATGGAAGCGGTGGTGAACCTGCCGCCCGGCACCTACACGATGCGGCTGGTGCTGGCGGACCAGGGCCACATTCCGTACTTCGTCTACAGCAAGCCGCTCAAGTTCACGGTGAGCAAGCAGAACGCGGGCGTGACGGCGGCCAGCCTGCAGGGAGCGCCCCGCGTCGAGGTGCTGAGTCCGGCCGATCGCGCGACGGTGCAGACGCCGCTGCGCGTGCAGATGCATGCGACGGGCTACAACATCTCGCACGCCGGGCCCAGGGTGCAGGACACCGGCCACTTCCGCCTCGTGCTGGAGCGGGCCGGCCAGAAGGCCGAAATCATCGACCTCGACGGCGGACAGACGGAGTTGTGGCTCAACCCGCCGAAGGGCGACTACAGCGCCAGGCTCGAACTCATGAGCAACGCCGCAACCGGCAACGTGGTGGCGCGCGCCAGGACGGTGGCCTTCACCGTGCGGTGAGGAGACCTTTCGCGGCGAGCACGGCACGGGCCGCTTCCGCGAAGCCCGCGCCGCGTTCGTGCGTGGCGACGTACCGCGGCAGGTGCGGCAGCGCGGCTTCGAAGCGGCGGACGTTGGCCACGCCGATGCTGTGCGCGAAGTGCTCGAACATCAGCGCGTCGTTGGTCGAGTCGCCGACGTAGACCCAGCGGTCCATTTCGCCTTCGAGCGTGCGATCCCAGAGTTCGCGCACGATCCATCGCGCGCCGGCGAGCTTGTTGTGATCGCCGTACCAGCCATTGACATGGATGCTGCTGACGGTGGCGTGCATGCCTTCGCTGCGCATCAAGGCGACGACGTCCGCGATCGTCTTGTCGCCGAGCTGGGTGAACTCGCTGTGGTCGACCGCGATGTCGCATTCGCGGCCCGCCGAATCGGTGGCGCGGCGCGCGCCGGGGATGCTCTTCTCGATGCGTTCGAGCACCGCCTGCATGCGCGCGAAGTTGCGCTCGCGTGTAGGCGCGTCCTGTTGATAGCGCTTTTCGAGGCGGCCGCCGTGGGTCGGCACGAGCGCCACCGCGCCGTTCTCGGCCACGATCGCATCGATCGGCCAGGCTGCTGCAAAGGGCTCGCTCCAGCCGACCGGGCGGCCGGTCACCGCCACCACGTGCAGCCCGGCGGCCTTCAGTGCGGCCATGGCGTCCAGCGCATCGGGCGTGATCGCGCCTTCGGTGGTCAGGGTGTCGTCGATGTCGGTGAAGACGCCGACCAGCCCCTGCCTGGCCTGGAGCGGCCAGTTCGCGAGCGGCTGCATCAGCCGCTCCCGGGCATCGGCGGGGGGCGTGCTCATCCGCCGGCGGACTGCAATGCCAGGCCGGCGTGCTCGCGCAGCGGATGGAAGTGGATCTTCGGGAAGCGCTCCTGCGCCAGCCGCACGTCGTACGGCGAGGTGCAGAGGAAAGCCAATGTGTCGGCGGCATCGCGCGACATGCGCTGCGGATAGGCATCGACGAAGGTGCGCAGCTCCGCGGGCGTGTCGGCGGTGATCCAGCGGGCGCCGGTGTACTGGCAGCCTTCGAGGCGGATGTCCGCGTCGTACTCGGTCTTCAGGCGGTGCTGGACGACTTCGAACTGGAGCTGGCCGACCGCACCGAGCAGCATCGGCCCGCCGATCTCGGGCCGGAAGACCTGGATCGCGCCTTCCTCGCCGAGCTGGGCAAGCCCCTGCTGGAGCTGCTTGGTCCGCAGCGGGTTCTTGAGGATGACCGTCATGAAGAGCTCGGGCGCGAAGAAGGGCAGGCCGGTGAACTGCAGCGAGGCGCCGTCGGTGATCGTGTCGCCGAGCTGCACGCCGCCGTGCGTGGTGAAGCCGACGATGTCGCCCGCGTAGGCTTCCTCGACCGCCTCGCGCCGCTGGCTCATGAAGGTCACGACGCTGGTCGGGCGCAGCTCCTTGCTGGTGCGCTGCACCTTGAGCTTCATGCCCGGCGTGTAGCGGCCGGAGGCCATGCGCACGAACGCGATGCGGTCGCGGTGGTTGGCGTCCATGTTGGCCTGCACCTTGAAGACCACCCCGGCGAAGTCCTTGTCGTCCGGCTGGATTTCCTTGGTCACCGGTTGGCGGTTGACCAGCGTGGTGCTCACGCGCGGCTGCGGCGGCGGTGCCAGGTCGACCAGCGCATCGAGCACTTCCATGACGCCGAAGTTGTTGACGCCGGAGCCGAAGAACACAGGCGTCTGCTTGCCGGCGAGGAAGGCCTCGCGGTCCCACTCCGGCGACGCACCGGTGGCCAGCTCCATGCTCTCCGTCGCGGTGTCGAATTCATGGCCGAAGCGCTTCTGCAGCTGTTCGCGATCGGTCAGGGGGATGGTCTCGAAGTCCTGCGGCAGGCGTTCGCTGCCCGACTCGAACACCGTCATCGCCTGCGTGCGCAGGTTGATGATCCCGCCGAACGATTTGCCCTGGCCCACGGGCCAGGTCATCGGCACGCACGGCATGCCGAGTTCGCGCTCGATCTCGTCGAGCAGCTCCAGCGGCTCGCGCACTTCGCGGTCCATCTTGTTGACGAAGGTGAGGATCGGCGTGTCGCGCTGACGGCAGACCTCGATCAGCCGGCGCGTCTGCGCTTCGACGCCGTTGGCCGCGTCGATCACCATCAGCGCCGAATCGACCGCGGTCAGCACCCGGTAGGTGTCTTCGGAGAAGTCCTTGTGGCCGGGCGTGTCGAGCAGGTTGATGACGTGGTCGCGATACGCCATCTGCATCACCGAGGACGCCACCGAGATGCCGCGCTGCTTCTCGATTTCCATCCAGTCCGAGGTCGCGTGGCGCGACGCCTTGCGTGCCTTGACCGAGCCCGCGATCTGGATCGCGCCGGAGAACAGCAGCAGCTTTTCCGTCAGCGTGGTCTTGCCCGCGTCAGGGTGGGAAATGATCGCGAACGTACGGCGACGACGGGTTTCGGAGGCAAATGTCATGGAGGTGAACGCGGTGCGCGCTCACGGGCGCGGCCTGCAGGCAAAACCGGCAATTTTAACGATCGGACCGGAAACGGGGCATCCTGCCGCGCGGCGCTTCGGCGGGGCGAGGTCCCGCGGCCTATGTGCTCTGGATGAGCCTCCGGGCACGCTTCGAGACGACATGGCGTCCGCGCTCCAGAACATCGTGCGCGCCAAAATAGATCAGGCGCTCGGAAAGCGTCGACGTCAGCAACCGATAGTGCCGCCAGAGTTTGCGCAGTGGCATGTACGGTTTGACCTGGAAGGTGGCCCAGTGGATGACCGGCCGGTACGTGCCGGGCGTCACGTTGCTCGCGTCGACCGCCGCCGGGTCCAGGTCGGTTTGCAGCCCATGGGCCCAGAACCCGGTGGGCTTTCCGAGGGCATCGGTGAGGCTGACACGCTTGACGCCGGATTTGTCGACGCAGTAGTTGATGAACGGCTGATCCATGCCTTCCTGCCAGCATTCGGACTTGTGCTGTGCCAGTTCCCGTGCCCAGGTGCGCGCCTCGTCGATCGAGAAGAGCCCCTTCACGCCGGCAAAGAAGCCCGCGTTGAACGCGGCGGTCTTGTACTTGTGCTGCATGAGGGAGCGCAGCGGATCGCGGGGATAGCAGTAGTCCAGATCGCCTCCGCCTTCGTACAGGACGACCTGTCCCATGGATCGGATCGCGGTGTCGTAGATCTCGACCGGAGCGAGGCAGATCGTGTCCGCATCGAGATATGCGAATCGCTCGTAGGGGCCGTCGAGAAAGCAGGCCATCTTCCGGAACATCTTCTGCACGTTGCGGGACTCCGGAGCCAGGGTCTTTCCAATCTGGTCGTAGGTCTCGAAATCCGAGTCTTCCAGGATCTCGACGCCGTGTTCCTGGCAGAGCTGCCGCGTTTTGCTCAGCCGCTCGTCGTAGGGGACGAGGTGCACGTTCGCATGTGGACTCCAGCGACGAATGCTCGGAATCATGGCTCTCAGCCATTCGATGGCGCCATCGTTTCCGAGCACATACAGGCCGAATCTGTCCTCTCTGGCTTTCTGGTCCTTCATGGACGAATTCTGCGTGCGTCGCCAGGACGCCTCAGGCGGCCGGGGCGGAACCCACCTTGCCGGTGCCGGCTTTGCGAAGCAAGGGCTCGACAGGAGGCGATGGGATATCGTCCAAAGGTTTGCCTGCCGCCGGGTCGCGCGGCGCCGCCGCAATGACGCAAGAAGCAATGCCGGGCGGCGTCGAGGCGCGGGCGTCAACGGGTCCAGGACGATCCGGAAACCGCTGCTGGCAGCGTTCCGGCGGCACGCGGTAAAATCCGCCGCTTATCCGAGGAGCGTTGCAGCGCCGTCAGGCGTGAGGCTCGGACCCACATCGCAACCACGCTCACCCGCTCGTCTCGCGGTGAGTCCTTCCCCGAACGCAGTGGCATCTTTCAAACTTGTTTTGGAGCCGACATGAGCGCCGTTCTCAAACCCACCGCCGATCAGGCGATCGCCGACATTTCCCTCGCCGCCTGGGGCCGCAAGGAAATCCGCATTGCCGAAACCGAAATGCCCGGCCTGATGGCCATCCGCGAAGAATTCGCCAAGAGCCAGCCACTGAAGGGCGCGCGCATCACCGGCTCGCTGCACATGACGATCCAGACCGCGGTGCTGATCGAAACGCTGCAGGCCCTGGGCGCCAACGTGCGCTGGGCTTCGTGCAACATCTTCTCGACGCAGGACCACGCTGCCGCCGCCATCGCCGCCAACGGCACGCCGGTGTTCGCGGTCAAGGGCGAGTCGCTCGAAGACTACTGGGACTACACCCATCGCATCTTCGACTTCGGCGCCAAGGGTTCGGCCGGCGAAGGCCCCAACATGATCCTCGACGACGGCGGCGATGCGACGCTGCTCATGCACCTGGGCCAACGCGCCGAGAAGGACCAGAGCGTCCTGGCCAATCCGACGAGCGAAGAAGAGCGCATCCTCTATGCGGCGATCAAGGCCAAGCTGGCGGTCGACTCGACCTGGTACACCCGCAAGTCGGCCGAGATCATCGGCGTGACGGAAGAAACCACGACCGGCGTTCACCGCCTGAACGAAATGAGCGCCAAGGGCACGCTGCTGTTCCGCGCGATCAATGTCAACGACTCGGTCACCAAGAGCAAGTTCGACAACCTCTACGGCTGCCGCGAATCGCTGGTGGACGGCATCAAGCGCGCCACCGACGTGATGGTCGCCGGCAAGATCGCCTGCGTGGCCGGCTACGGCGACGTGGGCAAGGGCTCGGCCCAGGCACTGCGCGCCCTGAGCGCACAGGTGTGGGTCACCGAGATCGACCCGATCAACGCGCTGCAGGCCGCGATGGAAGGCTACAAGGTCGTCACGATGGAATACGCGGCCGACAAGGCCGACATCTTCGTGACCACCACCGGCAACCGCGACGTGATCCGCCACGAGCACATGGCCGCCATGAAGGACCAGGCGATCGTCTGCAACATCGGCCACTTCGACAACGAGATCGATGTCGCCTCGCTCGAGAAGTACGAGTGGGAAGAGATCAAGCCGCAGGTCGACCACATCACCTTCCCGGACGGCAAGAAGATCATCCTGCTGGCCAAGGGCCGCCTCGTGAACCTGGGCTGCGGCACGGGCCACCCGAGCTTCGTGATGTCCTCGTCGTTCGCGAACCAGACCATCGCGCAGATCGAGCTTTTCACCAAGCCTGACGCGTACCAGGCCGGCAAGGTCTACGTGCTGCCCAAGCACCTCGACGAGAAGGTCGCGCGCCTGCATCTGAAGAAGGTCGGCGCGATGCTGACCGAACTCACCGACGCGCAGGCCGCCTACATCGGCGTCGACAAGAACGGCCCTTACAAGCCGGACACGTACCGCTACTGAGCGGGGCGGGCGTAGCGTTTTGCGCGCCGATCAGTTGCTCGTCGAACGCGGCCTCGCTGCGTCACGCTCGCAGGCAGTGCGCCTCATCGCGGGTGGACTGCGCTGGCGCGATGGCGCCGATTGGCGCACCGTCGCGAAGAACGGCGACGATGTGCCGGCGTCGGCCGAGCTCGAATTGCTCGACGCCTCGGAGGCACGCTATGTCTCGCGGGGCGGGCTGAAGCTCGAAGGTGCGTTGGCGTCCACCGGCGTCGATCCCAAGGGCAAGCGATGCCTCGACGTCGGGCAATCGACGGGGGGCTTCACCGACTGCCTGTTGCAGAAGGGCGCGGCGCACGTGATCGGCGTGGACGTAGGCCACGGCCAATTGCATCCGCGCTTGCGGACCGATGCCCGCGTGACGGCGGTCGAGGGGGTCAATGCCCGATCGCTCGCTCGTGACGCGTGGGCCTCGCGGTCGCCCGCAGATTCGGGCTTCGACCTTATCGTTGGCGATCTGTCCTTCATCTCGCTGACCCTCGTGCTTCCATCGCTGGCGCCGCTGCTCGAGCGCGGTGGCGATCTCCTCATGCTCGTCAAGCCACAGTTCGAATTGCAGCCGGGCCAGATCGGCAAGGGCGGCATCGTTCGCGATCCAGCGCTCTACGGCGTGGTCGAACAACGCCTGCGCGATGCCTGTGCATCGCTGGGCCTGCGCGTCGTGCAGTGGCTCGACAGCCCGATCGTGGGTGGCGATGGCAATCGAGAGTTTTTCATTCATGCCATTCATGCCGATGGCGAACCAGGAGCCGGCCGTGCGCCTTCCGCTCAGCTTTGAATTCTTTCCCCCCAAGACGCCCGAAGGCGCGGCCAAGCTGCGCAATGTGCGGCAGCAGCTCTATGCGATGGAGCCCGAGTTCTGCTCGGTTACCTACGGCGCCGGCGGTTCCACGCACGACGGGACTTTCGGCACCGTGCGCGAGATCCTCGGCGAAGGCGTCTCCGCCGCCTGCCATTTCTCGTGCATCGGCGCGACGAAGGAGACGGTGCGCACGCAATTGGCCGAACTGAAGGCCATGGGCGTCAAGCGCCTCGTCGCTCTGCGCGGCGACCTGCCGAGCGGCTACGGCATCGGCGGCGAGTTCCTTTATGCGAGCGATCTCGTCGCCTTCATCCGCGCCGAGACCGGACGCGATTTTCACATCGAGGTCGCGTGCTATCCCGAGGTGCATCCGCAGGCGAAGTCGCCCGAGGCCGATCTGCAGGCCTTCGCCGCCAAGGTGCGCGCGGGCGCTGATTCGGCCATCACGCAATATTTCTTCAGCCCCGAGGCGTACTGGCGCTTCGTCGATGAGGCGCGCGCGCAGGGCATCGACACGCCGATCGTGCCGGGCATCATGCCGATCACCAGTTCGACGCAGCTCATGCGCTTCTCGGACGCCTGCGGCGCGGAGATCCCGCGTTGGATCCGCCTGCGGCTGCAGAGCTTCGGCGACGACACGGCGTCGATCAAGTCCTTCGGGCTCGATGTGGTGGCCGCGCTGTGCGAGCGGCTGCGCGATGGCGGCGCGCCGGCGCTGCACTTCTACACGATGAATCAGTCGGTGGCGACGCTGGGCGTGCTGGAGCGCCTCGACTGGAGCGCATGAGGTCGGGCGTCCGTCTCGCGAGGCTCGTCGCGACAGCAGCGGTGGCCGTGCTGCTCGCCGCCTGCTCGACGGCGCCCACCGAGGGTTCGGGGGACGGCAAGCCCCGCGGGCTGCGTCCGCTAGTCAAGCAGCCGGCGCTCCCGCCCGGCGCACCGCCTCGGTCGCAGGTGCCCTCGGTGCGCTACGACCTCGCGGTGTCGGGCGCCGGCGAGCTGGACGACGGCCTGCCGGAGGACCCCAATCGCGAGATCTTCGAGCGCGGCGGCGCGTCGTGGTACGGCATCCAGTTCCACCAGCGCAAGACGGCGAGCGGCGAGCGGTTCGACATGACCGCGTTCACTGCCGCGCACAAGACCCTGCCTTTCAACACCCGCGTGTGCGTGCGCAGTCTGGTGAACGGCCGCGAGGTACTGGTCCGCATCAATGATCGGGGGCCCTATACCGCGGGGCGAATCATCGACCTGAGCCGTGCCGCGGCCGACGCCATCGGGCTCGTGGGTCTTGGCATCAAGCAGGTCGCCCTGTCGGTCGTCGACAAGGAGGACCGTTGCGCGGGCGCCGCGGTCGGGGAGCCCGATTCGCCGTCGCAGGACGTGCAGGAGACGCCGGCCCGGCCGGCGCGCAAGGTGGCCCCGCGCAAGCGGCGCTGAACCAGTCGCCTGCTCAGCCGCCGCCGTCGACCGAGAACGCGGCGTTGCGATCCTGCGCGAGCAGTTCCGCCATCTGGGGCAGCGCGGCCTGCAGTTGGGCTTTCAGCGTATAGGGTGGGTTGATGAGGAACATCCCGCTCGCGGGCAGGCCGGGCCTGTGCTTGGCGCCGGAAGAATCCGTCACGATCTTGCTCGACTTGACCGTGAGCGTCGCGTGCAGCCACGGCTTGCCGGCCTTGGTCGCGAGCGTCTTGAGCCGTCGCGGCAAGTCGTGTGCTTCGGGGCGCGGGATGATCGGGTACCAGATCGCGTAGGTTCCGGTGGCGAAGCGTTTGAGCGCCCCCGTGACGAAGTCGAGCACGCGCGTGTAGTCGCTCTTGATCTCGTAGCTCGGATCGCACAGCACCAGCGCCCGGCGCGAAGGGGGCGGCAGGAACTTGGTCGCGCTGCCGAATCCATCTTCCCGCAGCACCGCGATCTGGCGCCCCGCGTCGAGCTGGGCGATGTTGGCGTCGAGCGAGCGGGCATCCGTCGGATGCAGCTCGAACAGCTTGAGCTTGTCTTGATCGCGCAGCAGGTGGTGCGTGATGAACGGCGAGCCCGGGTAGATCCGCGCGTCGCCCTTGGGGTTGAAGTCCCGGACGACCTCGACGTAGCGCGCCAGCGCATCGGCGAGCGGCACGCTGGCGTCGGGACGCGCAAACAGCCGCTGCACGCCGTCGACGGCTTCGCCGCTCGTGCCCGCGTAGTCGCCGTCGAGCCGGTAGAGTCCGGCGCCGGCGTGCGTGTCGACCACGGTCAGGGGGGCGTCTTTCTCGAGCAGGTAGTCGAGCGTGGCAATCAGCACCGTGTGCTTGAGCACGTCGGCGTGGTTGCCGGCGTGGAATGCGTGGCGGTAGCTGAACATCCCTCGATGGTAACCACCCGTCGGGCCCGGAGCCGGCCGATTGCGGCACGGAGGCTATTTTTCGTATAATGGCGGGCTTCGCAGCGTTTTAGTGGCCCCGCGGCGAGGTATCTTCACCCACCTAAGAGATTCCCAAAAGAGGAATTCCGACCGTGGAAAAGGGTCCGCCAAACCCTCTTTTCAAAGAGAAAACTCATGACCAAGACGTTCAGCGCCAAGCCCGCTGACGTGAAGCACGAGTGGTTTGTGATTGACGCGACCGACAAGGTCCTCGGACGAGTAGCCAGCGAAGTTGCTCTCCGTCTGCGCGGCAAACACAAGGCCATCTATACGCCTCACGTCGATACCGGTGACTTCATCGTCATCATCAACGCATCGCAACTGCGTGTCACCGGCGCCAAGCCGCTTGACAAGGTGTACTACCGTCACTCGGGCTATCCGGGCGGCATCACGGCCACCAGCTTCCGCGACATGCAAGCCAAGCACCCCGGCCGCGCGCTGGAGAAGGCCGTCAAGGGCATGCTGCCCAAGGGCCCGCTCGGCTACGCAATGATCAAGAAACTCAAGGTGTACGGTGGCGCAGAGCACCCGCATACCGCCCAACAGCCCAAAGTGCTGGAACTGTAAGGAGCCTTGAGAATGATTGGTGAATGGAACAATGGCACCGGCCGTCGCAAATCCAGCGTCGCCCGCGTGTTTCTGAAAAAGGGCACCGGCAAGATCACGGTGAACGGCAAGGACATCCAGGATTTCTTTGGCCGCGAAACGTCGATCATGATCGCCAAGCAGCCGCTCTACCTGACCAACAACGTCGAAACCTTCGACATCCAGGTCAACGTGGCGGGCGGTGGCGAGTCGGGCCAGGCCGGCGCAACGCGCCATGGCATCACCCGCGCGCTGATCGACTACGACGCGACGCTCAAGCCGGTGCTGAGCCAAGCTGGCTTCGTCACCCGCGATGCGCGTGAAGTCGAGCGTAAGAAGGTCGGCCTGCACTCCGCACGTCGCCGCAAGCAGTTCTCGAAGCGCTGATCCAAGGCGTTTTTGGGCTTACCGCCCGAACTGTCAAAAGAGCCGCCTTCGGGCGGCTTTTTGCTGGTTGAAGTAGCATTCGATTATTCGGCCGCATCCCGGCCGCACAGGAGTTCTCTCGATGAGTGCCGTTGCAGAAAATGTTCGAACCCAGATGCCCGACCCGATCGTCTTCACCGACAGCGCGGCGGCCAAGGTGGCCGACCTGATCGCCGAAGAAGGCAATCCCGACCTCAAGCTGCGCGTGTTCGTGCAGGGTGGCGGTTGTTCCGGGTTCCAGTATGGTTTCACGTTCGATGAAATCACCAACGAAGACGATACGACGATGACCAAGAATGGCGTGTCGCTCCTGATCGATGCGATGAGCTACCAATACCTCGTCGGCGCCGAAATCGACTACAAGGAAGATCTCCAGGGCGCGCAGTTCGTGATCAAGAACCCGAACGCGACCAGCACCTGCGGCTGCGGATCCAGCTTCTCGGCTTGATGCCGTCGGCAACCCGGTGCCTTTTGTCAAAGCCGCCTTCGGGCGGCTTTTTGCTGCGCGTCTCTGTCTGAGCTGACCCATGGCGATCTCCGAATCTCCGCCCAAGAGGCTGCTGTGGCTTGTGGCTGTCGGCTTTTTCATGCAGACGCTCGATGCGACGATCATCAACACGGCGTTGCCGGCCATGGCCGCGAGCCTCGGCGAAAGCCCGCTGCGCATGCAATCCGTGGTCGTGGCCTATGCCTTGACGATGGCGATGCTGATTCCGGCTTCAGGATGGCTGGCGGATCGCTTCGGAACCCGCCGCGTCTTCTTCTTCGCCATCATCCTTTTCGTCGCTGGATCGGTGTTATGCGCCATGTCCCGCGACATCAGGCAGCTGGTGGCTGCGCGTGTCATCCAGGGCTTGGGCGGCGCGCTCCTGCTGCCGGTGGGACGTCTCGCGCTACTGCGCTCGGTGCCGCGCGCCGAGTTCCTGGCTGCGATGAGCTTCGTGGCTATCCCCGGCCTGGTCGGGCCTCTGCTTGGCCCGACGCTCGGCGGATGGCTGGTGCAATACGCCTCGTGGCATTGGATCTTCCTGATCAACGTGCCGGTCGGGCTCGTCGGCTGCGTCGCGACGCTGCGCATCATGCCGGACTTGCGCCTGACCGGGCAGCGCAGCTTCGATGGCATCGGCTACGCGCTGCTCGCCTTCGGCATGGTCGCCATCTCGCTGGCAATCGATGGTGTCTCAGGGCTTGGTCTGCGCCAGGCCGGCGTGCTGGTTTTGCTCGTCTTTGGATTTGCAGGCATCACCGCGTACTGGCTGCATGCAGTGAGGCGGCCCTATCCGCTGTTCGAGCCGGCGCTGTTCGGCATTCCCACGCTGAGCATCGGTTTGCTCGGCAATCTCTTTTGCCGCCTGGGAAGCGGTTGCATGCCCTTCCTGGTTCCCTTGCTGCTTCAGGTATCGATGGGCTACTCGCCCCTGCATGCCGGGCTGATGATGCTGCCCATCGCCCTCGCGGGCATGAGCATGAAGCGCTTCGCCACGCCCTTGATCCGGCGGAACGGCTATCGCCGGGTGCTGGTGATCAACACATCGCTCGTCGGCCTGTCGATGGCGAGTTTCGGGTTGGCGACGCCCGAGCAGCCGATCGCATTGCACATCGTGCAACTGATCATCTTCGGGGCTGTGAATTCGCTGCAGTTCACGGCGATGAACACCATCACGCTGAAGGACCTGGACGGCAGCATGGCAAGCGCCGGCAACAGCCTGCTGTCAATGGTGCAGATGCTTGCGATGAGCCTGGGCGTGGCGGTGGCGAGCGCGGTGCTGGCGGGCTACACCGGCGTTTTCGGAAATGCGACGCCGCTGGCGACCCTGCATGCCTTCGAGGCCACCTTTGTCACCATGGGGTTGGTCACCTTGGCCTCCGCGATGATCTTCTGGAATCTCCCACCCGAAGCGAGGGCGGTGCAGCCTGCACAGCCCGAGGTGTCCGGTCAGGGCTGAGACTCGCCCTCGTCCTGTTCAGGCGGGGTAGATCGCACCGAGAACGCGCGGCCCCCGAGCGCCGGTGACGCTCGCCAGATTGCCGGATTCCCCGCGCACCGCGCTGCGGGCCAACCAGGCGAAGGCGGCCGCTTCCACTTCCTGCGGCGGCAGGCCGCGTTCGACGGACGACACGACTTCGACGGCCGGCAGCAAGGTGCGCAGCCTGGAGAGGAGGTGGAAGTTGAGCGCGCCACCGCCGCAAACGATCAGCAACTCGCTGCCCGCGCCATGGCGCCTCAGATGCCCGGCGCACACCGATGCGGTGAGTTCCGTCAGGGTGGCCTGCACGTCGGCGGGGTCGCCTTCGGTCGTGCCCAGCTGCGCCGCGAGCCAGGTCGGGTTGAACAGGTCGCGGCCGGTGCTTTTCGGCGGGCTCTTGGCGAAATACGGATCGCCGAGAAGTCGCGCCAGCAGTTCGGGCAAGACGCGGCCACTCGATGCCCACTGGCCGCCGACGTCATAGGGCTGGCCGAGGTGCGCCTGGCACCAATGGTCGATCAGCGCATTGCCCGGGCCGCAGTCGAAGCCGAGCACCGTGCCCTCACCCGCCGGGAGAATGCTGAGGTTGGAAATGCCGCCGATGTTCAGCACCGCGACGGCCTTGTCGTCGCGTGCAAACAGCGCGCGATGGAAGCCCGGAACAAGCGGCGCACCTTGCCCGCCGGCGGCGACATCGCGGCTGCGGAAGTCCGCGACAACCGGAATGCCGGTCAGCTCTGCAAGGAGAGAGGGGTTGTTGATCTGCAGCGTGTAGCCGACCTCGTCGAACTCCCCGGGCCGGTGGCGCACCGTCTGGCCGTGCGCGCCGATCGCGGTCACGGCTTCTGGAGAGAGACCGGCATCGGCGACGAGTTGATGGACCACGCCTGCGTAGGCGCGTGCGAGGCCATTGCCCGCCAGGGCCGCACGATGTAATTCGTTGTCGCCGGGCGTGTTGAGTGCCATGAGCTCGGCGCGCAGGCCGACAGGAAAAGGTGCCGCTGCATAGCCCTGAACCGCGATGCGCCCGTCGGAGAAATCTGCCAGGACACCGTCGACGCCATCCATCGACGTCCCCGACATCAGGCCGATGAAGAGTTCAGCCATCTTCAGGGTGTGCAGATCAGGCCTGCGAGGCCTGGGTCAGTCCGCGCTCGCCTGAACCACCGAGAAGGCGGCGGCCAACTCGGTGCGCGTCGCGACGGCGAGCCGCTCGAATGCGGGCCGCGATGCGGCAGTGATCGGAGTGCCGCCATCCTGCTGGGCGATCGTGGTCGGGTCGTGGTATTCGCCGTTCACCCGGAATTCGAAGTGAAGGTGCGGCCCCGTGGCCCAGCCGGTGGAACCGACGGCGCCGACGGTCTGGCTCTGGCTGACGCTCTGGCCTTGACGGACGTCGATGCGGCTCAGGTGGGCGTACGCGGTTTCCTGATTGTTGCGGTGCTTCAGGATCACGATGTTGCCGTAGCCGCTCTGGATGCCGGCGAATTCCACGGTCCCATCGCCGACGGCGCGAACCGGCGTGCCGGTCGGCGCTGCGAAATCGATGCCGTGATGCTGGCGCCAGCTGTTGAGGATCGGGTGGAGGCGCATCGCGAACCCGCTGCTGACGCGCGTGAACTCGACCGGCGAGCTCAGATAGGCGCGACGGAGGCTGTCGCCGTTCGGGCGGTAGTAGCCGCCTTTCTGGCCGGACTCCTGATACCACAGTGCCTGATGCAGCTTGCCGCCGCTTTCGAATTCGGCCGAGAGGACGCGGCCGGTGCGCAGCGTCTGGCCATCGCCGTCGAAGGTTTCGTAGACGACGGCGAAGCGATCGCCCTTGCGCAGCGACCGGAAGTCGACGTCGCCGGAGAAGATGTCCGCCAGTTGGCTCGCCACCGCATCGGGAATGCCGGCGTCGTCCGTTGCGGCGAACAGCGAGGTACGCACGATGCCGCTGGCGAGACGTGTACCCGGCGTCAGCGTGTCGCTTTCAGTCCGGGCTTGGAAGCCCGCCGCCATTTTTTCGATGACCACGCGCTTGAAGTTGCCGTCGCCGTCCGGAATCCAGCGCGCGCTGAGTTTTTGCAGCGTGTTTTCTTGCGTGGCCTCGGCGGTGACCGTGCGTCCGGCGCGACTCAGAAACGCCGTGCGGGCGTCGGCATTGCCGCGCACGAAGGTGGCGGCCGCGGGATCCGCGATGCCCAGACGTTGCAGGAGTGCCTCAGCGGTATCGCTCGACCGCGTGATCTCGGTGCGAAAGAGGGTGAAGCTGTGGTTGTCGAGCGCTTCGACCTGGTCGGCGAAGGATAGGGGGGTGACCGCTTCGAACACCTGCTTGACGGGGAGGTCGGCCGCATCGGGACCGAGCGAGGCCACGGCGAAGGCGCCGCCGCCAGCGGACAGAAGCAGCGCGGCAACGGCAGCCGTGATCTGCTTCGGATACGTCCGAAATATGTAGGCCACACGGGAAGCGATCAGCTCCTCGGCGGCAAGAATGCCGTTGATCAAAACTTCGAATCCAGCTCAGGTTCTGCAAAACCGCGCTGCGAGGGCCGTGTCGAACGGTCGGCAGGTCGGTGCGGGGTGCAGCGCCGCTTAGAATTCGGCGCTTGAAAAAGTCGGCAGAGTATAGCCGTGGCATGACTTCTGCCATAGGAGAGCTCGCCCTAAAAGCCTAATGAAACCCGGTTTTGTTACATCCGCAAGTCTGTCTGAAGGCGTAGGCAGAGCGCTCGAAATTTCGCTTCGTGGAACTGACGAGCTTCTTCCCCAGGATGAGTGGATCCGCAAGCTCCAGCGCTCCGAAGCGACGGGGACGCCGCTTCGAATCAAGCTGGGCCTCGACCCCACTGCGCCGGACATCCACATCGGCCACACCGTGGTGCTCAACAAGATGCGCCAGCTTCAGGATCTCGGGCACACGGTGATCTTCCTGATCGGGGATTTCACGACAACCATCGGCGACCCGTCGGGCCGCAACACCACGCGGCCACCGTTGACCCGCGAGCAGATCGAGGCCAACGCCCAGACCTACTACCGGCAGGCCAGCCTGGTGCTCGATCCGGCCCGGACCGAGATTCGTTACAACTCGGAATGGAGCGACCCGCTGGGCGCGCGCGGCATGATCCAGCTGGCGGCGAAATACACCGTGGCCCGAATGATGGAGCGCGAGGATTTCAACAAGCGCTTCAAGGCCGGCCAGTCGATCTCGGTGCACGAGTTTCTGTACCCGCTGATGCAGGGCTACGACTCGGTCGCGCTGCGTTCCGACCTCGAGCTCGGCGGAACCGACCAGAAGTTCAACCTGCTCATGGGGCGGCACCTTCAGCAGGAATACGGCCAGGAGCCGCAGTGCATACTCACTATGCCGCTCCTCGAGGGGCTCGACGGCGTCGAGAAGATGTCGAAGAGCAAGAACAACTACATCGGCATCAGCGAAGACCCGAACACGATGTTCGCCAAGGTGCTCTCCATCTCGGATACCCTGATGTGGCGTTGGTACACGCTGCTGAGCTTCAAGTCGATCGCTGAGATTGCCGCGCTCAAGGCCGAGGTCGAGGCAGGCCGCAATCCCAAGGATGCGAAGGTGGCACTCGCGAAGGAGATCACCGCCCGTTTCCACAGCATCCCGCTCGCGGACGCCGCCGAGCAGGATTTCATCAACCGCAGCAAGGGCGGTGTGCCGGACGAGATTCCGGAGTTGAACCTTTCGGGCGCCCCGCTGGGCATCGCCCAGCTTCTCAAGCAGGCGGGACTCGCGCCATCGACATCGGAGGGCAACCGTCTCATCGACGGCGGCGGCGTTCGCATCGACTCCAGCGTGGTCAGCGACAAGGGCCTGAAGCTTCCTGCCGGAAGCTACGTGGTGCAGGTCGGCAAGCGCAAGTTCGCGCGCGTGCACCTCGCCTGACCTGGTCAGGTCAGCGGACCTCGATCGTCACGCGTCGGTTCCGGGGCTCTGGGACCTCGTCGGCGGTCTGGATGGCGAGTTCCCGCTCGCCCCTGCCGACGGCTTCGATGCGATTGGACTGAAAGCCCTTGTCCACGAAGATCTGTCGCACCTGGGCCGCGCGCACGCGCGACAGATCGTCGTTGTGCGCGACCGTCCCGACGGTGTCGGTGTGGCCTGCCACCACGATCTCGCCGCCGCTACGCGCCTGCGCCGCGACCAATGCTTCATTCAGCGTGCGCTGGGATGTGGCCGTCAGGACCGTTTCGTTCTGTTCGAAGTAGACCGTGAAGCGCTGCGGCGCTGGCGGCATGAGTTCGAAGAGCGCCTTGTTCTCGGCTTCCAGACGACTGGGATCGACCTTGTCGACGACCGGCGCCCCCCGTTCGCGCGACTTCGCGGTCGCGCGCTGAAATGGTTCGGAGAGTGTCTCTTCCCCATCCTGGGTGCTGACGACGACGGCGGAGGGCGTTCCGTCCGCCTGCGGCAGCAGCACCACACGCGTGCCGGAGGTCGAGCATGCCGCGACGACGAGCGTCGTGATCAGCCCGGCGACGAGGGATCCGAGGCGGCGAACTGTCACGGCTGTGGATCGGCTTGAACGATGAAGTCGGTGCCGCGGATACCGATGACCGCAGTGGGCGTTTCGACACGAACCGCATCCGGATGCGTCTTGCCGATCAGGCCGGTGACCATCCGCGCCGAGCCCTGCAGCAGTGAAAGGAGCATCCCCCCGTCCTGCGTGGTCGAATCGAAATGGAATTCCTTGAGATCCAGCCGCGAGGACGGTCCCACGACCAGTTTGGTCCCGTCGCGCAGGACGACGCTCGCACCCGAGTCGGGGCCGGTCACGATGCGGTCGATGGGGGCCACGACATCCCCGGACTTGCCGGTGCGCATGGAGCCGTCCGGTGCTAGCAGCCGGACGTCGCCGCGCACGGACTTGAGGACGCCCGCGCGTGCTTCGGGCTGGGGCTTGGCGGCGCTGGTGGTGGCGGTTTGGGCCAGCGTGTTCGCAGTGGCGCAAGCGAGAACAAGGCTGCACAGGGTCGTGACGACGCTTTTGATCACGTGAGAATCTGCCGTGGTTTTTCTTTTTGAAATACTACGCGAGTATTACCGGTGCACCCCGGCGCGCGGGCCACATCGCGATAATTCGGGTGATCTTTGAAGACCTTGACTCGCATCCTTTCTTGTCCTCCGTCCTCCGTCTCTCCAAGCTTTCCACATTGAGCCCGCGGACGCTGCTGCGCGTGTCGATCGCGGTCGCGCTCGTCACCATCGTGCTGAAGGGGTGGGCGGGATACATCACGAACTCGATGGGGCTGATCTCGGATGCGATGGAGTCCTTCGTCAATCTCGCGAGCGCGACCTTTGCCCTGGCGATGATCACGATCGCGATGCGCCCGGCCGACGCGGACCACCCCTACGGACATCACAAGGCCGAATACTTCTCGTCGGGCTTCGAAGGGGTCCTGATCATCGGCGCCGCGGCCGCGATCATCTGGGCGGCGGTGGTGCGCCTGCTGTCGCCTCAGCCGCTCGAACAGTTGGGGTGGGGGCTGGCGCTGTCGGTGCTCAGCTCGGCCTTCAATGGATTGCTTGCCCTCGTGCTGTTCCGCGCGTCGAAGGTGCACCATTCCATCGCGCTCGAGGCCGATGCGCGGCATCTGCTCAGTGACGTCTGGACGTCGGCCGGGGTGCTGGTCGGCGTCATCGCGGTGGCGCTGACAGGCTGGCTCTGGCTCGACCCGGTGCTGGCCATCGCCGTGGCGCTGAACATCCTGCGCGAAGGGGCGAAGCTGGTCTGGCGATCGTCGCAAGGGTTGATGGACGAGGCGCTGGATGCCGAGACCCAGTCGACGCTGCGGGCCACGCTTGCGCACTTTGCCGCCGGCGTGCCGGAAGGGGCGCAGCTGCGCTTCGACGACATGGTGACGCGCCGCGCCGGCCAGCGGCGCTTCGCCGATCTGCACATGCATGTGCCGGGTGCGTGGTCGCTCGAGCGCGCAGCCGGTCTGCGCGATGCGCTCGAGCAGGCCCTGATGGATGCCGTACCGGGCCTGCGCGTGACCATCCAGCTGCTGCCGCTCGGGATGGAAGCGCGCGCCACGCAAAAGGAAAAGGAGCACTCGCCATGAAGGCCATCCTGCAGCGCGTGAGCAGCGCGCGCGTCGACATCGACGGCCGCAGCGTGGGCGCCATCGACGCCGGTCTGCTCGTTCTGCTGTGCGCCGAACGCGGCGACACGGAGGCGCAGGCCGACCGGATGCTCGCCAAGATCCTGAAGCTGCGAATCTTTTCGGACGATGCCGGCAAGATGAACCTGAGCGTCCAGGACGTGGGCGGTGGATTGCTCGTCGTGAGCCAGTTCACGCTCGCCGCCGACGCGAGCGCAGGCAATCGGCCGAGCTTCACGCAGGCGGCCGCGCCCGACGACGGCCGGCGGCTCTACGAGTTCTTCGTTTCGAAGGCGCGGGCTGCGCATCCGGTCGTCGCGACCGGCGAGTTCGGTGCCGACATGAAGGTGCATCTGGTCAACGATGGTCCGGTGACCATTCCGCTGCAGATGGCGCCTTGAGCGCGGTCCGTCAATACGGGTTCTTGATCCCGAGCCCGCCGAGGATCTCGATCTCGCGCGCCTCCATCGCCTCGGCGTCTTCGTCGCTGGTCTCGTGATCCCAGCCCTGCGCATGCAAGGTGCCGTGCACCAGCAGGTGCGCATAGTGGGCGGCGAGGGTCTTGCGCTGTTCCCTGGCCTCTCTTGCGACGACCGGCGCGCACAGGACCAGATCGGCCATGACCACCGGCGACTGCGCGTAGTCGAAGGTCAGCACGTTGGTCGCGTAGTCCTTGCCGCGGAACTCGCGATTGAGCCGCTGGCCCTCTTCCGCGTCGACGATGCGCACCGTGATCTCGCCGTCGCTGTCGAGGGCGTGGCGGATCCAGCGCGCGACGCTGTGGCGTGGCAGCGCAGCGCGATGACGCTCCACGCCCTTGAAGCGGCCGAACTGCAGCGAGAGGGAAAGTGCCGGCAACGCCATCTCAGACGGCCCTCTTCTTGGCGCTGTCGTAGGCGTCGATGATTCGCGCCACCAGCGGATGGCGAACCACGTCCGCGCTCGTGAAATGCGTGATCGCGATGCCGTTGACCCGCTTCAGGACACGCTCCGCATCGATCAGCCCGCTCAACTGCCCTTTCGGCAGGTCGATCTGGCTGACGTCGCCGGTGACCACCGCCTTGGCTCCGAAGCCGATGCGCGTGAGGAACATCTTCATCTGCTCCGGCGTGGTGTTCTGGGCCTCGTCGAGGATCACGAAGGCGTTGTTCAGCGTGCGGCCGCGCATGAAGGCCAGCGGCGCGATCTCGAGCGCATTGCGTTCGAAGGCCTTCTGCACGCGGTCGAAGCCCATGAGGTCGTACAGCGCGTCGTACAGCGGTCGAAGATAGGGATCGACCTTCTGCGTCAGGTCGCCGGGCAGGAATCCGAGCCGCTCGCCGGCCTCGACCGCGGGCCGCGTGAGCACGATGCGTTGAACTGCGCTGCGCTCCAGCGCATCCACCGCGCTTGCAACGGCGAGGTAGGTCTTGCCGGTGCCGGCGGGGCCGATGCCCAGCGTGATGTCGTGGTTCGCGATGTTGTGCAGGTAGACGCTCTGGTTCGGCGTGCGTGCGCGCAGGTCGGCCCGGCGCGTGGCGAGGATGATCGAGCCGTCTTCGGCCTCGGTCATCGATCCGTCGCCCGCCAGCGTGAGCTGCACGACCGCCGCATCGATCGGCCGCTGCGCGATCTCGTAGAGCGCCTGCAGCACGTCCATCGCGCGCTCCGCATTCGCCTTGGCGCCGTCGACCTTGAACTGCTCGTGGCGGTGCGCGATCTTGACGTTGAGTGCTTCCTCGATGCGCCGCAGATTCGCGTCGAGCGGACCGCAAAGATGCCCCAGGCGCGTGTTGTTGGGCGGGGCGAAGGTGTGTCGCAGAATCACGCCATCCTCACTTTCATTCATTCCTCATGTCGTGCCGAAAGACTGCTCCCGAAGAATCGGGGGCCAGCGCAGCGCAGCCCATTCGGGAGACGCCGCGGAACTGGCTTGGCCAGGCCGCAGGCGTCGCCCCCCTGGGGGGGTGTCCGAGCCACACGCAGCGGGCGAGGCTGGGGGGGGGCCAATGATAGGCAAACTCACCGGCATCCTGGCTGAACGCAATCCTCCGCAGGTCGTGGTGGACTGCCACGGCGTCGGCTACGAGGTGGACGTGCCCATGAGCACCTTCTACAACCTGCCGGCCGCGGGCGAGCGAGTCTCGCTGCTCACGCATTTCGTGGTACGCGAGGACGCTCAGATCCTCTACGGCTTCGGCACCGCGGCCGAACGTGCGGCTTTCCGCCAATTGATCAAGATCACGGGCGTGGGGCCGCGCACCGCGCTGGGCGTGCTCAGCGGCATGAGCGTGACCGAACTGTCGCAGGCGATCACGCTGCAGGAGGCGGGTCGCCTGGTCAAGATTCCGGGCATCGGGAAGAAGACGGCCGAGCGGCTGCTGCTGGAGCTCAAAGGCAAGCTCGGCGCGGAGATCGCGCTTCCGGCCCACGCGGCCACCGACAGCCAGGCCGATATCCTGCAGGCGCTGGTCGCGCTCGGCTACAGCGATAAGGAGGCGGCCGCGGCATTGAAGGCGCTGCCGAAGGACGTGGCTGTGGGCGAGGGGATCAAGCTGGCGCTGCGGGCGCTGGCCAAGTAGGCGGCTCAGGCCGGCGCCGGGCCGCCCCAAGGCGGCCTGCGGCCCCCTCGGGGGGCAGCGACACACGCAGTGAGGAGAGTGGGGGCAACACTTTCAGCGCCAGTCCTGCACGGCGAGCGCCAGCGCGAACATCACGGTCTGGACGGCGACTGCGATGCTGTGCCGCTGCATGAGTTGACGGGCCAGAAGGACGCGATCCGCCAACGGGCGCGAAGCATCGGCGGTGCGCCGCAGCCCCAGCCCTTCGAGGGTGCCGTCGAGGGCTGCCAGCGAGCCGATGGCCCCTCGGGCGAGCGCTTCGTACATCCCGGCGTCGAGGCGCAGCCTGAGCGCCAGATAGCGTTCGAGCAGCCCGACCAGCGCCACCACCGCGTAGGCGGCCCATGACACCGAGGGCAGCGAGCGGCCCGTCAGCGCGAGCACCAGTCCCGCGATGAAGGAAAGCGCCAACCCCCAGGTGGCGAGCGTTCCGCTGGCGCGCAACAGGCCGGCCGTGGCAGCGCACAGCGCGCGATCGTTGTCATTCATGCTGGTGATCGACAAGGTTCTCGCCTCTTCACGGTGGCGCATTCTGCCGCATGGGGCGCCATGCCGGTCGGCCGACTAAACTGCTCGCTCAGCCCGCAAGCCCATGACCATCCAGACCGACGATTTCGCCCCGGCCCCGCAACGCGTGGTGTCTGCGGCGCCCGCCTCGCCCAATGAGGAAGCGATCGAACGCGCGCTGCGTCCGAAGCTGCTCGACGAATACGTCGGCCAGGCGAAGGTGCGTGAACAGCTCGAGATCTTCATCGGCGCGGCACGCCACCGGAAGGAAGCGCTGGACCATGTGCTGCTCTTCGGTCCGCCGGGGCTCGGCAAGACCACGCTGTCGCACATCATCGCGGCCGAGCTCGGCGTGAATCTGCGGCAGACATCGGGCCCGGTGCTCGAAAAGCCCAAGGACCTCGCGGCGCTGCTCACCAACCTCGAGCGCAACGATGTGCTCTTCATCGACGAGATCCATCGCCTCTCGCCGGTGGTCGAGGAAATCCTCTACCCCGCGCTGGAGGACTACCAGATCGACATCATGATCGGCGAGGGCCCCGCGGCGCGCAGCATCAAGCTCGACCTGCAGCCGTTCACCCTCGTCGGCGCGACCACGCGCGCGGGCATGCTGACCAATCCGCTGCGCGATCGCTTCGGCATCGTCGCGCGGCTGGAGTTCTACACGGCCGAAGAGCTCGCTCGCATCGTCCATCGCAGCGCGGGGCTGCTCGGCGTGCCGGCGGACGAAGCCGGCGGCCTGGAGATCGCACGACGGTCGCGCGGCACGCCGCGAATTGCCAACCGCCTGCTGCGCCGGGTGCGCGACTACGCGCAGGTCAAGAGCGATGGCCGCATCACGGCCGACGTCGCGCACAAGGCGCTGGCGATGCTCGACGTCGATCCACAGGGCTTCGACCTGATGGACCGCAAGCTGCTCGAAGCGGTGATCCATCGCTTCGACGGCGGTCCGGTCGGCCTCGACAACATCGCGGCGAGCATCGGCGAGGAGGCCGGGACGATCGAGGACGTGATCGAGCCCTACCTGATCCAGCAGGGCTACCTGCAGCGCACGCCGCGCGGCCGTATCGCGACACTCGCGGCGTACCGGCACCTCGGCGTCGCCGCACCTCAGCGCGACGGCGACATGTTCGGCAACTGATCGCCCACGCCGGCATTCGACGGGCGCACGTTGGCTGCGATCAGCCACTGCGCCGCGTAGTAGGTTGCAAGCACCCACAGCGACGCCACCGGCAGCGGCAGCACGAAGCGGTTGGTCGCCAGCAGCGAGTCGCTCAGCATGAAGAAGCAGGCGCCGGCCGCGACCTCGAGCGACGCCCGATCGCCCGTGACCGCTGCACGCCCGATGGCCTGCGCCGCCATGCAGGCGATCACCACCACGTAGAGTCCGACCGGAATGCGCAGGCCGCCCGGCAGCCCGCCCCACCACAGGAATGCATACATGGCCGCGCCGATGCCGAGTGTCGCGGCAAGCGCATTCGGCCGCGGAAACAGCCCGACGCCTTCCGCGAACAGCCCGATGTAGGCCAGGTGCGCGAGCAGGAAGCACACGAGCCCCGGCACGAAGAACTGCGGCCACATCAGCAGCACGTCGCCGGCCAATGAGGCGACGAGGCCGGCGATCAGCAGCCGGACGAAGCGACCCGGCACCTCGGGCCCGCGATGGCGCGTCAGCGCAAAGCCGATGAGCACAGCGAGCGCGAGCGGCTTGAACACCCCATGCAGCGCCCCGAGACCCAGCGCACCGCTGGCCGTCGCCAGCGCCGCCGCGTCGATGAAGAGGACTTCCGCCACCGTCAGGCGGCCCTGCAACGCGGCGCCCGTCGCCCAGAGCCCTGCGGTCAGCGCCGCGAGCCACACCAACGACGTGGTGAACGGCAGCGCGTCCGAGATCCACAGGAACGTGACGGCGCCCGCCAGCAGCGCGACGAACTGTGCGGCAGCGAAAGCCCTTACGCCGCCGGATGCCTGCGGCTCGTAGCGCTGCACCTGCCGGATGTCGAAGGCCGGCTTCGGGTCGATCGCCGCCACTTCCACCGGCCGCCAGCCGGGCGGCTTGATCCACACGCGCAGCTTGTCGCTCCATCGCCGGGCGCGCCAGCTATCGCGCGCGAGTGCCCAGTACACCTCGGCATTGGCCCAGATCGGGTCCCAACTCTGCAGCGGGCTGCGCGTGCCGTAGACGCAGGGTTCGTCTTCTTCCTTGAAGGTGCCGAAGAGGCGGTCCCACACGATGAGAATGCCGCCGTAGTTGCGGTCGATGTAGCGGTCGTTCACCGCGTGGTGTACGCGGTGGTTCGACGGCGAGCAGAACCAGCGGTCGAACCAGCCGAGCTTTCCGACCTGCTCGGTGTGCACCCAGAACTGGTAGAGCAGGTCGATGAGCGCGACCACGCCGAAGACCAGCGGCGGCACGCCCGCGATCGCCATCGGCAGATAGAAGATCCACCCGAACAGCACACCGCTGGAGGTCTGCCGCAGCGCGGTCGAGAGGTTGTAGTGCTGGCTCTGGTGATGCACCACGTGCGCGGCCCACAGCACTGCGCTTTCGTGGCCGAAGCGGTGCAGCCAGTAGTAGCAAAGGTCGTAGAAGACCAGCGCCAGCAGCCAGCCGTACCACTGCATCCAGAAATGCTCGTTCGGAAACAGCGCGAACGCCGACCAGCACGCGGTGTAGATGCCGATGCGCAGCAGCCCGGTGAGGACCGCGCTGATCTGGCTGAGCATGCCGAGACCGATGCTGTTGATCGTGTCGGGCAGGCGATAGGTGTCATGGCCGGTCCCGAGCTTCGCGCGGCGGCGGCCGACGAAGAACTCGATCCCCATCAGCAGGAAGAAGACTGGCGTTGCGAGAACGATGATCTGGCCCGGTCGCATGAGACGGATTGTCCCGGCCCGCGGTCATGTCGCCGGCATTGCTGCGTCATGGTTTGCCCGAAGGGCGCGCCAGCCGGCGGTGTCGCTGGCGCGTCATCGTGCTGCCATGACCCCGTCACGCGCCGCTGCGAACGTGCAGGGCCATGCAAAGAGATGACGCTTTCCTTCGTGCATGGAGCGAGCAGATCCCGGACGCGGACGAGACCGATTTCACGCGGCCGGTGCAGCCCTTCCGCACCCTGTGGATCTCCGACCTGCATCTGGGCACGCCCGGCTGCCAGGCGCGGATGCTGCTCGACTTCCTCAAGCACACCGAGTGCGAGACGCTGTTCCTGGTCGGCGACATCATCGACGGCTGGCAGCTCAAGCGGCACTGGTACTGGCCGCAGGCCCACAACGACGTCATCCAGAAGCTGCTGCGCAAGGCGCGCAAGGGCACGCGGGTGATCTTCATCCCGGGCAACCACGACGAGTTCGCGCGCAAGTACCTGCATCACAACTTCGGCGGCATCGACGTGGCCGAGGAGTGGATCCACGAGACGGCCGACGGCCGCAAGCTCTGGATCATGCACGGCGACCTGTTCGACGGCGTGATCCAGTGCGCGAAGTGGCTCGCGCATGTGGGCGACTCGCTCTACGAATTCACGCTCAAGCTCAATCGCCATCTCAACTCGCTGCGCGCGAGGATGGGGTTGCCGTACTGGTCGCTATCCAAGTACCTCAAGCTCAAGGTCAAGCGCGCGGTCAGCTATGTCGGCGATTTCGAGAGCGCGGTGGCCCGCGAAGCGCGCCGGCGCGGCGTGCACGGGGTGGTGTGCGGCCATATCCATCACGCCGAGCTGCGCGACATCGACGGCATCCTCTACGCCAACGACGGCGACTGGGTCGAGAGCCTGACCGCGCTCGCGGAGCGCGCGGACGGCGCGCTCGAGATCCTGCACTGGGCGGATCAGATGCCGGTCGCCACGCAGTCGGGACGTGCCTCCTCGCGACGGGATCCGGTGCACGCATGAGCGCCGCCCGGCCGCCCGAAGGCGCTTGCACCGCAGGGCGAAGCACGGAGGTTGCGCAATGAGGACCACGCGCACCGTCGACCTCGTGTACTTCAATGCCGGCGGCGGCCACCGTGCCTCCGCGCTCGCACTCGAATCGGCGATCCGGCGCGCCGGCCTGCCGTGGGCGGTGCGGCTGGTCAACCTGCGCGAAGTGCTCGATCCCAATGACGGATTTCGCCGGCTCACCGGCATGGACCCCGAGGACGTCTACAACAAGCGCCTCGCGCGCGGATGGACGCTCGGCCTCGCGCAGGAACTCAAGCTGCTGCAGGGAATGATCCGCTGGTGTCACGCGACGCTGGTGCGCCAGCTGCAGCAGCATTGGCTGGCGACCGAGCCGGACATGGTCGTGTCCCTGATCCCGAACTTCAACCGCCCGCTGTGCGAGGCGCTCGCATCGACGCTGCCCGGCGTGCCCTACGTGACGGTGCTGACCGACCTTGCCGACCATCCGCCGAATTTCTGGATCGAGGAGGGCCTGGACCAGGACCTGATCTGCGGTTCGGCCAGGGCGGTAGAGCAGGCGCTCGCCGCTGGCCATGCACCGGCGCGGGTTCACGCCAGTTCCGGGATGATCATTCGCGCGTCCTTCTACGACGAGCCGCCGGTGGACCGCCGTGCGGAACGGGCCCGTCTCGGCCTCGACCCCGATCGGCCGACTGGCATCGTGCTCTTCGGCGGGCAGGGCTCGAAGGCGATGCTCGGCATCGCGAAGCGCCTGCCCGATACGCAGCTCATCCTGGCTTGCGGCCACAACACGAAGCTCGCCGACGCCCTGCGCGAACTGCCGGCGCGCGCGCCGCGCCTGGTGCTGGGCTTCACGCCCGACGTCCCCCGTTACATGGCGCTGGCGGATTTCTTCATGGGCAAGCCTGGCCCCGGCAGCCTGAGCGAAGCGGTTCACATGGAACTGCCGGTGATCGTGGTGCGCAACCGCTGGACCCTGCCCCAGGAGCGCTACAACACCCAGTGGGTGCGCGAGCGGGGCTTGGGCATGGTGTGCAGCAGCTTCACCCGGGTCGGCGAGGCCGCCGCCGAACTCGTCCGGCATCTGGATCGCTACAAGGCGGCGACGCGCAAGGTGCGGAACAGGGCACTGTTCGAGCTGCCCGTCATGCTCGAAGGCATCCTGTCGCGCGCCGAGCGCCCGTTGCCGGGCGCGCTCGTCACTCCGCTCGATTTGTAGTCGATAGGGTTCCTTTTTCGCGACGAATCGGGTTTCATTTAGTACTTTGAGTTTACATATGGGTTACAGTCCGCCCATCGGCATCGCCCTGTCGGGCGCGCCCCATCGAGGACAAGACCGTGAGAAAAACATCCTGCTTCGTCGTGGCAGCTTCGTTGGCAGTGGCTGGATGCCTGGGCGGATGCAGCAACGGCCGTGATGACACTTCGGCCTCGGCCGCAGCGGTGCCCGTCACCACGAAGAATCTGGTGATCGTGACCTGGCGGCCCCCGGACAAGACAGCCGAGTTCCTCAGCGCCTGGCGCGCCAAGGAATAGCCGCGGGGCGCCCCGCCGAACGGAACTGCGCGCCGGAACTTGCCCTTCGGCGCATCGATCGGAACGCCATGCGCCAAGTCCGTCCACTCACCCTTTTTCATCAGCAGCGCCGCGCGGTGGCCGCCGCGCTGATCGGCATGCCGGCCCTCTGGCTCGGCGCGCGGGGCCAGACGCCGCATCAGCAGCGGATGCTGACCCCGTCCCAGACCGAGGGGCCGTTCTATCCGGTCGAATTTCCGAAGGATTCCGACTACGACCTCCTTCGCAATGGAAGCCGGCCTCCTTACGCCAGCGGCCATCCCGCCTGGGTCGAAGGCACGGTGACCGACATCGCCGGGCAGCCGGTCGCCGGGGCGCAGGTCGAGATCTGGCAGTGCGACGAGCAGGGGCACTATCACCATCCGGGCGACGGCGATCGCGCGGATGCGGGATTCCAGGGTTTCGGCCGGGTGACGGTCGACGCGGACGGGCGCTACCGTTTCCATACGATCCGGCCGGTTCCCTATAGCGGCCGCACCCCACACATTCATGTGAAGGTGAAGCTCGGCCGGCGCGAGTTGCTCACGACACAGCTCTACGTGGCCGGCGATCCCGGCAATGCGCGCGACGGAATCTGGCGCGGCCTCGATGAAATGGCCCGTGCAGCGGTGACGATGCCGTTCACGCCCGGGCCTGACGGCCTGCAGGCGCGATTCCCGATCGTCGTGCGGGCCTGAGCGCGTCCCGTGACTGGATCAAAAGCAAAAAGCCCCGCAAGTCATTGACTTGCGGGGCTTTTCTTTTTTTGGTGGCTCTTCACGGACTCGAACCGCTGACCTGTGGATTATGATTCCTCTTATACATGTGTTGATGATGATTCTGGGATGCTGACTTATCGTATGCGGATACAGTTAAATCAACAACTTACGTGAGTTTTTTATCTGATGATGTACTGATCCGTTGGTCTTTGTTTCTATAATTTGCTTACACGGCTGCTTACATGGCGGCCCATGTAAGCAAAGGGCCAGGAATGGATCGAGTCAACTTCACTGCTGCGCGCGTCGCCGGGTTCCGATGCCCATCGGGTAGCCAGCAGGGTTTCTTGTGGGACAGCGGCGCGCCTGGATTGGCGTTGCGGGTAACGGCGGCTGGCAGCCGGGCCTACATCTTTCAATCGCGATTTCAGGGCGCCACGATTCGCATGACGATCGGGTCTCCCGACTCTTGGCGCATCGGCGACGCCCAAGAGCGCGCCCGCGAGCTTCAACGGCAGATCGACCAGGGCCGCGATCCACGTGCTGTGAAGGCGGAGGTCATCGCTGCCGACGTCGCCGCGCGCCAAGCGGTCGTGCAAGCTTCGGTGACGGTCGGCGAAGTGTGGGCGGCGTATCTGGCCGAGCGCAAAGAGCGCTGGGGCGATCTGCACTATCGCGATCATGTGAAGTTGGCGCGCGCGGGCGGGGTGCCAGCCAAGCGAGGTACCGACGGTCGCGGCGTCACTATCGCGATGCCGCTGCACTCGTTGATGTCGCTGAAGCTGCGCGATCTTGATGCGGAGACTGTCGAGGCCTGGGCGCAGAAAGAAGCGAAGACCCGGCCTACCAGCGCCCGGCTTGCATGGCGCCTGCTGAAGGTCTTTTTGAACTGGTGCGCGGAGCACAGGGACTACAAAGCGATCGTTCCCACGAACCCAGCTAAGACAAAAAAGGCTCGCGAGGTTTTGGGCGAAGCTCGGGTGAAGAAGGATGCCCTGCTGAAGGAGCAGCTACGGGCATGGTTCGCGGCCGTGCGCAACCTTCCAAACCCGAGCATCGCTGGCGCGCTGCAAGTCATGCTGCTGACCGGCGCGAGACCGGGCGAGGTGCTGGAAATGCGTTGGGAAGACGTGAACCCGCAATGGCGTGGTCTGACCATCCGCGACAAGGTGGAGGGTGCGCGCGTCATCCCCCTGACGCCGTATGTCCAGCACCTTCTCGCGAATCTCCCGCGACGGAATGAATGGGTATTCGCAAGCACCCGCACCGTGAAGATGGATGGCAAGAATATGGCTCGTCGCGAGCGTCGTGCGCATGCCAAGGGCGAGTCGATGGCGTTGGGGGAGGTTGTCGAGGCCAGCGCCAGCGGCCACATCTCCGAGCCTCGCAGCCATCATGCATGCGCGTGCAAGACGGCGGGCATCGACGGCCTCACCCTGCATGGCCTGCGGCGCAGCTTCAAGAGCCTGACCGAGTGGCTGGAAATCCCGGCCGGCGTGGTGGCGCAGATCATGGGCCACAAACCCAGTGCGACGGCAGAGAAGCACTACACCGTGCGCCCGCTGGACTTGCTGCGCATCCACCACGAGCGCATCGAAGCCTGGATGCTGGAACAGGGTGCCGTTCCGTTCGGTCGCGACGACAAGGCCCAAGGCGAGGTCGCGCCCGCCGCCCAACAGGGCGCGGACAAGGCGGCCGAGGCGGCATGAACACCCGGCGCGCCCCGCGCCGCTCAAAAGCGGGGCAGGCGTCGGCCGAGACACTGGGGCGGCCAGCACCTCTCAATCGACCAGCAATCCCTTGAGGAGAAGACCATGCAAATTTCGACAATCACTCTGGTGAACGACTATCGCGGCGCCATTCGCGGCGACTCGACCGTCGGTTATTTCTCGAACGTAGACGGCCCCATGGACGTGAGCCTCTACATCTGCGCCGACAGCACGGACTCCCACATGTCGCGTGCCGCCGAGCGCTTCGAAGTGCCGATGGAGGCCCTGATCGCGTTTCGCGACAGCAGTGTGCACGGCGAGTCCCGCGCGCTCCCCGTGTAACCCTTGTTGCCCTCGCCGTTGGCCGATCAGGTGTCGGCCGGACGGCACCGGGGCGCTGAAGTCTCATATGGAAATTGGTGTTTCACCCCAACATCGCGCCGTCATGAAGCAGGCAGCGGCGCTGGAGCTGCGGAGGGCCGGTGGGAATCCGCCCGAGCACTCTGTACTGCTCGTCCTGGCCGAATGCGTGCTGTCCGGCGCTCCCATCGAGCCGGAATTTCAGGCGTGGGCGAATGCGATAGCGGCGAAAGTTGTTCTGGCGGAAAAGCTCCCTGCGCGGAAACGCGGCGTGAAGGCCGGTAGCGGGCGAGCGTCCTCCGAGCACGTTGCAGGGATGTACTTTGACCTGATCGACGGCGGCATGGCGAAGGGCGAGGCCATAGAGCGAATCTCCGCCGAGTTGCATCTTGTTGACCGGCAGGTGTCACGGCTGGTGGAGGCGGGCGGGGTGTGGCATGGGGCGTCCAGGGAGGCGCGAGATCAACAGCGCATCGAACGCAAGCACCGCGATTCGTCGTTCGCACCGGACCATGACGCAGATGAAGCCCCCCTCGGGCTTGCTGGGCTTGCCTTGGATGACGCACTGGCGCGCCTTGCCTCGATGATCGAGCAGTAGCACCGGCCCAATGGCGGAATCGTGCACCGTTCGGCGGGTGCACTTGGCCTTTGACATCAAAAGGTCGGGCAATTGAAGTCATAGGCGTTTGGGGTCCACGCCGACACCATCGAGGCATCGACAACGCCATACGTTGATGCAGTGACTCAAACGAATCTCAACACCCCACCAACCCCCACGAGCTTCCCGCCACTCGAATCCGTCACGAAGCCTAACGTGACGACTGCCGAGGCCGCTTACTACCTTAGCCGAAAGTCGCAGACCCTGCGCATCTGGGCGTCGTCCGACTCCGGCCCCATTCGCCCCATCCGAGTCAATGGCCGGCTTGGCTGGCCGGTTGCCTGTCTCAAGGCTTTGCTGGGAGTGCACTGATGCCCGCCGACCGCATCGTGCTCGTAGGCAACATTGGCCGTGAGGCTCTCGCGCAAAAAGAAGCCGGGGACAGCTTCCCGCCCCCGGCAAAGACCAATTGCAAAACTGCCGCTGTACGCGGCAACGCAATGGTTGCCTGGGCGCCAGTCGAGCCACAGCTTCGATTTTCCAAAGGGGACGCTCATCGCTTCGATCAGGCCCGCCTGAGCCTGATGATGCGAGGCCACTCGCTCACCGTCGAATGGACCATCGCCGGCCGCCATCGCTTCATCGTCGGTCATCGCGGCTGGTGCCGGTTCTTTGATTCTCTCGATGGCGTTGAGGAGTTCCTGCGCGGCCTGTGCGCCCTCAAGGCTGAGCAACGCTTCAAGGCGCCGGCCCTTCTGTCCAAGGTGAAGGGGTACTGATGCAGAGCGAAATCAACGCCCTGCGCGCCGCCGGCCACCGCGTAGAGCGCTCTTGCGCGGGCGGATGGCTTGTCAGCAATCCTTGCATGGTGACGTACTGCCGTGCTGCCGTAGACCTTGCGGCCCTCGCGCGCCGCGTCTTGCCGGACCTTGCCGCCTGATGCGCCGCTCGCGCCCGCCCAGCCGACCAACCGCCGTTGCCCACGCGGTTCACCACCTGTCGACCTCCAGCATTCGCATGTCCACCATCAATCACAAGAACCATATGCCCTCGCCGGAAGCGACCGCCAGCCAAGCGGCGCACGAAGACGACGAAGACGACCGTGAGGCCATCGAACAGACCGACTGGCGCCAACACCTGCCGCCGGAACTGGCCGCGCTGATGAATGACGGCACGGCCGATGCGGAGGCCGTCGTCGGCACGAAGTCTGCGGCCAAGGCTCGTCGCCGTCTCATGGAACTGGTGAAGACGCAGGAGCAGATCGAGAAGGCCCAGCGTAAGGAGCGCGCCCAAGACCGAGCGCTTCGTGCTGCCCGCGCAATTGCCGCGCGCAAGCTCAACGGGTGGGATCAAGAGGAGGCCGCGCGGCGCCTGGGCTATGCGAACAGCACCCAGCTCTCGCTCCTCGAATCCTGTAGCCGAGAAATCAATCTGGACCACGTGATGCGGTTTGCCGATGTGTATCGCGTGTCGACGGATTTCCTGCTTGGCCGCACCCCTACCGAAGTGGAACTCGACGCGCGCCGGCTGGCCGCGTCCCGCGTGGAAGACGGATTGCGCCATATCGCGGGCACGCTCATGGCCTACATCGGAGCCAGCGACTGCGCCATCGGTGGCCCGACGGTGGAGACGGTGCGCGCCCTGGTAACGCATACGCGTGCCGTGTCGTCCGCGATGGCACGCATTGACGGCCCAGCACTGGACAGCGTTAAGGGCGGCACCACTCTGGCGTTTGCCATCGAGCAGCTTGAGGAGGCCGCCATGGACGCGGCCCGCGCCATCACCGGCTACGACGGTGAGGTGCAGCGCCTTCGCGACCTTCTGCGCACGTCTGCTTCCAACGACGCTGCCGCATAGCGCCGCACGAACACGAACAGCCATTTCAACCCAATCCCAAAGAGGACCGACATGCTGACCTGGACCAACCCCGGCGAACGCCAATCCGCGCTCAACGCGGCCATCTACCTGAACCCGCTGGCAGCCGCCGGCAGCCCGGACGACAAGTCCGACCTTGTTGCCCTTCGCGAAACCGACATGGTGCAAGAGGCCGCCCGGCAGGCCGCCTATAGCGTGAGCCAAATTTGGGCTACGCACGGCCAGATGCTCGCTATCTCGGAGGCCGTGCGGCGCGTGGGCGAAGCCGGCGACGACCCGACCCCCTGGCGCATCGAACAAGAACTGCAAGACCTGCTCGGCGAGGCGGTCGTGATGGCCGAGGACGTGCGCGCGGCCGGCCGCATCGAGGAACGTGTCGTCGGCGCATTCAAGAGCATGCGCGCCCCGCACGAATGGGCAGTGCGTCAGCGCATCGACCATATCAAGGCCCTTGCCTTCGAGAAAGGCGCCACCGAGCAGATGGCCGATGAGATTGCGGGCCTACAAGACTGGCTGGACGAGCCGTGGCGCGATCCCGACGAACTGCGCGACCTTTCGCACTGGTTCGCGGAAGCGCACGCCGATGGCACTGGTGACGCCGCTCAAGCTAAAGGCGCGGAAGGCGAAGAGGCGCGCGAGAAGGCTCAAGCAAGTTGGAAAAGTCAGGGTCGGCACGTCGCTGCACGTCGCTGACCATGCACCCATGACGCCCTACATCACCCAATCCCTTGCGCCGGAGCCGCTGGTGGATGAAGCCGTGGCCGCCCCCGTGGCGGGCCTGTCTCCCCGTGGCCTCCAGACGCGCCGCCTCAAAGGCCAAGACCATCCTCCGTACGTTCGCATCGGCAGCCATCGCATCAAGTACGCCCTGTCCCAGGTGCACGCATGGCGCGAAGCCCGGACAGTGCGCGGGACGAACCCGAACAGCTCCCGTCCAACTATCAATTCCATCGCCATAGGCAACACCCTGACCACCAACGCATCGGCTATCGCCGAAATTCAGAGCAACAGCAAGATCACTGCCATCGCGCTGGACATCGTTGCCGCTCAGCAGCGTCACCTCGCGCAGCATGGGCACAACGCTGTATTGCGCGAGGTCATCCGCACGCTGGTCGATGCCGGTCAGCACGTCACACTGGAGTCGGCGCTGGCAACGGCCGAGGGTCTGGCCGACGCCATGGAGGTGCAGCACCGCCGCGACGCGGAGAGCGCTGCCGAAGTCCCCGGCGCCGTGCGCTTTTACCGCGAAGCCACCAAGCGCCTGCGGGGCGAAGTCGAGAGCGCCGCGGCCGATATGCGCACACAGCGCTCCGTCGCCGCGCACAAGCGCGACACCCTGAACATCGTCAACGATCCTGCGCAGGAACTGCGCGGTCGGCTTGCCAGCACCATTGGCGTGGACCTCCAACGCCTCAAAGATGCAGGCTTTGAAATCAAGATGCCGCCTTCCCCGGCGCCCGGCACCGCCGCCGAGGTCGAGGAGCAGAACATGATCGCCTACCGACTGGGCCAGAAGATCGCGCGCCTGGAGGTGTTCATCAAGCAACGCGCTATCGACATTGACGGTCTTGCCCAGGTCGCAACCGAGGACGGCCACGACGGCATCCTCGTCTCCATTGCCCATGTGCGCGAAGTCCTCGGGCTGGAGCCGGCCGAGGTGATTGTCTGATGCCCACGATTCGCATCAAGACCGCGCCCACGGACGCCGAGCCCAAGCGGCGCGGTTCCAAGCCGGGCGTGAAGCGCGGCAGCTACAAGCCCCGGCGCGCCAAGGTCGCCGAACCGCAGACGCCCGAGGAACTTGCCGCGCTGGAGAAGCGTGCGCGCGACTACTGGGGCGACTTCTACAGCGAGGGCCGCAAGGTCTACGCCAAAGAGCTTGGTCGGTACGTGTCGATGCGGCACTACATCCCGCCGGACGATTGTGAACCCGGACGAGACAAGCTCGAAACGGAGGTCACGTCGAAAGTGTGTCGCGGCTGCGGGCTCGATTGGCCCCTGAGCTACTTCAGCCCCAACGGGCGCGGCGGCTTCAAGGCCCGGTGCAAAGACTGCCTCGCCGACGATGCCCGCGACTACGCACACACCCCGGAAGGAAAGACGGCTCGCGCTCGCGCGCAGGCCAAGTTCCGCGCGGGCCTCAAGGCCCAGGAGCGCCAACTCAAGGCCCGCGAAGACTGGTTTGAAACCCTCAGGAAGACATCGGCTGGCCGCGCAATCCTGGCCGATTTCGAGGCCCGCCAAGCCGCGAACGGAAAGGGTGCGAAGTTAATTCCGGCTAACTTTTTCCGGGGAAAGTTTGAAACGAACTATCTCCAAGGGCCTCGCTCGGAGGTGCAGACATGACGGGCAGCCTTCCTCGCGTCGGCAATGCCGTCCAAGCCCTCAACGCTCAGCGCCAGCGCGAACTCGATTCGCGTCGCCTTGCCAAGAGCATCCTGAGCCCGACGGAAGTTGCCGGCAAATACAGCGCTGCGCGCATGCTTACGACCACGCTGGGCGGCACCGTGCGGCCGATCACATCGGCCGACCTCATGGCCTTCAAGAAATCCGTCGCTGCAATGGGCGACAAGGCCCGGCAGGGCATCACGGCGGCCGAGGCGCTGGGCTTGTCCCGCCCGTCCGACGTGCAGCGCGCGCGTGAGCAGATTCACTACTCGATGATCGCCCGCATGCAGGCCGGCAAGCTGCACATCGTGACGGACTCCGGACCGCAATCAAAGGTGACGCGGCACCATGTCAACGTCGAGGCGGTGCAGTACGCCTCGGCTCTCGCGCAGCCCGGTACGCCGCTGGCGGCTGCGACGTGGCTGGTGAAACAGAGCGCGCTCAAGTTCGAATGCGACTGCGAGCACTTCCGATACTTCCTGCGGTTCGTGGCGACAGCCGGCGGCTGGGTGGCGGGCCGCCCTGAACACGGATTCCCGAAGTTGAAGAACCCCGGCCTGGACGGCGCTTGTTGCAAGCACCTTGCGAGAACGCTCAGTGACCTCCAGCAGTCCGCCGGCATCCGCCAGCGCATCGCGACCATGATCGCCGAGGACCGCGCCCGCATCGATCGCCCCGGCAAGGCCCGGCCGAAGGTGTTCACCGTCACCCAGCGCGAGGCGGAGGCCATGCTGCCCAAGCGCGCGCGGACCATTCGCGTGCCGGCCGATGCGCCCCGCCGTGTCACTCTCGCGCCAACGGCCAGCCAGCAGGACATTGCGCTTGCGCTCAAGACTTACGCTGGCCGCTCGGATGCGAACTCGAAGGCCATCGCCCGCGCGCTTGCCGCCCTGGCTGCGCATGGCGTTGGAGCCCGCGCGTGACCGACTCCATTCGCTACCTCCTGGCCGCCGCCGCCCGTGCGGTGGCCCTCTCCACTCTGGTCCGCGCGAAGGGCCGCACCAAGCAACACCAAACCATGACCAACACAGATACCCTCATGACCGATCCGACTCCGACACCCGAAGCGCAGGCACTGACCGGCGAACTGCTCGCGAAGATGGTCCTCGGCTCCGACGGTCAACCCTATGGCGAAACGCCCGAGGAATGGGACGCCAACGCAACGCCCGAGCAGGTCATCTCGCTCCAGCCAGTCAAGTTCAAGATCATCGAGCCCGATGCCCGCGCCCTTGCGCGCGAACTCGGCGCCGTTGACCCTGATCACGAAGGCGACGCGGAGGCGGTCATTGTCGAGTTCGACAGCGACGAGACTGCCGCCGAGGCCCTCATGGGCCGCTATGTGGTCCTCGAAGTGGCCGAGGGTGTAACCCTGACGTTCCTCGTGTGGTTCTCGGCCGCTGACCGCGACGCACCTGTTCCCGAGGGCTTTGAACTCGGCTCCGACGCTGTGCGCAATCCGGCGCTTGACACCCTCGGCGCGCGGCAGGCGCTGCTCGTGCAGGTGTTCGCCGAGGACGACCTCTCCGACGAATCGAGCGTGCAGCCATGACCGCCAGCAACACCGACGACTGGAGCCTGATGCTCCTGCCCGATCCTGCGGCGCAACGCAATCGTGCCCGTGACCCGATGCGCCCGGCCTCGACGCCGACGACACCGGCGCCGCAATCTGCCGTCCGCTCGCCTGCCGCCGTGCTGGACGACTTGCGCGACCGCTTTGATGCCGTAGTCCGCCAGCGCGTCCCCGTTGCGCCCGTGCGGCGCTTCTACCGAGACGGCCGCCTGGACGGCTACATGCAGATCGTGCGCCAGCGCGTGCGTTGATCCGAGGGAGACGACATAACACTGTTCAAATCGGACGGCCAAGGCTTTCTCGTCGGTGAACTGATCGACACCACGCGCGACATGCTCGCCGTGCAGCAGCAAAGCCTCACGGTGTGGCGCGCGGTGCGCACGGACGTGGCGGCTATCGCCCGCGCCATGGGCGTGCAGTCCTCGCGCGCAATGCCCGCTTTTGCGGGCGTGGCGGTGCGTGCATCGAGTGCGGCGCCATCATCCACGCCTGCGGCTACAACAGCGCGCGGAGGTTCGGCGTCGTCTGGCCCTTCCGGCGCACGCCCAGCAACCGTTGCGACGCGCACCTCTCGCGCGGCGAACGCTGGCGGCCGGGCTGAAATGACATCGGTTGCGGTGGCACAGCCGCGCGCGGCCAATGGGCGCTTCGTGAAGGGCGGCGGTGCACCCAAAGCCGGCGCTCCCGGAAGCGGTGGCGGCGACGACGGCTCGGGTGGCGGCTTTCTCCGCGACGCGGCGGGGCGCCTGACTCGCGCTGCGGGCTCGCTGGCGCAGGCAACTGGCGGCCTGGAGCAGGTGGACGCCACGGTGGCCGCGAGCAAAGAAATTGCGGATGTGGCGGCGCCGCTCGGACGCGGACTGTTCGGGCTGTTCGGCCGCTCGGCAGAGCGCAAGAAAGAGCGCTGGTATCAGCGCATTTGGAAGGCCCTGACTTCGCCGATTGGCGCCAAGGGTGGCGGCGCACAGCCGGCGGCGGCCGGCGGGCCGGGCATGCTGCAAACGATGATGGGCGGCATGTTCGGCGGCATCGGCGGCCTGCTTTCCAAGGTGCCGGGCCTGCTGCTGACGGTGTTCACGCGCATCCTCGCGCCTGTTGCCGCCTTGTGGGGCGCGTGGAATGTGGGCCAGTGGATCGGCAGCAAGATCAACGACTGGCTCAACGAGTCCGGCGTCATGCCGAAGGTGTTCGATGCATTCGACGCCATTCGAGACGCCTTTGGCGCTGCCTGGGAGACGGTGAAGGGCGCGGTGGACACCATCGGCACAACCGTCAGCGAGGTGTGGTCAAAGATCACCGATACGGTGAAGGCAGCCGTTGATGGATTGGCGAGCATCCCCGACAAGATCGGCGAATTCTTCCGCAGCATCGACGAGTCCATTCGTGGCATCCCAGTCATCGGCAAAGCCTACGCGGCGGCCGTGGACGGCGCCAAGGCGGCCATCGGCGATGCGAAGAAGGGCTACGGGGAGGGCGAGTCCGGCAAGGCCGACGGCAAGCCCACCAATGCGGCGCAGGCTGCCGGCCGCGACGTGGGACAGGTGGTGCGCGGCGCGAAGGACGTTGGCACGCAGGTAGGTGCAGGCTGGAACACGGCGCGGGGCAATGACTCGGATGCACCCGAGGCCGCTACGACCGTGCAGAAGGTGGCCCGCAGCGTGGGCATGGGCGCCGGAAAGGCGGTGAACGCGGTTACGGGCAACGCGAACGCCAACATGATGCTGGAGGCTGGTCGCGCCTCCGGGATGGGCGATAAGGAACTGGCGAATTTCATGGGCCAAAACGCTCACGAGTCAGGCAACTTCCGCGTCATGTCCGAGAACCTGAACTACTCCAGCGTCGCGCGCATCCGATCCGCCTTCGGCAAGAACAAAGCCGTCGCGAGCATGTCTGACGCAGAGGTGGCCGGACTGGTCAACAACCCCGACGCGCTTGCGAACAAGGTCTACGGCGGGCGCATGGGCAACACCGAGGCCGGCGACGGGTACAAGTTCCGTGGTCGCGGCTTTACGCAACTGACCGGGAAGGACAACTACGCGGCGGCGGGCAAGGCGCTCGGCCTGGACCTCGCGAACAACCCTGACCTTGCTGCCGACCCCGCGAACGCGGCCAAGATCAGCGCCTGGTACTGGAAGAAGAACGTATCGGCGCGCGGTGCTGGGGAGGATGTGACGGCGGCCACCAAGGCGGTCAACGGCGGCCTGAACGGCTTGGAGGACCGCAAGGTCAAGACGGCCGAGTGGGCATCGAAGATCGCGGCAGCCAACGTGGCGACGCCCAAGGTGCCATCGGTCCCGTCCGCCAGCGTGCCGCCGTTGGCGCCACCGCAGGTTCCTCCAACGCCAGATGCAGGCATCCCCGAACGTCTGAATGGCTCGGGCGGCAGTCAGGCGGTGCAGGTGCAGATTGCCGACAAGACGCGCCAGGATGTGGGCAACCGCCGCATCGCGCATTTGGCGAGCGGCGGCATTTCTGCGGCGTAGCGCGCGGCTCCTGTCGATGGCCCGCTACGGCGGGCTTTTTGCGGGCGAGAAATAGAGAAGAGATTCAGAGCCCAAGGCCCAACATGGCGTTGAGTGTCATATCGAGCGTCACTGGTGAAATGCACCTTGCAGAAATGCGTGCGATGGTGGTCGGTTCGCCGTTGATACGCTTTGCCGACACCGTTTCGGTTTGGACTCCATATCCAATCACCCGAACGCCTTGGCCAATCGCCTCCCCATTGAATATCTCGGCGCCTTTGATGCCAATGGAGGCGTTGTCGGAGGTCGTAGCGTTGAAGATGGTCAGAGAGTCGTCATCGACGTTCCGAGTTTCTCCCACGAAGGAGCCGGACTTGCCTTTGCTGCCGAGCGTGACTCGCATGATGTCGAGGGGGGGCGTCCCATCTAGACCTTTGGCAATTTCCCACTCGCGGCAATTGGTGGGTTTCACTTGCTTTGATCGAAGGCTGCTCTTTAGCGCCTCAATAGATGCCTTTTGGCAGCCGTCCTTCGTTGCGCTGTCGGCATTGATCTTGTCGCAATCGAGCACCGCGCTCCTGTCGCCGGAGCCGGATCGCTGAACAATCTTTGCTGACGCAGCTTCGGCCGCAGCCCGCGCCGTCTTTTGGCGTTCGGCTTCGGCACTGGCACGCTTGGCCGCATCCGCGTCGGTGAGCGGCCGAAGAGCCTGTTCACACTGATTGGTGTTCAGATAGAAGGGATCGGCAAATTTTTCTTTCGCATCGCCGCAGATTTTTGACGCACTGCGGGATGCAAATTCGGCGTGTTCGTACAGATCCTTGGCGATCTGCTCATACTGGGCCTGCTGTTCGGCGGACGGGCCACTCAACTTTTTTGCCTGCGTCGTAGGTGCGGCTTGCTGGCCTGCCTGCTCTTGGGGCGTCGCGGCGGGTTGATCTTGTTTGACGCCAGCAGCAATCGCGGCCCCGATGGCGATGGCGAGTGCTCCTTTTAGATTGTCGAGATCGCTCGCCCTTGCGCTGAATGGGGCTGTGAGAAAAAGCGCTGCCGCAAGCAATGCTCCGCCGCCGCGTTGAAGTGTTTTCGTTTCTCTGACCATTTCTTTCTTCTCCTCGATGGTTTGTGAAACGAGAGGTTACAACAAGGGGCGCGTAACTCGGTCGGAAGTGCTTGGTCGTGACGCGATCAAGTTGGCGATAAGCAGAAAAATATTACGCTGAGCTTGGAGCCCTGCCATCATCGCCATCGCCATCGCCTCGGACGCGTGCGCAGGTGGCTCAACTTGCGCCACCTCAAACGGCACTGCCGGCTGCGCCGCCACATCGGTCGCGACTTGCCGCTTTGCAGGCCCAAGGGCTTCCCAAATTTGCGCACGTCGCTTCATGTGCGCTGCGCGCGCGGCGGTCAGTTCCGCGCGGCAGAGGTTCTCGTCAATCTCGATCAGCTCGCGCTCAAGCGAGCTTGCCTTGATGATGCGCGCATTGATTTCCTTCCATCCAATCGCGCGCGCGGCTTCCACTCGATGGCAGCCTGCCACGAGCAGGTAGCCGGGCGTAATGATGCCGCGATCCGCGACGAGCTTTTCGACGACAACGATGGGGGGTGATTTGCCCGATCCGCTGCGACCGGTGCACATGAAAGGGCCGCGCGGCGAAGTGCCCAGCGCGGCCGATGCGAGGGTTGGGCGTTTACTTGACGACGTGCAGGTGCCCGCCCTTGTGGAGGCGGAAGCGGCTGCGGTATGCCGGGTGGGTGTAGTCGCGCTGCGTGCCCGGCACGGGCTTCGCGTCGCGCATGAATCGCTCCATGGCGAGAGTCGCGGAGCGCGTCTGGTACAGGTGGCACGTCGGCGGCGCGTTCTCGTTCTCGCTGGGGTTGCGCACTTGGCCGACAACCGGCAAGCGGAAGTCCTCGGCCTCGCGAATGAGCCAGCCCACGAGGTCGGCGCCGAGGCCATGCTGCACACGGGCGCGGCGGCGGATGCTGCTGATGGTTTCAGTGCCGGCCGGCGGCGCGTCGTGCACCTTCGAGTCGGCGATCAGCTTCACGTCGTCGGCGATGCACTCCAGTTTCTCGGCCTGCCGGGCAGTGACCGCGCGGAGGCGTTCTTGGGCGTTTCGCAACTCGACGTTTTCGCGTTCCAGCTTGAGCATGACCTGCGCCTGGAGCATCAGCCGCTCGGCTTCGGTGAGCATGCGCGCGGGCTGACCTCCGTGGGCCGTCTCCAGTTCCTGCCAGCGGTCGATGATCCGGGCGCGCAGTTCGATGCTGTAGCCGCTCATGAGGATCAGCGTCTCGCGCTTGGGAAGAAGGTAGGCGGCTTGCGGGCGGCCGTAGGCATCGGGGAGATTGGCTGAAAAGTCAGCCGATGTTTTCCCGAGTTCGGAAAGCATCTTACGAATGTCGGCGAGCACGTTCTTGTGCTCTTTGCCCGTCAGTTCTGCAATCTCGCGGCTGCTCATGGTGAGTGGTTCGCTGACGGCCGGCATCGGCATCAGGTCGCCGCCAGCAATCGGCTTGGGCTGCGAATTCGCACGCGCACGTGGCGGGGCCTCATCGTTTGCGGCCAATGTGTCCTTGCGCGTGAACATGCCCAGCACGGCCGGCTGCGCCTCACGGAACATCCAGGAGGCGAACTGCCTCGCAAGGAAGGCGCCGCACGGGGCCTTGCCGATCATCTGCGCGAGGTCGGCGCCATCGATGATGCGAAAGCGGTTGGATGCGTTGTGGTTCGGGAAGTAGCGGGCGTCGCTGCCGCAGGTCGAGTCCACCACGGGCGAGCCTCCGGAGAAGCCCAGTACGTGGGCCACGTCGGCCGCCGACAGCCACAGTGCGCCGTCGATGCAGACCGCGCGCACGGTGCGGTTGCCGTACAGGAGCGTGGTGAGCTTGCTTTGCTCCTCCGATTTGCCTCCGAGACTGCCCACGAGGGTGATCTTGTTGGTCATGCGTGCTCCTCTCAAGCGAGGTTCATAGCGCCTAGAACGGCGCGGCTGGCGAGATCGCCCAGGCCGATGACGATGAAGCCTTGCAGCAGCGGGCGCGCGGCGAGGTAGTTGCGAGTGGCGCCGACGGCGCGGATGAGTGTGTTGCGCATAGTTCCTCCTTCGGGTGCGCGGGTTGATGCCTCACCGGATCGCCGCTTGATAGGTGAGGGCCGTCAAGGGAGTACTCGCCGTTCGCATCGCGCCGGAAGGAGGAACGGCGCGGCCCTTTTCAGAGCACGGCGGGCACTCGCTTGAAGACCCTCATCGAGCGATGCGACGGCTCGACGTGGTTCGTTTGTATGGGGACGAGCCGAGCATGCTGTGGCACCTTTTTCCCGTGGCGCGAACCGCCCGCCACCAAGTAATGGGCAGCTTGGCGAGGCCACCATTCCGCCTTGGGCGGACGCGCTGGCGCGCGTCGTTTTCTCAACCTTGAAGGCCTGCGTACGCCGCGCGCAGCGCGGAGGGCCGGAGGCGATTGGCAGTGCTCGATCAGGCTGGGCGGTGACTGTCAGGGTGGAATCGGGCGACAAGCCGCCTTTACCGCCCACAGGCGGTCCGGCCTCGTTACCCGCGCACATCACGGGGTGCAGCCGCGCCCGTTGCGCTGCACTGGCTGGCTTTCCGCCCGTCGGGGGCGTCTTGCCCGGCCCAGCCCACTTGCCCCGCCACCCGCCACATTAAAGTCACGGACGTTGCAAGCCAATCCACCGGCGCAGCCTGCTCTTCTTTGCTGCGCGCACACCGAAACCAAGAACGTTGAGGGACGGTGCGACGGGACTCTGCCGCGCCGATGCTCGGCCGCATATCAATCCGTCACCCCTTGCCGCCCCGCGACCCGATAGAAGTCCCGGCGGTCGCGGAAAGCAAAACCCCTGAGGTTCGTGCTTCCCACGGTGACGGCCGGGCGCCCTTGCGGGCCAGGAAAGCAAGAACCTCAGGGGCTCTGAAATCTGTCTGATGTCTCGGCCGTCACGCGTTGACGAGATGAGTTTCTCGGGTCAGTCCAAGATGCTGGGGGCCATTTTTTCCAAAGAAATCCGGGCCATAAATGGAACGTGCGTTACATCGCGGCCGGGTTGAAGGCGACACGCAGATTGCGATTGGTCGGCATGAGTCACGCCACTTGTCACGGGTCTGTCCGGCAGACAAGGGCGGAGGCCGGGGGGCGGTTCCTCAATTCGAGTGACCGTCACGAGGCCCCGTGCAGCCAGCATTTCCATGGTTCGGCGCACGTTCTCATGCCGCTCTCGACCAGTTCCGCAATCTCGCGGCTGCTCATGGTCGGCGGCGCGGCGCCGAATGGTTGGCAAGCGCAGGCACTTTCGCAACGCGCGTAAGTGGTTGTCGCAAAACGAGACGATGGCGTATGTCTCGCTTTTGTCCCTGGCGACAGGGGAGGTGCGGTCGGAGGACTGTCTCTGGGGACACGACCTCCGTGTCCCCAGAGACGAGGGCGCTCGCGGCGCACATACAACACCAACCGTGAACCTCGAATCGAACAACCATTGAGCATCCTTATGATTCGATCTGGGCCACGCGGCATTGGGCCGGCTGTTGCCAGATGTCCAAAGTGGGCGCCGAGAATCGAGGAACTTACATGATTAGCGTTGGCTTTTTTAATAACAAAGGCGGGGTTGGGAAGACCACGCTTCTGTGCAACTTGGCGGCCTCGCTAGCGCTACATCAGGGGCAGCGGGTGCTGGTCCTTGATGCGGATCCCCAATGCAATGCTTCCGCGTATTTGCTCCCTCAATATGAGCTTGATTCGATTCTTTTGAGCGGGAAGCACAATAGCATCGACGCTTTTTATGAACCAGTCAGACGTGGTCAAGGCTACCCAAAAGAAACGCCTACCGTTTTTCAAAGTCCAAGGTTTGGTGTTGATTTGATTGTCGGAGATCCGAAGCTTTCCATTCGTGAAGATCTTTTGGCAACTGACTGGGCCGCAACTCGAAATGGGGACCCACGCGGTTTTCAGACAACCTACGCGATCAAGGAATTGATTGGTCGCTTGGACGCCTATGATCTTATTTTGGTTGACATGGGGCCGTCCTTGGGAGCGCTTAACAGGTCGACGCTGCTTGCTGTTGACTATTTTGTTATGCCACTTTCAGTGGATATTTTTAGCCTGATGGCGGTTTCGAATATTCTAGGTTCGTTCAACAATTGGAAAGCCGCGCTCGATGGGGCGATCGAGCGTCACAAGGCGGAGGAGGGTCACGCGTTCGAAATTCAGGGAGTCGAAGTCGGCTGGAACCTAAAGTTCGCTGGCTATGTGATGCAGCAGTACACTGCCAAAAAGAAGGAGGGGGCGCGTCAAGCAGTGGAAGCCTTCGAGACCATCATCAAGCAGCAGAATCAGGAACTGATTTCACTGTGTGATTTCTTCTTGGTCAAGCCTGATGAAGTGGAACTAGGAGAAGTGCCCACGTTGAGCAGCGTCGTGCCGCTTTCACAGCAAGCCCATGCTCCAATTTTCGACCTTGGCGCAAAAGATGGAATTGTGGGCTCTGGATACAACAGAGTGGCAGAAGCGGGGCAGTTCTATCACGAAATTGCGGAGAATTTTTTCAAGAGGCTCTCAGCATGATCAGTTGGGACCCCGAAGTTGTCCAATCAATTGGACGAAGGCGGAGCGTCATCATGATCGGCTCAGGAGTTTCAAGGAATTCTGTCAACAGAGATGGCAAGCGACCGCCTACATGGGAAGGCTTCCTTCGCGAGGCGTCAAAATCTTTGGGAAGCCCGCCTCAGATTGAAAAATTAATAGACCAGCGAGACTACCTCACCGCCTGCGAAATCGTAAAACGAAAAATGGCGCGCGATGGATTTATATCATTGGTTCAACGCGAATATCAGCAGGCAGGCTATCAAAGTGCGTTAATACACGAGCATATCTACAATTTGGATTCGGCCATTATCGCCTCGCCAAATTTTGACAATATATATGATACTTATGCGGCCGGAGCCTCTAATGGAACGTTAGTGATGAAGGATCATACGAGTTCCGATATTGTTAATTATCTTGGTGGTGGCGAAGTACGATTGCTTTTAAAGACGCACGGCTCCGCAAACAATCCTGCCCAGTTGATTTTTACGCGTAGAGACTACGCTGCGGCAAGAACAAAACATGTGCTTTTCTACGAAATTCTCAAATCACTCGTTTTAACGCACACGTTTCTGTTTCTTGGGTGTGGGATTGACGATCCGGATATCCGTGCACTTTTTGAGGACGTTCAGTTTGCCCACGAACGCATGCCTCATCACTTCATGACGATGCCGCAAGGTGAAGTAGATGACGACGTGATGGCCATCGCGACCGAAGCGATGAAAGTGAAGTTTCTCCAGTACTCGCCGGCTAACGGACACGAAGAACTGACAGGCTCACTCGGCGAACTCGTTAAGCTCGTGGATGCGTTTCGTGATCTCCGGGCGGGAGATCGAAAGTGGTAGTTCTGGGGCCTCTTCCACGAGCGAGGCATTCCCCATTTGCTTTCCAAGTGGAGGTATTCGGGCCGTGACCGTCATGTTCCTCTGTCGCAGCTAGCTACCAGAACCGCCACCACGGCCGGCGGCGCATACGCTGCTCCAGCGGGCGGAGGTCGAGTTGATCGGCGAGGCCAGCGGCGGCGCCGAATCGGCTCGCAGGCGCGTCGCCGGATGAATGGGAAGGAATGGGTGGTGTGTTGGCCGGTCGCAAGTTGGCGGCGTGCTGCTCACCGGGATCAGTGCTATTCGTCGTCGTCATCGCGGTCATCTGCCTCAAAGTCCTCGCGCAATTCGCGCAGCGTGCCGTCGCGCGCGGCCTCGCAAACCATCCGCGCCATGCATCGATAGGCGGCTGCCGTCGCTGCGTCGCTGTACGCGAAGGCAGCGCGCTCGAAGAGCTTCTCCATTTCCGACCCTGGCGCGATGCGGCTGTAGATCGGCATGAGATAGTCGTCACAGAGCCTGGGGTTGAGCAGATTCATGCGGCCGGCGATCACGTCCTCCAGAAACGCGCGGTCCGTGACCAGTTGGGCGTTGCCGATCACGCGTTCGGCGGCTGGATCTGTGGTGGATGGCTTGGCGGACATGGCGCCATTGTGCGGGCGTTGCCTCATAGCGCGAAGAGCACGCGCTCGTACACTCAATCGGGCTGGGCGAGCGCGTTGATTTAACGCAGCATCATTGCTGGCGGCGGCGATAGCGCTTGGCAACGCTCTTCGGCGGCGGTGCTCGCTTGGTTGGACTTGGTCCGCACGTGGTCCCCGATGAAAAGCGGAGGCTGCAATTCCGCATCGATGCACGCCACGGAGCTGAGCAGGTCGCGCCGACGCTCGTTCATGCGCCTGGCGCTGAAGCTGCTCGTCGTGAACGATAGTCGTCGCGCGATCGTGGTCAGGGTCTCCCCCGATGCTTCAATCGAGTAGCCTTCACCGATGCATATCCGCCCCACGAACTACCCGCATGAGTGAATCGGCCGAAGACCAACTGGGCCATCTGCTGGCGCTATCCGAGGCGCTCGACGGCGACGTTGCCAAGCTGCTTCGAAAATGCCAGCCTGCGAGCGCGCGCGCGGCGATCAGTGTGGCGCTTTGCCGCGCAGCGTTCGAGCACGCGGTCAGCCAGCGGGTGCTTCTGGAATCAGGATTGAGCGGCACCGCGATGGCGCTCTGCCGGTTGCAGTTCGAAGCGGTCGTGCGGGCGGCATGGACCGGACAAGGCGCCAGTGAGAAGTGGATCAAAGCGTTCACCACGCCCGTCGAAGTCGAGGGACACAGGGAGCCGATCATGGGCCCGCCCATCCCGGCCATGCTCGATACCTTCGCACTGCACGCACCGCACGTCGCCGCGGAGTTTCGCAAGCTGTACGGCACTATTGAAGGCATGCATTCGTTCGTTCACGGCGGCGCGCAGGCCGTGGTGCACGCGCTCATGGGCGGCTACCCTGCCGAGAATCTGGCGAAGGCCCTGTTCAATCGGAACCTCTTACAGTGGTTCACGGCGAACTGCGCGATCGTCGCCACAGAGAACGCGGGTCTCAGGCCGCGCCTGAACCTTCTGAGGGAGAAGCACGGCGGGTGCATGCCGCCGATTGTTGTTGCGCAATAGCTCAAGGCTTCGCGTCTCGCTTTTGTCCCCCGGGACGGTCACACCATGTCACGCGTGACAGTTCGGCGGTGTCACCGAACTGTCCCCGGGGACATATCCTCCATGTCCCCGGCGACGGGAGCCCGAGGAGCATAGATTTCGGCCCAGCGGAGCGCTCGCGGCGCTCGTACAACACCATGCGCGGACCTTGACGACGGCTGACTTAACGTGCGTGCATGCCAACCGGGGCAAAGTCGAAAATCGGCCATGCCCGACCTTGAGCCGCAGAGCATATTGCGGTGATCTCCGCTTCGCTGGGCTCGGAAGCGCTCGGACTCGGGACGGGCGGTTCCAGTGCACGCCGACTATCGCGATCAAGGCCTTCTCGCGTCGCCTTAAGGAACGCGCTAAGCGGCCGCCCGAATCTGGATAGACTCTTCGCGACCCGATTTCGCAGCCCCCATGAACCAGTTCTTCGCAGACCAGATCGATCAGCTCGATCTTGCAATCGACCAACTAGCAGTCCGTGACAGGAACTTCGATCGGTTCGCCTTGATGCTGATCGACAACGTCGTCGAACTGGTTCTGCACCAGCACGCAAAGGACAAGATCCTGTGGGGCAAAGCTTTCGAGTCGAACAGGAAGCCCAAGCCCGAATGGAAGACCGCCGTAAACGCGACCGGTCAAGGCTTCGATGCCAAGGTGCGATATGCACGAGAGACATCGATGATCTCGGCATCGACGGCCGACAGCATTCAGTACCTGCACTATTTCAGAAACTCGGCCTACCACCAAGGGAGCCGGCACGAGGGCATCCTGCACTCGCTTGCGGTGTTCTACTTCCGTGCAGCGTGTTCCGTGCTTCGCGCGTACAAGCCGATGATGTATGGCACGTACTCGGGCGACAAGATCTCTCACCGAGCGGTGAAGTACCTTGGCAAGCCGGATCTGTTCGGCCAGAAGGAGGCGTTTGAGCGAGCCTGCGTCCGACTCACCGAGGTCGCAGGGGCGCTTGACGAAAACTTGGTCGAAGACCTGCAGACGGACATGCTGACGACAATCGAGCAAACTGACGAATGGCTTGATTTCATTTCTGAAAACTCTCCGGACAGACCGAAAAGAGCCGAGGTCGTGCTCGAGTGCCAAGCATGGCCGTTTGCCTGGACTGACGAGGGCAAGGCGTTTGCACTAAGCAACGGCTGCAAAGCGACGAACGTCGTCGAGTTATCCAACTGGCTTGGCCACAACTATCCGTGGCCCGTCAAAGTCGACCCCATTGGGAGCTGGAAGAAGCGTCACGCGTCGCTGACGCAGGAGACTGACCTCGATGTGGCACTCAAGAAATACTGCGACTTCATGAGGCAATCAGAGGCGTTTCGTGAGGCGCTTGACGAAGCTGTCTCTCAATTGGATGGCTACATCCAGCAGCAGATTGACGAATACCGAGGAAAGTGACCGGATTGATCGGTCCCGAGCGTCTGGTTTTCGCAGGGCGCTTAAAGTATCCCGACTCCTTTGGGCAACCCATTCCTGCCCTTCGCGGAGCGGCTGGGCAACATCGAGTGGGAGGATGGTGATCTTGCGGCGATGCGCTGAGCGATCCGTAACGCGCAAGTCATCGAGGCTCTCCCAACCCTTGATCGCTCGAACAATGACGCGAACGATGACTTGTCACCGGCGGCCGGATGCGCGATGGGACGGTCGCGATCTGTCGCCGAACAGTCGCGGACCTGTCCAGCGCACAGGTCCTACACGGGCGAGCGACTTGCTAACTGTGCTTCGAGCTGCGCGTTGGCACTGGGGGATGCGACCAGGTAGACTTCGGCATTCCGCGCGTTGGTCCCGATTTCGGTTAACCTGGTGACGCGCTAGCGGGTGTGCTCGGCGCCTGCAGAAAGCAATGAAATCGATGACTCGTCCGAGCCCGATACCTGTAATTGATCTCTTCGCCGGCCCAGGCGGGCTTGGTGAGGGCTTTTCCTCCGCTACCCACTCAGACGGCAACAAGGCGTTTGAAGTGAAGGTTTCCATAGAGAAGGACGAGACCGCCCATAAGACCTTGGCGCTCCGGGCGCTTTTCAGGGCGTTTCCGGATGGCAAAGTTCCAGATTGCTACTACGACTACGTCAAGGGAAAGATTCGACGCGAGCAGCTTTTCGCGCACCCTTCCGTCAAAGCAGAAGGAGAGAAGGCGCTGTCTGAGGCGCGTTGCGCGGAGCTGGGGATCACGCCGCACAAGACGGTCGACGCCTGGATTCGTGAGGCGATCGGCCGCGCAAACGAGTGGGTGCTTATTGGTGGGCCGCCATGCCAAGCGTATTCGTTGGCTGGGCGATCGCGCCTTCGGCCCAACAACGAAGAGGCATTTGAGAGCGACAAGCGGCATTTCCTCTATACGGAATATCTTCGGATCATCAAGTCATTCAGCCCTTCCGTGTTCATCATGGAGAACGTCAAGGGCATGCTCAATTCGAAGCATGGAGGTTCGCCGATCTTTGACCGCATCTTGGCCGACCTCAGGAATCCTGGAAACGGATCGACCTACCTCGTGCGCTCGCTGGTCGTCGATGGCGACGAGCCGAAGCCGTTGGAATACCTGATCGAATCGGAACGGTTTGGCGTGCCTCAGTGTCGGCATCGCGTGATCCTGTTTGGCGTGCGTTCGGACATGGCAAAAATGACGCCGCCGTCGCTGTGGGGAAGTGGCAAGTTCAAGCTCAAGGCCGCGACGAAGATGGTGAGCGTTCAAGCTGCCTTAAGCGGACTGCCCTCGCTGCGCAGTCGCCTCTCGCAGAGGGACGACTCCCATCGCGCATGGCGGTCGGTGCTTAAGACTGCGCCTGAATCCCTGAGCTATTGGCGGGCGCCGATTCGACCGGATATCGAAGCGGAGATGAAAGTCGCCTGGAAGGAGGCTGAGGCGCACACGTCGCACGGCGCGCACTTCCATCCTGCACCCGTGACCCTGTGCGACACGATGCCAACGTCTCTTCGCAAATGGCTGCACGATCCGAAGCTGGGCGGCGTTTTGCAGCACGAGACACGCCAGCATATGGCGCCCGACCTGCATCGCTACATGTTTGCCGCATGCTTCGCGAGGCTGCAAGGGTATTCGCCCAAGCTTGGGCTGTTCCCTCCCAAGCTGTTGCCCGACCACGAGAACATGCAGGCTGAAGACATTCCGTTTGTCGATCGCTTCCGCGTTCAGCTTGCTGACAAGCCCTCGTCAACGGTCGTTTCTCATATCTGCAAGGATGGTCATTACTTCATCCACCCTGACCCGGCGCAATGCCGTAGTCTGACAGTCAGGGAGGCCGCGCGCCTGCAAACATTCCCAGATAACTATTTTTTCGAGGGTACGCGAACGCAGCAATATCACCAGGTCGGTAATGCTGTGCCGCCGCTTCTGGCCCGTCAGATCGCAGAGGTAGTCCTTGACTTCATGCGGGCTGTGCGCCGCTGATATAGCCAGTTGCTTCGGCGCTCTCGATCCATTGAGAAAGTGACTTTGGCATCGTCGTCGAAGCAGCGGGGTCGCGCGTCGCACATTCCCAGACTACCAAGACCCGCCAACCATCAGAGAGTAGGGCTTCGATAGCCTTTCGATCTCGTTCGACGTTGCCTGCAAGCTTGTTGCGCCAAAATTCCGGGCGAGTGGATGGAAGCTTCGAGTTTTTGCAGCCCTCGTGCATGTGCCAGAAGCAACCGTGCGCAAAAATCGCGATCTTGCGGCTCGGCAGAACTACGTCCGGTGCTCCCGGCAAGTCCCGGCGGTGCAGCCTGAATCGATAGCCTGCGGCGAACAAGGCGCGTCGTACCACCACCTCTGGCTTGGTGTTCTTCCCCCTGATGCCAGACATCATTCGACTTCGAATTTGGGGAGAAACGACGTCGACCAATTGACGCTCCTCGACCGACTAGAGTCGCAGCACTTCTGGAATGTCGGACGCAGGAGTCGAGTAGCTTGCGCTCATGATCGCTTCCTTGCACTCTGGGCGCTTGGCCCATTCGGACACCATTCTCCCGCCGGACGAGGAATGTAGAACGTCGTTGACTTCCTTCGCCCAAGTGCCTATCTGGTTCAGCAATTCCGGTGAAACCGCCTGCTTGGTCCAGATTCGATCGAGGTCGATGCGATCCCCCAGTTTTTCGGCCAACAAGGAAACCGTGTAGGCGGTCACGTTTGCTTGAAAGGCTTGGAACATGGGCCGCAACAGTTTCTGCGCGTCGCGGTAGATCTTGGCCTTTGCAATCATGGCCTTGAATTCCGCCACCGTGGGGAGTGAAGACTCTTGACCATCCGTTGGAGCCAGTGCCGCCATGAAACGGTCGAAGTTCTTCTGGGAGCCGAGGCTGACGATGTCGGGCTTGCGGTCCCATGCGGTCAGGTATTTGGCTAGATCGGTCTTGGTGATTCGCCTCGCAGGAGGGATTGCCTCCTTCAACGCCTTAAGCTTTGCCGGTGTGTTTCCTTCGCGAGCCAGCAGGGTGTTGTAGCTGCCTGCGGCACGTTCATAGAACCATTGGCCCACCCCATCGGGGCAGTAGATTGAGCGCGAAAGCTTTTCGATCTCGACGTGGAAAGGCTTGTTCGCAGAGAGGTCGGATTGGCGGACGGCGTTCTGGCTGTTGGCGAACCGCGAGATGTCTGACACCAGAGCTTCCTCCTTGATGGAGTCCTGCGCCTTCATGACGATTATCTTTGCTGGGACTCTCACCCGGCTCAGGTCCGTCTCGGTGTATTTCTTCTTGGTGAAGTAGAGCGATGCCGTAGTCTGGCCGCCGTTGACGATCTGCAAGCCCTTGAGCCAAGCGATGCCCGCGGCGCCGTCCGCCGTCCTCCCCAAGCGCATCTCATCGGCGACTATCACAATGCCGTTGTTGTAGGCCATGAATCGCTCCGGGGCCGTCCGAAGCGTGGATTGAATGCCGGCGTTCACCCCTTTACCTTTGACGCTCAGAAACGAGCGCACGTTGGCTTCTAGAAGACGCGCTCCGAACTTCTCATAGAGCAGTCGCAGCGCTTCGCCGGGCACGGCCGTCATCGCGTAGTCGTAGTCATCGTTTTCGCCTGGCACGAACACGCAAGGCAGCGGCGAGCCTGAGACCTCGTTGAAATCGACAACCAGCTCGTCGCGCGGTTTGCCTTCGGACCAATGCCGGTGCAGCCGCTCGATGTCCATCACCTCCAAGCGTACGCCCTTGCCGCCGATGTCGCGCGTCTTGAAGCTCTTGGACTTGGCCACCCGGTCGGTGATAACGTAGACGCGGACCTGTTCGAGGTCGTTGTAGATGGCCTGCAGCGTCTCGGCCAGTGAGCGAACGTCGCTGGACGGATCGAGCCTCTGCGCCATCTTGCCTTCTGCGCATAGCGTCAAGAATCGCAGACAGCGCTCGGCAGCCACCTTTGTTTCCGAGTCCGGGACGGGCGTCGGCTCATCGACGCCCGCGTATAGGCTGACGAACAAGTCGAGCTGATCGCCGTCATCGGAGATGGAGTAGCCGCTCAACCGCAGGATGGCGTTGCCCACGGTGCCTTCGAAGTGGCACTCGACGGGCTCGAAGGTCATGCCGATCTCCGACATGTGCTCCATTACGATGCCGGCGAAGACCAGCTCCTCATAGAGCGCGCCCTCGCGCATTTGAGATTTGACGGCGGCCTGCGTCTCACGCAGGAAGTCCGGCAGGGTTGAACTCATATTGCTCCCAATTTCTTCAACGCGTCAGCGGCGGGGATGCTCGGTCCCGCAGCCTTGTCCAAATCGATCTCGTAGGTGGCTCGGGTAACGCCCAGCGGGACGCTTCCGGGAGTGAGCCGAGGGAACCCGTCCTTCACTTCGACGACCCGAGTATCTGCCAGCGCGAAGCGGCGGATGTAGCGGTCCGCGTGGGCGTCGAAGTAGCCAGCGGCGATCAATCGCTCACTCAGCAGCCGGGTGGCCTCGGCCTCGCCCGCCGCGACATCGCGCATCTCCGCCACGAACTCCGGCAGTCTCTGCCCCGACTCGGTTTGGCGTAGCCGCGCGCCTGCGAGAAATAGCGGCTGGCGAACTGAGTCATCGAGTTGCTCAAGCGAGCCGATCTTTGCAGGGAAGCCAGCGGCCGACAGCGTGGCCTTCACCTCCAGTGAGCCGGTGCCGATCTCGAAATCCCGGACTCCGTCGAGCGGGCCGACCCACGATTCGATGGCGACGGCCAGGGAGACGCCCGCGTCGATGATTGCCCGCAGCAGCGTGAGCTCGCCCACCAAGCCGATCTCCGCCTCGGGACTCAGAGTCTGCGAGCCCTTTCGCATGAACTCCTGCCATGCGCCCACTCGACCAAGAAAGACTCGCAGCAGCTTTGCTTCGGCCTCTCCGCTTGAAGCGGCCTCGTCCAGCGCTCCCACTACATCGCAGGCCATGGCCGCGAAAAGCTCGGCGCTGCCAGCAGTCCGTCGCGTCAGTGCGAGTCGCAGCGGGCTGCCGCCCTCGGAATTCGCGCGCTCGACGCTGAAGCCCTGGCCTTCCGGAAGCTTCTCGGCCGACGCCAACCGGACCGAGGGGAAGCCGAGCAGGATGGCCTCGGCATTGTCTGGCGAGCGTCGGCCCGCCTGCACTTCGATGAGTCCAGCCGGTGGCAGCGAGATGGCCTGCCATCCGGGCGTGGGATGGTCGCCGGAAAGCGAGGACCAAGCCAGCAGGAATTCTTCACTCGGACGGGCCATATTCCTGCATCCAGTAGAGGAGGTTGACTTCGTATTCCACTTCGATCGGGTTGTCGCTGGCAGGGAAGGCGATGGCGAAGGCCATGATGGGTTTGCTCCATCCCGGAACGATGAGCCGCTCGGGCGCCTTGTCCTTGTAGAAGAAGGGCGTAAGTGGGTAGAGCAGCAGCAACCCGCGGTCCACTGAAGCACCGAGACTTCCGCGAGCTTCGCGGATGCCCTTGCCGCTCGGGAAATCCGGCGGCGTGACTCGCCCGCGCGCCGGGTCGGGCTTCCACGCCGCGCGGGTGCGCGCCAAGGCTTCGCGCCAAGCGTCGTCTCCAAGGTCGATGCCCTCGTCCTTCGGGTCCGTAAGCACGCCGATTGCGAAGCTCTTTGGGTCGTTCCGTTCCGGGTCGTCCGAGTCTTCGGTCTTGCGAATCGAATAGTTCGTCGAAGGATCGCCACCAGGGAATGTGTGTGCATCACCTTCGCCCAAGCCGCCGCCGAGCAGCGCGACGTTCCACTGGGTCAACTGCCCGGTCTCGGTCATCTTGATGATGAACTCCGAGAGCAGTGCGGCCTTGGCGCTGGTGGCGTTCGGGTGCGTCGAATACGTTTCGAGGAAGGCGAGCACCTTGGCTGCATCCACGTTCTTCCAGAGCCGCGCGCTTGGCCAGGAGTCTTGATCACCGTCGCGGCCATATTTCGGGCTGTCTTCCCAGGGGCTGCCGAGGGAGGCAATCAAGGCATCGGTCGCATCGAGGTTCTGCTGCTGGATCCTCGCGTCCCGATGGAAAAGGATGGTTTGCGGACGCGTCCCGCTGTAGGTCAGCGACAGCGTCTGGGCATTGCGCATCTTCAACGGGGAGGTGACGGTGAGCACCTCGTGCGACATGACTTTGAGCCCGTATTGCTCAGGCGTCAGCCTGGCATCCGCCATGTAGTCGAATTCTTCGCGCAGTTCCTCCGATGCGTCGGCGATGTGGCCGAACCACTTCACCAAATCGGGAGAGGTGTAAAGGCGGCAAAGATCCAGGTAGCCGGGGCGGTAGCCGAACCAGCGGCCCATCTGCATGAGCGTGTCGTACATCTTCGTGGTGCGCACGAAGTAGCTCACGCTCAGTCCTTCAAGCGTCAAGCCCCGAGCCAGTTTGTCACCGCCGACCGCGATCACTTTGAGGGCGGCACCAGGCGCCGCATAGTCGAGCGCGTCCTTGGCGGTGCCATTGATCGATCGGACTTCGATGTCGTCCAGGACATCGGGCAAGATAGCAAGAACTTCATCCCAGCTCGGCATCGCGGGAGGGCGCTCTTCGGCGGGCGACAGCGCCGCGACCTCGTCGCGCATGGGAAGGAAGTCGTTCTCCCAGATATTGCGCAGTTGATCCAGCAGAGCGTCCGCGTCGATTCGACGGGTGATCTTCTGGCGCATGCGGCGCACGGCCTCTTCGACCTGCTCGCGCACGTGGTTTTGCACGTCGACCAGTCGGGTGACGTGGACCAGCATGGAACTGTGCTGGTCGCCCTGGCCTCGAAGCTCGCGAACCGCGCAGGTGAGGACGAAGGCACAGATCGCCTCGCGAAGCGAAGGCGGGATGGTTTCTTGGCCGTTGTAGGTCGGGACGTGCGCCTTCTTGTGTTTGGGCGGCATCCAGCCCGCGTCCGTCTCGGGGTCATAGTGATCGGAAATGTTCCGCGAGAGGGGCAGGGCGCCTTTGCGCCCCTCTTTCGTCATCTTGCCGAACATGCGGGCGGGGCCCACATAGTTGGACGGCGCGGCCAGGTTGATGATGAAGGATCGCGGGAAGAGGTCTGGGCCTTCCTTCTTGGTCGCGCCCTTGTGATGGATGAAGATGTTGGCGAAGGGGGTGGCCGTGTAGCCGACATAGGCCTTGCGGGTGAAGGCGTGCAGAACTTGGCGGATGAGGCTGTTGATGGTTTTCGGCTGATGCTCTTCGTCCGGCGTTCCATCGTCGTTGAACATCTGCTCGCCTGTATCGACCGAGGCATGGTCCGCCTCATCGTCGATCATCAGCAAAGGCAACTTCGTCACGAGCTTGCGTCCGCCATCAGCGTCCGTGCTGTCAGCCACGCGCGTCTGAATCCAGTTCAGCAAGGCGGTGAGGACCGATTTTTCTTTTTTGACGACGAAGAGCCAGGGGCGCTCTTCGGGCGAGATGCCGTGGAAGTGCTTTGCGATAGCCTTGTTGAAATCCCCGTTTTCCGCGCGTGTTGTAGCCGAGTTGGTCTTCAGGTCCTCCCCGAACTCGGCAACGCCGATGGGCATGCCCGGGTCGCGATCGATGGTCGTCTCGTAACCCAGAAAGCCTTCTTCAAGCCGCATCTGGGTTTGGGACCGCAGATTGTTGTGCATGCCCGCGAGCACGATGATGATCTTGTAGCCGGCGTCGGCCGCCTTGCAGATGAGCCCAGAGTAGTTGCTCGTTTTTCCTGACTGCACATGGCCGACGACCAGCCCGCGGCGGTCCCAGTCGTCGGACCGTTTCGGGTCCTCCAGCAGCCCAAGGATGTCGTCGGTGGCCTCATTGAGACCCTCAACCACCGTGTCGGAAAGCTTGGATTCCAGAAAGTCGCGGTAGCGCCGCCAGTAGTGCCAGTCTCGTTTGCGAGCGGCGGTCAGCCACTCGACGTGATTCTTGTCGTCTTTCAGGGTTGTGGACTTGCCGACCCAGTGGCTATTTCGCTGGATCAGTATGCTGACGGCCTTGCCCTGATCGACCTGGCTTGGGCCGTCCTCATCGAATGTGGCCGCAGCCTTCTGGACTTTTTCGGCGATCAGCACCGGCGTGATTGTTGCCCCATCTCTCGCAGCCTTCTTTATGAGGCGTTGCGCGGTGGCGATGACGTTTTCAAGCAACTCCGCCTGGGCGGCTGCCTCTTCTGCTGCGGTCATTGGATCCTCCCTAGTTGGCCGACCAGCATTGGATATTTCTGGAATGGTTCGATCCTGAGCATTGCCTTGCGGGCCTCTTCGATGCTCAAGCCTTTGCGCTCCATCAAGTCATCAAAGAGCACGGTCGCAACCTCGATTACGGCGGCAGTGGGCTCGCCCTCGAAGCCCGTGCGTGGCGTTTCCTTGTTTTCCGCCGTATCGAGCCAGATACGCTGCACCGGGACGGTCTCTTCGATCACTCGCAGCATCGCCTTCACCAGCGGCTGCAAGTCGCCCGCGCGCTCCAAGACGGCGGCCACCGACGGGTGCGAATCGTCGATTCGATAGCGCATGCCGGATTTGAGCCGATCGACCCGCCAAGCCTGCTCGACGGGCTGATTGCCAGCGGCCGGTGCCGGCGACCCACGGAACGCGAAGACGCGGCGGGCGCGATCCCGAGTGTTCTCAGCCAGCGCCATCAACCACGGGCGAAGCGACACCGGCGGGCGTGCCGTCGATTTGCGGACATCGATCTTCCAGTCGGCGTCCGCGGTGTTGGGTATGTCGAGCCGGATGCGCGCCAAGCGATGGGCTTCCTCTCGATTCCAGGCCTTGAAATTCCCCAGGCCGAGCCATCCGCCAGCGACCAAGAGCCGCTCGTTTCGGTAGACGTAGAAGCCTTGCTGCGCGGTCCAGCCGGCCGGGCCGGCGTTCTCTTCGAACTCCTCATTGCTCAGCTTATCGCGGTGGGGTAAGACATGGCACTGCGCGAGCACCAACCCGCTGTCGGTTCGCTGCTGGGCGATTGGGGAGGCCCAGGGCTTGGCGGGGTGCCCAGTCATGAAAGGATCCCAAGGTTCGACAGGGCGGCCGTTGAGCAGCAGCTTGATTCGAGCGCGCGGGCCTTGCAGCAGGCGGTGGAAGACCATGGCCAAGTGCGACTCGACGTTGTCCAGCAAGTCGCCGAAGTTGTCGGCGGTGTAGCCGGCGGTGACGATGCGGTCGAGCCTTTCCCAGAGCACCAGCGTGCCAGCCTTCCTGCTGTCGAGGCTGGCGAGGTATCGTTGCGACCCCTCAGCGGGGCCTTCGAAGAGCAGCCAATCGCTCTGCGGGTCGGCCGCCAGTTCGTCGAGATCCCATCGCAGGCAGCTTCGCTCGCCGTCCCTCACGCTGGCGACTGTCAGCCGGCGGCATTGCGAGAGCGACGCCGTCTTCAAGCCCATGCCGAATCGCCCCAGGTCATGCGCTTCGCGCGCGGCCAAGGGGTTCTTGTCCCCCAGGCGCATGGCCCCTTCAAGCTCCGCGTCATTCATCCCAAGCCCGTCGTCCAGGATCAACACACGGCTGTCCGCGCCATCCCATTGGAAGTCGATGCGGACCTCGCCCGCTCCAGCGGAGATGCTGTTGTCGACGATGTCGGCGAGAGCGGCCGCCGTCGAGTAGCCCAAGCCCCTCAAGGATTCGAGCATCGCCATGGCGCGTGGCGGCGCTTTTCGGGTCCGTCGGCTCATTTCCAGTAGCCCTTCCCTGGCCAGAATTCGAAGCCATGCTGAAGGAGCTGGCGCGCAAGTCGCCGATGTGTTTTCTCGGGCGTGTTCATGAGGCTCACCCAAATCCTGCCCGAGGATTCCGCTCGCTCGTCCTCGACATCAACACCGAGCTCCGCCGCCTGGGCGAGAATGATTTCAAGCGCTGAACGCTTCGCAGAGTCGGCCGGTTGAATTGAATCGCGCGGAAGCCGATGCGCGGCTTGCCGCTTCGGACCAGACGCCTTCGGCGCAGCCTCGGCGGTACCGGGCGCATCGGCGCCATCAGGCTCTTCCGCGGTGGGGTCGAAGGCGCTCGGCTCAGGTTGGATGCCCAGGGCAAGGCGTGCGAAGGACTCGGATCGCGCGGGATGTTGAAGCTTCTTGATCGCCTTGGCTTCGATTTGCCGAATCCGCTCCCGTGTCACTTCAAAACGCGCGCCGATCTCGTCCAGAGTCAAAGCCTCATCAACGCCGATGCCGAAACGTAGGCGGAGGACCCGCTCTTCCTTGCGATTCTTGGTCGACAGCGACGAGATCAGGTTGTCCACTGCGACACGCAGTTGAATCTCGTCGACAACATCTGCGGGGTCGGGCGATGTATAGGCATCGCGAGCGTCGACTGCGATCATCTCGTCGACGGGCAGTTCGTCGATGCAAGAGGGCGCGCGAGCGATGCGGAGCAGGACTGCGACCTTGTGCGAGGGCATCTCCATGCGCCCGGCCAGCTCCGCGAGAGTTGGTTCGCGGCCGATTGCCGTCTCGAAGGCCTCGGCCATGCGTTGCATGCGCTGGACCTTCTCGTAGATGTGAACCGGCACGCGGATGGTCCGAGCCTTGTCGGCGACATAGCGGCTGATCTGCTGCCGGATCCACCAAGTGGCGTAGGTTGAGAACCGAAAGCCGCGGCGCCAGTCGTAACGATCGACTGCCTTGAGCAGACCGATGTTCCCCTCCTGCGCCAAGTCGTCCAGCGGCTCGCCGCTGTAGAGGTATTTCTTGGCGTGGAAGAAGGCCAGCTTCAGATTCGCCGCCGTCATTCGATCGCGAGCTTTTCGGAAGTCGGCCAGAGCGCGGACAAAGCCAGGGCAAGGCGCCGGCCCACCCGCAACATCGATGAGCTCCAACAGGAAGCGGCGGTTGAGGTGCAGGGCAGCAAGGGTCTGGCGGATCTCGTGGGTCGAGGGTTGTGAGGCCTCGCCGCGCTCGGCCAGCGCGCCGAGTTGACGGAGCGCATCGGTGAAGCCGGTGGTCCCGCCGTCGGCCGGCGCCTCGGCCACCGGATCGCCTTCTTCGCCGGGTGCGTCCTCAGACAATTCGTCTTCGGACGCGTTGGCCTCGGCTGTTGGGGCTTCAAAGTCGTCGCTCGAAGCAGGGTCCGGGCTTGGCTCGGCGACGCCGACCCATACCGAGGACAGCGGGCGCAGGCCACCGATGGCTGCAGCTCCAGCGGTGAGCGTCCGCGCGATCCCTTCCGGCCAGGTCGCCAGGGCGTCCAGGGCGGCTTCCAGGGCCGCTTCCATGTCCTGCGCAAGCCGGACCTCTTCCTCGGCGGTGAGCAAACTCAACCGCTGGAAATCGCGCTGATAGATCTGAAGAGGCTCATGGCGCGGCGCGGCGGCGCGGTCGATCGCGCTCAGGGCCTCGTCGAGTGCAGTCTCCTCGTCGGATGTCTCTTCGGGATCGACGAATACTTCGAAGCTTTCGCTGGCATCGGCGTATTCGAATCGCTCGTCGAGGTCCGCCCCCAGGTCGTTGACGACCATGGCCAAGTACGCTTCGGCCTCAGGGCTGGCCGAGCGGTCCTCATTGGTCGACAGAGCCTGGACATCCAAGCTCGGGACGCTCCCCTCGCGGATCGCCCGCAACAGAAGGCGCCTGAGCAGCGCGCGGCTTTCAGCGTCGTCTTCGCGAGCCAGCGGCAGGGCCGCTTCGGGCAGATGGACGTCGATGTCATCCCATCCGGACGAGGAGTCGATCGGCTCGTGCGACGTGATCGCGATCTGGATCGCGCTGGCCGCATCCAAGACCACGAGGTCGGCCGCGGGCGGCGTGGCTTCCTCTTCGGCTTCCCATCCCGACAGATCGAACTCCCCGTCGCCATCCAATTCGATGGCAGGCGTTGAGTGCGGAAGCGAACCGGGGGCCTTCGGTACGGCCGGGTCTTCAGGTCTAAGCGAATCCGTGGAGGCCGAGGGCCGAGGGTCTGCCGCTGCTTCAGGGGCGCCAACCGGAGATGCCCCGAGCGTGATTTCGCAAGCAAGGAAGGATGGGGGTGGCGCGCGGACGGCGCGAAGAATCGCGGCGGTGTCATCTGATCCAGCCGTGACAGCGATTTCCAGTGCTGTCTTGCCCGAGGGGTCGAGCAGGCCGTGATCGGCTCCGGCGCCCAGCAGCAGCCTGCAGATGGCCGCCTTGTTTCTTGCGGCCGAGAGCATGAGCGGCGTCATTCCGCTGGCATCGCGGGCGTTGAGGTCGTCGCCCCGGTCAATGTGGATTTGAACGGCGCTTTCGACGCCGGCTACGACTGCCATCCGCAGAAATTGGCTCAGGGGCCGGGGCCCGCGGACGTTCGGTTCATTCATCCGCGCACGTTCCTGCGATCCGTGAGTCGCGGATTCGCTCATTTGCTGATCGATTGCTCCGTCCATGTCCAAAATGGGCGCAGCGGCTCGTCCTTCCGCGGCCATTCTGGTTGATCTAGTTTTCGTTACATGTTAACGGACTCGCCGGACCAAGCATCCCCAAAAATGGCGATGCAGCGCGCGAATCTCGGCAGTAATGCCCACTCGGATGACGCAACAAGCGAATCGAGGCCCGCTAGTTGGACTTCGAAGAATTAAGGCCCAAGGGCCTTGATGAACCCACCAAAACGGGATATGACTAGCCAAGCACGGCTGATTACCGACAGCACGTGCTCGAAGTCGCGAGGGGACAAACGCTCTGAACCGCTTCGCGCCTCACTGGCCCAATGCAAATCTGCTTACACCAGCGCTTACATGCGAAAAAGCCGGCAAGGTCATGTTAGTGACTACTTGCCGGCTTTGCCGTTTACTTACTGGTGGCTCTTCACGGACTCGAACCGCGGACCTGTGGATTATGATTCCATCGCTCTAACCGACTGAGCTAAAGAGCCGAGCCCAGAATTATAGCCTGCCCGGAGGCGACCTTCCGTCCCCGGTCGAAGTTTTCCGAACTTCCGGCCTCACCGCGGGGAACCCACCTGCATCGCCGGCCGCGCGACGTGAGGTAAAAATCCGCCGATGTCAGAGACCACCGCCATCCCTGAACGCCTGGGCGACATGCCCGACGACCAGCTCATGCTGGCTTATGCGGGCGGGGATGCGTCCGCCTTCGACGTGCTGTACGGGCGCCATGAGAACGCACTCTTCCGGTTCGCGCGCCGGCTTCTCGGTGTGCGCCTTGCCGCCGAGGTCGGCGAGGTCTTCCAGCAGACCTGGGGCCGCATCGTCTCGTCGCGCGACTCCTTTTCGCCCGAGGACGCCTCCTGGCGCGTCTGGGCTTTCACGATCGCTTACGAACTCGCCATCGAACAGCTGCGCCTGAGCGGCCGGCAGGCGGTGTTCTACGCGCACGATGAGGACGGCGATGGCCTCGAGGCCGCGCGCATCTTCGGCATCGGCGTGCTGCGCGGTGCCGGCGACGCGCATCCATCGGCGCAGGAACTGGCCTTCTGGCGCGCGGCGGGTCGCCGGCTGCAGGCGTGCCTCGACGAGTTGCCCGACGACCAGCGCGCGGCCTTCCTGCTGCATCACGAGGAAGGTTTCACGATCGAGGTGCTGGCCCGCGCGCTTGGCGTCGATGTCGACACCGTCGCAGACCGCCTGCACCGTGGACTCGAGCGATTGCAGGACTGCATGGAGCGATACCTCACCGTGCTGGAGCGGCACCGATGAGCGCCGACGACACCGACTTCGGCAACTTGCACGACCCGCGCCTCTGGCGAGCCCTGGAGCACGCGCCGGACCAGGGCGCGGCGCCCGACTGGCGGGTGCGCAACGAGATCCTGAAGCAGGCACATGCCGCGATCGGCGAACCCGATCCGGAGGACGCCGAGGCCGACCTGGAGCGCGCTGCGCAATCCTGGTGGCACCGCCTCGGCGCGGAGCGCGACGGCCGCGAAAAGCCGAGGCGGCGCTGGCCCGCGGCAGTTGCTGTGGCGATGGTGGCCTTCGTGGCGGTCATGCTCTGGCGGCGCGAGCCCGCGTCCCCGTCCGCGCCTTCGCTCGAAGAGAAGACGCAGGTGGCCGCGCGTTCGCCAAGGACTGAAGAGCCGGCGCCAGCGCCCTCGGAATCCCGGCCGCCGCCGAGCGATCCCTCGTCAGTCCCCTTGCTGCCGCCGAGCTTTTTCATCAAGCCGGAACTGCCCGCGCCGACCCCCGAGCCGCCGCCGGTGCCCGAAGCGGAGCCTACGCCGCCTCCGAAGAAGGCTGCTCTGGCCCCGCCTGCGACTCCTCCTGCGCCAGTGCAGGCACCGCCGCCGCCTTCGCAGAAGGCTCAGAAATCGCCACCAACGCCTCCACCACCCTCCGCGCCAGCGCCTGCGCCATCGGCCCCCTTGCAGCGCGAGACCGTGGCATCGGCAAAGCCCGCGTCGCCGGCCGCGCCTGCGGCTTCAGCGTCGGTTCGTACGGACGAGACCGAACCACCGACCTTCGAAGCCCTTGGACGGTGGAATCGCATCACGATCTCGAAGCGCGGCGGCGAAAGCCGCAGCCTGGAGCGCGCCGACGTGCGCGAAGTCAGCGCGCTGATGGCTTCGGCCGCGCTTTCCGCGGTGGGCCCCCAGCCGCTCAAGGGCACGCCGGAGTGGCGCGTGACGTTGGAGCGCGGCGCCGAGGTGCTGGCGGTCTTCGAGCTCTCGGGGCCCCAGGTGCGCTGGCGCGAGGGCCGGACGCCCGCCGCAACGGGCAGGCCGTCGGCGGGTTCGCTCTCTGCGCTGCGCGACGCGCTCGGTCGTGCGGTGCAGGAACCGCAGGCCGCGCAGGGCGAGCCGTCGCGCAGTCCCTGAACCGTCTTATTCGTGCTTGAAGTCCGGCGCCCGCTTGGTCAGGAAGGCGTCCATGCCTTCCTTCTGGTCGGCGGTCGCGAAGAGCGAATGGAACAGGCGCCGCTCGAACATCACCCCGTCGGACAGGCCGCTTTCGAAAGCGCGGTTGACGGATTCCTTGGCAGCCATCACCGAGAGCTGCCCGAAGCCCGAGATCACGAGCGCCGCGCCCAGCGCTTCTTCCATCAGCTTGTCCAGCGGCACGATGCGGCTCACCAGACCGGCGCGCTCGGCCTCGGCGGCGTCCATCATGCGGGCGGTCAGGACCATGTCCATCGCCTTGCTCTTGCCGACCGCGCGCGGCAGGCGCTGCGTGCCGCCGGCTCCGGGGATCACGCCGATCTTGATCTCGGGTTGGCCGAACTTCGCGTTGTCGGCCGCGATGATGAAGTCGCACATCATCGCCAGCTCGCAGCCACCGCCCAGCGCGAAGCCCGCGACCGCGGCGATGACCGGCTTGCGGATCGAGCGGATGGTTTCCCAGTTGCGGGTGATGAAGTCGCCCTTGTACGCATCGAGAAAGGTGTACTTGGCCATCGCCGCGATGTCGGCGCCGGCGGCAAACGCCTTCTCGCTGCCGGTGACGATGATGCAGCCGATGGCATCGTCGGCGTCAAAGGCCTTCAGCGCCTGGCCGAGTTCGGTCATCAGCGCGTCGTTGAGCGCATTGAGCGCCTTGGGGCGGTTGAGCGTGATGATGCCGACCTTCTCGGCTTCGACCCGTACTTCGATGTTCTCGTAGCTCATGCGTATCTCCTTCGTCCTTGAAAACAAGCCTCCATCGGGGCCTGCGGTGCGCTGATCCGGGCTAGTGCCGGGTCAGCCAGGATGCAAGCTTCGCCGCATCCTGCGCGAACAGCCGCCAGGTCGTCACGCCGGCCGGCAGCGTGACCGGCAGCCGCAGCAGCCGCCGGTCACGCGCGACCAGCGCCGTGAATTTCTTCAGCGGGCCAAGATAGAGGGCCAGATCGTCCAGCCGCGCGATGCGCCAGGCCTGCGCCGGGCGGCCCTTGGCACCGGGCATCTCGATGCCGATCCATTCATCGTTGGCGGAAAAGCCCGCCTGCTCGGCCGCGCCGGCGCGCAGCACCGCCTTGACCTGGACGGAGCCGTTCGACTCGGCCACGCGCAGCCCGAACTCCTGCGCGCGCTGCGCCGGATCGTTCAGCGCGGCGACCCCATGGGCGCGCAGCAGGTCGGACAGGGGCAGTTCATCCGTCGAGTGAACCCAGCGCGCAATCTCCTTCGCGAACGAGCGGCCGCCGGCCGTTTCGAGGGCGGCGGCGAAATCGGCCTCGTCGATCGGACCGCCCTCGCTCCGGGTCCAGAGCAGGCGCATGACCTGGTCGAGCGTGCCCTTGCCCTCGGCGCGCAGCGTGAGATCGAAGCACAGCGCGACCAGCGCGCCCTTGGTGTAGTAGCTGACGGTGGTGTTCGGCGTCTGCTCGTCCTGCCGGTAGTACTTGACCCAGGCATCGAAGCTGGCCTCGGCCACGGACTGCACGAGCCGTCCCGGCGTCTGCAGCACCTGGTTGGCCGTCTTGTTCAGGAGCTTGAGGTAGGTGGCGTCGTCGACGAGCCCCGCGCGGCGCAGCAGCAGGTCGTCGTAATAGCTCGTGAAGCCTTCGAAGAGCCACAGCAGGCGCGTGTAATTTTCCTGGTCGTAGTCGTAGCGCGCGAACTCGGCGGGCCGCAGGCGCTTCACGTTCCAGGTGTGGAAATACTCGTGGCTGATGAGCCCGAGCAGCGTGGTGTAGCCCTCTGGCTGCTTGCGCGCTTCGAGCTGGGGCAGGTCGCGGCGCGTGCAGATGAGCGCGGTCGAATGGCGGTGCTCGAGGCCGCCGTAGCCGTCGTCCACCGCATTGAGCATGAAGACGTACCGGTCGTGCGGCGCCTTGGGGCCGTGGCGCTTGCCGACCTTGTCGCCATGCCAGAAGCGCATCTGCGTCTCGCAGATGGCTCGGGTGTCGGCCAGCAGCCTTTCGCCATCGAAGGAGGCGGGCGCCCCGGCGACGACGAAGCGGTGCGGCACGCCGCAGGCTTCGAATTCGCCGCTCCAGAAGGCGCCCATCTCCACGGGGCTGTCGGCCAGTTCGTCGTAGCCCGAGGCCAGGTACTTGCCGAAGCCGTGGCGGTCGGTGTGAACCGCCGTCAGCGCCGTGGCGCAGGACCAGCGCGAGCCGTCCTTCGGCGCCGCAGGCGCGACGATCTCGATGGCATGGGGCGCATCGGCTTGATCTTCGACCCGAAGGCAAAGGCTGGTGCCATTGAAGAAGCCGCGGTCCTCGTCGAGCCAGGCGGTGCGCACCGAGTTGTCGTAGGCGCACACCTCGTAGCGAAGCGTCAGCGGCTTGCCGGGCGTGCATTCGATGTGCCAGGTGCACTTGTCGACTTGCCGGACGGCCAGCTTGCGACGGCCCTGCGCCGCCCGCAGGTTCTGCAGGTTCTTCGAGAACTCGCGCACCAGATAGCTGCCCGGGATCCAGACCGGCAGCGCCACCCGCTGAACCGCCGCGGGTTCGTCGATGACGAGCGAGACGCCGAACAGGTGCGCTCTGCGGTCCGCGCACTCGACGCGGTAGTGGATGGCCGGCGCGGCCATCAATTGAGCGCGGCGAGTTGTTTCTCGACCTGTGCAGCAGGAATGGCACCCGGCGCGCGCGTGCCGTCGCTGAAGAACAGCGTCGGGGTGCCGGTGACGTTGTACTTCTGGCCGAACTCTCGATTGCGCGTCAGCGCGGCGGTGTCGCACTCGCCGGCTTCCGGCACCACGCCGCGCTGCATCCAGTCGTTCCATGCCTTGGCCTTGTCCTTGGCGCACCAGATGTTGCGTGCCTTGACCACCGAGTCCGGACCGAGCACCGGGTAGAGGAAGAGCTGGATGGTGACGTTGTCGACCTTGGTCATGTCGCGCTCGAACTGCTTGCAGTAGCCGCAATTCGGGTCCGCGAACACCGCGAGCTGCCGCTTGCCGTTGCCACGCACGATCTTGATCGCATCCTTGGAGGGCAGCTTGTCGAACGCCACCTCGCTCAGTTTCTCGATGCGCTCCTCGGTGAGATTGCGGCGCGCCTTCACGTCGATGAGGTTGCCCTGCAGCAGGTAGTTGCCCTGCTCGTCGGTGTAGAAGATCTCGAAGCCGTTGATGCGCACTTCATACAGGCCCGGCAGCGGCGCCTTGGTGACTTCGTCGATCTTGGCGAACTGCGGAATGCGCGCGGCCAGGTTCTTGCGGATCTCGGCTTCGCCGGCCGAAGCGGTCAGGGCGTGGCCGAGGGTGAGTGCGGTCAGCGTGGCAAGGAGAGGGCGTGCGAGTTTTTTCATGGTGGTGTTTCCCGGCATTCATTGCAGGCCCATGGCCTGCCGAGCGATCCAGTTCTTGACGAGCCGTGTGCGGTCGAATCCGCGCATGCCCCAGTTGCGCAGCGCCGGCAAAGGATCGGCGCTGTGGGCGAAGAGTTGCTGAAGGCTGTCGGTGGCGAGGCTCATCGACAGCACGCCCGTGCGGCGCGCGCGCTCGTAGCGGCGCAGCAGGCGGGGGTCGCCCACGCTGCGCCAGTAGTCGCGCGACTTGATGACTTCCGCCAGGGCCGCCGCATCGCCGAGGCCGAGGTTGAGTCCCTGGCCCGCGAGCGGATGCACCGTGTGGGCGGCATCGCCCGCCAGCGCCCAGGCGGTGCCGTCGTCGAAGCGTCCGGTCCATCGGTCGGCGATGGCGCGCTGCAGGGGCCAGCTCGCGCGCTCGCTGGCGAGCCTGAGTGCGCCGAGCGCATCGTGCGTGGTTTCGCGCAGCCCGGCGCAGAACTGCTCGGCGTCCTGCGCGAGCAGTTCCGGGACGCGGTGCTGGTCCACCGACCACACCAGCGCGACCGAACGATCGAGCGCGTGCGCATCGGCGGGCCGGTTCGCATCGGCCATCGGCAGGAGCGCCAGCACCTCGCCCTTGTCGTTGAACCATTGCCGGGCGGTGCCGTCGTGCGGGCGTTCAGCCTCGATCCGTGCGGCGATCGCGTGCTGGGGATAGCGGGTCACCTCATGGCCGACGCCGAGCGCCTCGCGCGTGGCGCTCATGCGGCCTTCGCAGATGACGGTGAGCGGTGCTGCGACCGGCGCGTTCACCACTTCGATGCGAGGCTGGAAACGCACCGCGTCGGCGAGCTGCCGTTCGAGCGCCGGGACATCGACGATCCATGCGAGCGCCTCGACCTTCTGCTGGGCTGCGTTGAACTGGACGCGGCCGCCTTCGTCGCCGTAGACGAGCATTTCGCGCACCGCGGTGGCATGCGCGGCATCAGGCCACGCGCGCAGCGATTCGAGCAGTTCCTTGGAGGCCGTATTGAGTGCGTAGGCGCGAACGTCCTCCGCGGCGGGTTTCGTGTCCGGCGCCACCAGCGCCACGCGCACGCGCTCGCGTGCGAGCAGCAGCGCCAGGGTGCGGCCGACGATGCCGGCGCCGCGAATGCAAACCTCGGGGGGGAGAGCCATCGTGGCATTGTAGGAGCGACCTCCTCGCGCGGCGGCATGCGGGAGAATCGACGGATCCCAATATTTGGATGCACGTTCCGGTGAAAACTTCCGAATTCGACCTCCAGGCCACCATCGCCCGCCTTTTCGTCTACCCCGTCAAGTCGTGCGCCGGCGTCGAGGTGTCGGAAGCGCTGCTCATCGAGACCGGTCTCGAATTCGACCGCGCATGGATGGTGGTCGACGAGTCGGGTGAATTCGTCAGCCAGCGCGAACTGCCGCGCATGGCGCTCATCCGTCCGCAGCTCAAGCACGCCGAGATGGTGCTTCGCGCGCCGGGCATGCTGGCCCTGCACATCGCCTTCGACCGCGTGGAGGCCCCGACGCGCGTGCGCGTGTGGAATGACGAGGTGGCCGCCTACGACATGGGCGATCTGGCGGCGCAGTGGTTCAGCGATTTCCTTTCGGAGCCGGGCAAGCCGAAAAAGCTGCGCATGGTGCGCTTCGATCCCGAGGAGCGGCGCCTGTCGAGCCTCAAGTGGACGGATGGCGTGGAAGCGCTAAACCAGTTCGCGGACGGTTTTCCGGTGCTCGTCGCGAGCGAGGGATCCATGGCCGAACTCAATTCGCGACTGGCGGCGGGCGGCCACGAGGCGGTGGGCATCGAACGCTTCCGTCCCAACGTGGTTCTGGCCGGCATCGAGGCGCACGACGAAGACCGGGTCGACACCCTGCACATCGAGACGGCGGAAGGCGAGGCCAGCCTGAAACCGGTCAAGCCGTGCGCGCGGTGCCCGATCCCCGACATCGATCCCGCGACCGGCACCAGCAGCCCGGAAGTAGGGGACACGCTGCGCAGCTACCGCGCCGATCCGCGCGTCGATGGCGCGATCACCTTCGGCATGAACGCGATCGTGCTCGCAGGCGTGGAGCATGCCTTGCGGGTGGGCCAGCGCGTGGGCGCCAACCTGCGCTTCGAGTGAATCCGGCGGCACCGGAACGGGGCGCCTAAAATCCCCGGTTCCCCCAAAGATTTCTGAAAGCATCCGCCATGAGCCTCCAGTGCGGCATCGTCGGCTTGCCCAATGTCGGCAAGTCCACTCTTTTCAATGCCCTGACCAAGGCGGGCATCGCCGCCGAGAACTATCCGTTCTGCACGATCGAGCCCAACGTCGGCGTGGTCGAGGTGCCGGACCTGCGACTCCAGGAGCTCGCCGAGATCGTCAAGCCCGAGCGGATCGTCCCGGCGATCGTCGAGTTCGTCGACATCGCGGGCCTCGTGGCCGGCGCGAGCCAGGGTGAAGGCCTCGGCAACCAGTTTCTCGCGCACATCCGCGAAACCGACGCGATCGTGAACGTGGTGCGCTGTTTCGAGGACGACAACGTGGTCCATGTGGCCGGCAAGGTCGATCCGATCTCGGACATCGAGGTGATCCAGACCGAGCTGTGCCTGGCCGACCTGTCGACGGTCGAAAAGGCGCTCGCTCGCCACACCAAGACCGCGCGCTCGGGCGACAAGGAAGCCATCAAGCTCGTCGGCCTGCTCGAGAAGTGCCAGGCCGCGCTCAACGACAACAAGCCGGTGCGTGCGGTCGAGTTCAGCAAGGAAGACCGGCCGCTGATCAAGCAGTTCTCGCTGATCACCGCGAAGCCCGCGATGTTCGTCGGCAACGTGGCCGAGGACGGCTTCGAGAACAACCCCTTCCTCGATCGCCTGCGCGAATACGCTGCGGCGCAGAACGCGCCGGTCGTGGCCATTTGCGCCAAGATCGAAGCCGAGCTGGCCGACATGGACGACGAGGACCGCAAGATGTTCCTCGCCGAGATCGGCCAGGAAGAGCCGGGCCTGAATCGCCTGATCCGCGCCGCCTACACGCTGCTGGGCCTGCAGACCTACTTCACCGCCGGCGTGAAGGAAGTGCGTGCATGGACCATCCACATCGGGGACACCGGCCCGCAGGCGGCCGGCGTGATCCACACCGATTTCGAGAAGGGCTACATCCGCGCCCAGACCATCGGCTTCAGCGACTTCATCGCCTACAAGGGTGAGCAGGGCGCGAAGGACGCGGGCAAGATGCGCGCCGAAGGCAAGGAGTACGTCGTCAAGGATGGCGACGTGATGAACTTCCTGTTCAGCTCCTGAGCACGCTTCCTGCTTGCGGCAAGCGCATCGATGATCACGGTCCACCATCTCGACAATTCGCGATCGCAGCGCGTGCTCTGGCTGCTCGAGGAGCTGGGCGTGCCGTACGAGATCGTGCGTTACCAGCGCGATCCGAAGACGATGCTTGCGCCAACTTCGTTGCGCTCCGTGCATCCGCTGGGCAAGTCACCGGTGGTGACCACCGAAGACGGCATCACGCTGGCCGAGTCGGGTGCGATCGTCGAGACGCTGATCGAGCGTTATGGCCAGGGCCGGCTCATTCCGCCCGCTGGTACGCCCGAAGCCGTTCGCTACCGCTACTGGCTGCACTTCGCGGAAGGGTCGGCCATGTCGCCGCTGCTGCTCAAACTGGTGTTCGACCGGATCGAGAAGGCGCGCATGCCCTTCTTCGCGAAGCCCATCGCGAAGTCGATCGCGCAGAAGGCCAAGTCCAGCTTCATCATGCCGAACATCCGGGCGCATCTGGACTTCATGGAAGCCGAGTTGAGCAAGAGCCAGTGGTTCGCGGGCGATTCGTTCACCGGCGCCGACATCCAGATGAGCTTCCCGGTCGAAGCCGCTGCGGCACGCGGCGGGCTCGATGCATCGCGGCCCAGGTTGATGGCGTACCTCGAACGCATCCACGCACGACCCGCGTATCGGCGCGCACTGGAGCGCGGCGGCCCTTATGGCCTTTTGACCTGAACGGGAACGGGCTTCAGTTCGGCCAGATATAGAGCAGCGCCACCGTCATCGTGACGTAGCGCAGGAACTTGCCGATCGCCATGTAGGCCACGCAGGGCCAGAAGGAAAGCTTCAACCATCCGGCCACCGCGCACAGCGGATCGCCGACGATCGGCAGCCAACTCAGGAGGCATGCCTTGGGTCCGAGGCGTTCGAGCCAGGCGAGCGCGCGCAGGTGCGTTTTCGAATGCGAGTACTTGTCCGCGACCTTGTGGGCGCCGTAGCCCATCCACCAGTCGACCGCGCCGCCGAGCGTGTTGCCTGCGGTGGCGACCAAGATGGCCGGCCAGAACAGCTCCGGATTGAGGTGGAGCAAGCCGAACAGTGCAGGCTCGGAGCCCACCGGAATCAGCGTGGCCGACACGAATGCGGCGAGGAAGAGCGTGCTGAGCCCGTACTGTGGCAGTGCGAGAACGCCGAGGAGTGAGTCGAGCCAGGCTTGCATGAGCGCCGGAGTATAGAAAGGCACTCATGCAGTGGCGTGTAGGTGCAAGTATGGATACCGACTGTCGCGGACTTGGCACCAGGATGCGCAATGAGTGCAAATCGTTGCAGCCGACGGGTGCACGCCCCGCTACAATCGTGCCTCATTTTTCAGCAGCCCGGCGCGCGCGCCACTCTCCTTTCATGACTTTGCACATCGGCAACATCGCGCTGGAAAACGCCCTGTTCGTCGCGCCCATGGCGGGCGTCACGGACCGGCCGTTTCGCATGTTGTGCCGCGAACTCGGTGCGGGTTATGCGGTGAGCGAGATGGTCACCTCGCGCAAGGAACTGTGGAACAGCCTCAAGACATCGCGACGCTCCAACCACGATGGCGAGCCCGGCCCCATTTCGGTGCAGATCGCAGGCACCGATGCCGACATGATGTTTGAGGCCGCGCAATACAACATCGACCGCGGTGCGCAGATCATCGACATCAACATGGGCTGCCCCGCGAAGAAAGTCTGCAACAAGTGGGCGGGCTCCGCGCTGATGCGCGACGAGCCGCTCGCGCTCGAGATCGCCGAGGCGGTCGTCAGGGCTGCTGCGCCGCACAACGTTCCGGTCACGCTCAAGATGCGCACCGGCTGGAGCGAAGACCATCGCAATGCCGTCACGCTGGCGCGACGTTTCGAAGCGGCCGGCGTGCAGATGCTCACCGTGCACGGACGCACGCGCGAGCAGGGCTACAAGGGCCATGCCGAATACGACACGATCGCGGCCGTCAAGGCCGCGGTGCGGATTCCGGTTGTCGCCAACGGCGACATCACTTCACCAGAGAAAGCGCGTGACGTGCTGGCACGGACCGGCGCGGACGCCATCATGGTCGGCCGTGCCGCGCAGGGCCGCCCGTGGATCTTTCGCGAGATCGCGCACTTCCTCGACACGGGTACGCATCTGGCCCCGCCGTTGGTGGCCGAAGTGCGACGTCTCATGCTCGATCACCTCAAGGAGCACTACGCCCTCTACGGCGAATACAGCGGCGTGCGAACCGCGCGCAAGCACATCGGCTGGTATGTGCGCGCGCTTCCCGGGGGCGAGGCGTTCCGCTTCGCGATGAACGCGATCGAGGACTGCGATGCGCAATGGCTCGCGGTCGCGGCGTTCTTCGACCAGCTCGCCGGACGGATGGACCGCATTCCTGCCGCAGCCGAGGGCTCGCTCGATCCCGTGGACGAACAAACAGCCGATGCACTGGCGTAAGAAGAGCCGAACGAGGAGAAGAAGAGAAAGCCATGAGCAAGAAACACATCGAAGACTGCGTACGCAGCAGCCTGGACAGTTATTTCCGTGATCTCCGAGGGACCGAACCCGATGGCATGTACGACATGCTGGTTCGCGTCGTCGAAAAGCCATTGCTCGACGTCGTCATGACGCGGGCTGAAGGCAATCAATCCAAGGCCGCGCAATGGCTCGGCCTCAACCGCAACACGCTGCGCAAGAAGCTGGTCGAACACAAACTGCTGAAGTAACTCCTGATGAACGCACTGATTTCCGTTTCCGACAAGACCGGCATCCTCGAATTTGCCCAGGCGCTGCATGCGCTGGGCATCAAGCTCCTTTCCACCGGCGGCACCGCCAAGCTGCTCGCCGATGCCGGTCTGCCGGTGACCGAAGTGGCCGAAGTCACGGGCTTCCCCGAAATGCTCGACGGCCGCGTGAAGACGCTGCACCCCAAGGTGCACGGCGGCCTGCTCGCGCGCCGCGACCTGCCCGCGCACATGGCGGCGCTGAAGGAGCATGGCATCGACACCATCGACCTGCTGGTGGTCAATCTCTATCCGTTCGAAGCCACGGTGGCCAAGCCGGGCTGCACGCTCGAAGACGCGATCGAGAACATCGACATCGGCGGCCCCGCGATGGTGCGCAGCGCCGCCAAGAACTGGAAGGACGTCGGCGTCCTCACCGACGCTTCGCAATACCCGGTGGCGCTCGCCGAACTGAAGGCGAACGGCAAGCTCGGCGACAAGACAAAGTTCGCCTTCTCGGTCGCGGCGTTCAACCGCATCAGCCAATACGACGGTGCGATCAGCGACTACCTCTCGCGCATCCAGGAAGACGGCTCGCACCTGCTCTTCCCCGGCCAGAGCAATGGCCGCTTCGTCAAACTGCAGGACCTGCGCTACGGCGAGAACCCGCACCAGCAGGCGGCGTTCTACCGCGACCTGTATCCGGCGCCCGGTTCGCTGGTGACGGCGAAGCAGCTCCAGGGCAAGGAGCTCAGCTACAACAACATCGCCGATGCGGATGCCGCCTGGGAATGTGTCAAGAGCTTCGATGCGCCGGCCTGCGTGATCGTGAAGCATGCCAATCCCTGCGGCGTCGCCGTGGGCAAGGATGCGCACGAGGCTTACAGCAAGGCCTTCAAGACCGACCCGACCTCGGCCTTCGGCGGCATCATCGCCTTCAACCGTCCGATGGACCGCGCCGCCGCTGAAGCGGTCAGCAAGCAGTTCGTCGAAGTGCTGATGGCGCCCGGCTATGCGCCCGATGCGCTCGAGGTGTTCAAGAGCAAGGTCAACGTGCGCATCCTCGAGATCGCGCTGCCGTCGGGCGGCAAGACCGACTGGGAGAACGGCCGCAACGCGGTCGATGTCAAGCGCATTGGTTCGGGCTTGCTCATGCAGACGGCGGACAACCGGGAACTGTCCGTCGATGAACTCAAGGTCGTGAGCAAGAAGCAGCCGACGCCGCAGCAGCTCCAGGACCTCCTGTTCGCCTGGAAGGTCGCGAAGTACGTCAAGAGCAACGCGATCGTCTTCTGTGCCGACGGCATGACGATGGGCGTCGGCGCGGGCCAGATGAGCCGCCTCGATTCCGCGCGTATCGCCAGCATCAAGGCGCAGCACGCGGGGCTCACGCTGTCGGGCACGGCCGTGGCGAGCGATGCGTTCTTCCCGTTCCGCGATGGGCTCGACGTGGTCGTCGATGCGGGTGCCACTTCGGTGATCCAGCCGGGCGGTTCGATGCGTGACCAGGAAGTCATCGATGCCGCGGACGAGCGCGGCGTCGTGATGGTGTTCTCCGGCGTCCGCCACTTCCGACACTGATCATCTCGCCGCCCCTTGCCGGCCGGTGCAGCCAGGCCTGTTGATGGAACACCGCGGAGCCGGCTTTGCCGGGCCGCTGGGGTTGCCTCCTGCAAGGAGATGCAGAGCCACACGAAGTGGGCGAGGCTGGGGGTGTGCCTATTCCTTGAAACGGTACTTGAGCTGGAAGCTGATCGCCCCGTAGAGGCGATCCTTGTAGCTGGGGATGATCGCCACGTTCAGACCCCAGTGCGTGCCTTCGATCGCGGCGACCGGAATCAGGGCCGGGAACCAGCCGCCTTCCCTGTAGTTCGGGTAGCCGTTGAAGCCCCCGACGACGGCGCCGAGCTTCACGCCGTGGAACTCGAACGGCATTACGTAGACGCCGATGTAGTTCGAGTACTCGCGATCGCTGTTGCGGAACCTGCCGGCCGTGGCCGAAAAAGTCTTGTCGATCGGCCATTCGATGCCGATGCCGGGGTTCGCGTCCTCCAGCCCCTTGTTGCGATCGAAGTGCAGCGAATAGAAGCCCGGGTTGATCCAGACCTGGCTGAGATCCGCCACCTGGGCGAAGGCCACGCCGGGCAGGAGCAGGCTGGCGCCCGCCAGCGTCGACAACAACTTCATGGTGAGGGTCAGAGGGTCGCGAAGATCTGCCGCGCCGCTTCGATCGTGGCGGCGATGTCGTCGTCGCTGTGTGCCGCGCTGACGAAGCCTGCTTCATAGAGCGCGGGCGCGATGTAGACGCCGCGGTCCAGCAGACCGTGGAAGAGGGCGTTGAACTTCGCACCGTCGCTCTTCATGACGGCCGTATAGTTCTGCGGCAGCGCATCGAGCAGGAAGAAGCCGAACATGCCGCCTTCACTGTCCACGCTGAAAGACACACCCGCGGCTTTCGCGGCGGCCTCGAGGCCATCGACCAGCGCACGCGTCTTCCTCGACAGTGCTTCGAAGAAACCAGGCTTGGCCACTTCCTTGAGCGTGGCGAGTCCGCAGGCCGTCGCCACCGGGTTGCCCGACAGCGTGCCGGCCTGGTAGACCGGGCCGAGCGGCGCGAGGTGTTCCATGATCGCGCGCGGGCCGCCGAATGCCGCCAGCGGCATGCCGCCGCCGATGACCTTGCCCAGCACCGTGAGATCGGGCGTGATGCCCAGCACGCCTTGCGCGCCGCGCGCGCCGACGCGAAAGCCGGTCATGACCTCGTCGAACACGAGCAGCGCGCCGTTCTGGGTGCAGAGCTCCCGGCAGCGCTTGGCAAAGGCCGCGCTGGCGCGCACGAAATTCATGTTGCCCGCAATCGCTTCGATCACGAGGCACGCGATCTCGTGGCCATGCAGCGCGAAGGTTTCCTCGAGCTGGGCGATGTTGTTGTATTCGAGCACCAGGGTGTGCTGCACCACCTCGGGCGGCACGCCTGCGGACGTCGGGTTGCCGAACGTCGCGAGGCCCGAGCCTGCCTTGACCAGCAGCGCGTCGGCATGGCCGTGGTAGCAGCCCTCGAACTTGATGATGTACTTGCGGCCGGTCGCCCCGCGCGCGAGGCGCAGCGCGCTCATCGCGGCCTCGGTGCCCGAGCTGACGAGCCGGACCATCTCCATCGAAGGCACGAGTGCGAGGATCGCTTCTGCGAGCTCGATCTCGCGCTCGGTCGGTGCGCCGAACGAAAAGCCCTCGGTGACGGCGCGCTGCACGGCCTCGACCACCGCGGGATGCCCGTGGCCCAGGATCATCGGACCCCAGGAGCCGATGTAGTCGATGTAGCGCTTGTCCGTCGCGTCCCAGAAGTACGCGCCCTGCGCGCGCTTGACGAATCGCGGCGTGCCGCCGACCGCGCGGAAGGCGCGCACCGGCGAATTGACGCCGCCGGGAATGACGGCGCGGGCGCGCTCGAAAAGGACTTCGTTCTGATCAGTGTTTGGCATCGGCCGAGTATCTTTCATGTGGCGGCCACACGAAGGGGCAAGCCGGGGGCGAGCAACTAGTGCCGGGTGTCGTGCGGTGGGAGGGCGAAGTCCTTTGGCGCCGCCGGATCCTCTTCGCCGTTGTCTTCCTCTTCCGGCTGGGCCCAGAAGAGGCGGTCCGGCAGCACGTGGCCCATGCCCGGCCGGAAACCGGCATCCAGGCAGCGGTCCATGTAGCTCAGGGCCTCGGTGGCGGCGGCCGCGAGATCGGTGCCGCTCGCGAGCAGCGCGGCGAGCGCGGCCGACAATGTGTCGCCGGCGCCCGCGAAGATGGCTTCGAGGCGCTCGTACTTCTCGCTCGCAAGCACCGATTGCGGCGACGCCAGCACGTTGTCGATGAACTGCTCGGGCAGCATGATCCCGGTGACCAGCGTGTAAGGCACGCCGAACTCGCCCGCCGCCTTGGCGATGTCGCGCGCACTTGGCGGGCGCTCGCCGCTCCAGTCGGGCAGAAGCCAGCGCCACAGCGTGCTGTGGTTGCCGACCAGCACGGTGGTCTGCGGCAGCACGAGGTCGCGGAAGGCGTCGAGATAGGCGTCGATCTGGGTCTCGTCCCACCACGACAGGTTGGGCATGTAGGCCACGACCGGGACCTCGGGATAGTCGGTCGCGGTCTCGGCAACGTTGCTCAGGTTCTCCGGCGAACCGACGAAGCCGATCTTGATGAGCTGGACTTCCACGTCTTCGAGGATGGATCGCGCCTGCTCCGACACCGCTTCTTCATCGAACGCAAAGAAGTCGAAGATTTCGGCCGTGTCGCGCGCGTAGGCGCCCGTGACGACGGGTAGCATGTGAGCCCCCACGGAGGCCATGGCCACGGAGTCCGCAGCCAAGCCGCCTGCGCCGCTCGGATCGTTGGCATTGAAGACGAGCACGCAGGGCGGATTCGCGTCGCTTTCCGCAGTGTCTTCGTCGTTCTGGGGGTCGGTAAGATCGCTCACTTTGTGGTCGTGCTCTGCTGGTAATGGGGAAGTTTTCATACCCGATAACAACTCACCGGCATGGTGGCATATCTGAGACGCTTATCACGAGATTTGTTGATACGTTTGGATACGATCGTTGCATTTGATGAACAGGGACTTTAAGCTGCGATGAATACGAAAACCTGGATGTGCCTGATTTGCGGGTGGATCTACGACGAGTCGGTCGGCGTGCCAGAAGATGGTATTGCGCCCGGTACGGCGTGGGCAGATGTTCCGATGAACTGGACCTGCCCGGAATGTGGGGCACGCAAGGAAGATTTCGAGATGGTTGAGATCTGAAGCATGGCATAGGGCCGCGCTTCCTGTGCTCCTCACGGCGCACAGCGGTCCCATCCAATGCGTCACAAGGAGCGGTGCAATGAGCGCGAATGGATCCGGCTACAAGGTGCTTGTCATCGACGACAGCAACACCATTCGGCGCAGCGCCGAGATCTTCCTCAAGCAGGGCGGCCACGAGGTTCTCCTCGCCGAAGACGGCTTCGACGCCCTCTCCAAGGTCAACGACCACAAGCCCCACCTGATTTTTTGCGACATCCTGATGCCGCGCCTGGACGGCTATCAGACCTGCGCCATCATCAAGCGCAACTCGCACTTCTCCAATGTCCCCGTCGTCATGCTCTCGTCGAAGGACGGCGTGTTCGACAAGGCGCGCGGCCGCATGGTCGGCTCGCAGGACTACCTCACCAAGCCTTTCACCAAAGACCAATTGCTCAACGCTGTGCAGCAGTTCGGCACTCTTCAGGAAGCGTAGTAAATGCCCATTCGCAAAGTGCTCGTGGTCGACGACTCGAAGACCGAGCTGGTCTTCCTCTCCGACCTTCTCCAGAAAAACGGCTTTTCGGTGAAGACCGCGGAGAACGCCGACGACGCGATGCGCCGACTCGAGGAGGAGCAGCCGGACCTGATCCTGATGGATGTCGTCATGCCCGGCCAGAACGGCTTTCAGCTCACGCGCGCCATCGCCCGCCACCCGCAGTACGCGACGGTGCCGATCATCCTGTGCACCAGCAAGAACCAGGAAACCGATCGCGTCTGGGGCATGCGTCAAGGCGCCAAGGACTACATCGTCAAGCCGGTCAATCCGGCAGAGTTGATGGCCAAGATCAGCGCGCTGGCCTGACTCCAGCAAGCTTTCGATTCTCATGGCCAATCGAGACGCTCTCCGTGCATTCCAGTCCCGGCTTGCCGGCCGCCTGCAGGCTGCGCGCACGTCGGGTGTTTCCGCGTCGTGGCTCGCGGTCGAGGCCGGCGATGCCAACTACCTGTTCCCGCTCGGACACGCAGGCGAGATCTTTCCCTGGGTGCAGCCGCAACATGTGCCGTATACCGAGCCGTGGTTCCTCGGCGTGGCCAACCTTCGCGGTGGCCTGTACGGCGTCGTCCAGCTGGCAGGCTTCCTGACCGGCGCGCAAGCCGCGCCGGCGACCAGCGAGGCGGCGCATGCGCAGTCCCGCCTCGTGGCGCTCAATGAATTGCTCGAAGTCAACTGCGCCCTGCTGATCGACCGTCTGGTCGGTTTGCGCGGGGTCGACGCCTTCGTGGCTTCCGAGGCGCCGGACGCCGATGCGCCCGCCTGGCTCGGCCATTCCTACACCGATTCCGCGGGAGCGCGTTGGCAGGAGATCAATCTCCAGGCGCTTTCCCAGCAACCCCGTTTCCTGAGCATCGGCGCCTGAGCGCTGGGCCCTGCACCGACCACCACCTGAAGGACCGACCGTGAGCTCGATCGCCGAAAAGTTCAAGAAGTTCATGCCCGTGAGCGGCGGCAACGTCAGCGTGGGCGCCGATAGCGCTGCCACGCTGTCGATGGATAACATCGAAACCGTGCAAACACCGGATGAATCGACAGTGGCGATGCCGCGCGATGCCGCGAAGTCGTCGGCCACCCTGGCTGCGGAAGCGGGTCCGGGCGGTGACGCGGGTTCTTCGTCGGATCCGGGTCCGCAGATCGAGGACGCGATCCCGGCCGCCTCGGCAGGCGGCGCTTCGAGGTCGCGCTCCAAACGCTCGCAACGTTCCAGCCCGGCCCGGCAGCAGCGGATTCTTGCGCTGGCATTGGCCGGCGTGGTGTTGTTGCTGATGCTGGTCGCGGGCTCGGCCATTCTGCGCGCCGAACGTCTCGCGCAGCAGGTGGCCGCCACCGGTCAGTCGCTGATGCAGTCGCAGCGTCTCGCCAAATCGGTCTCGCAGGCGCTGGTCGGCAATGTGGGCGCCTTCACCGAAGTCAAGGAAAGCTCCGAAGACCTGAGCCGTCGCGTGCAGGGCCTGGCAAGTGGCGACGATTCGCTCAAGCTGGAGCGCGTCGGCAGCCAGTACGACGTCGAACTCGGCAAGATCACGCCGCTGGTCGAACGCGCGGACAAGAGCGCCAAGGCCGTCATGGCTCAGCAGAAGATCCTCACGCAGGTCGGCAACGCGCTTCGCGACATCAATCGTCAGTCTTCCGACCTGCTCGAAATGACCGAGACGGTCGCGTCGCTGAAGATGCAGCAGAGCGCGACGCTGCCGGAAATCTCCGCCGCCGGCCAGCTCGTCATGCTGACCCAGCGCATCGGCAAGTCTGCCAACGAATTCCTGACGGTCGAAGGTGTGAGCCCCGACGCGGTGTTCCTGCTCGGCAAGGACCTGAATTCGTTCCAGGAAATCACGCGCGGCCTGCTCGACGGCAGCGCCCAGCAGCGCCTGCCCGGCACCCGCGACGCGCAGACCCGCCAGCAGCTCGAAGCCATCCTGAAGACCTACGAACAGACTCGCACGCAGGCCAGCGCCATTCTGGGCAACCTGCAGGGCCTCGTGGCCGCGCGCGAAGCGCAGGCAGCGATCCTCGCAGACAGCGAACCCCTGCGGAACGCGCTGGGCGACCTGCAGGAAAAGCTCTCGGCACGCACCGGCCTGGGCGCCGGCACCGTGGTGATGCTGTTCGTGCTGTCGCTGGCCGCCTTGGCGCTCGCCGGCGCGATCGGCTTCGTGCAGGTCCGCGAAGGCCGCGAGCGTGCGGCTTCCGCCGAACGCGAGCGTGTCGAGGCCGAGCGCGCCAGCGAAGACGCCGCCCGCGTCAATGCCGCCAACCAGGCAGCCATCTTGCGCCTCATGAACGAACTGCAGACCGTTGCCGAAGGCGATCTGACGCAGGAAGCGACCGTGACCGAGGACATCACGGGCGCTATCGCCGATTCGGTGAACTACACGGTGGAAGAACTGCGCCTGCTGGTGGGCAACGTGCAGAACACGGCGACCCGCGTGGCCCACACCACCTCGCAGGTGGAAAGCACGTCGACCGAACTGCTCGCCGCATCGACGGAGCAGCTGCGGGAGATCCGCGAAACCGGCCAGTCGGTGCTCACGATGGCGGAACGAATCAACGGCGTGTCCTCGCAAGCGCAGGAATCGGCGACGGTGGCGCGCCAGTCGCTGCAGGCGGCATCGTCCGGCCTGCAGGCCGTGCAGAACGCCATCGGCGGTATGAATGCCATCCGCGACCAGATCCAGGAAACCTCCAAGCGGATCAAGCGCCTGGGCGAATCGTCGCAGGAGATCGGCGAAATCACGGAGCTGATCTCGGACATTACCGAACAGACGAACGTGCTCGCGCTCAACGCCGCCATCCAGGCCGCATCCGCGGGTGAAGCCGGCCGCGGCTTCTCGGTGGTGGCGGAAGAAGTGCAGCGACTGGCCGAGCGCTCCGCGGACGCGACGCGCCAGATCTCGGCGCTCGTGAAGGCGATTCAGACCGACACGCAGGATGCGGTGGGCGCCATGGAGCGTTCCACGCAGGGTGTGGTCGAGGGCGCGAAGCTGTCCGACAACGCCGGCACGGCACTGTCCGAGATCGACCGCGTGTCGCGCCGCCTGGCGGACCTCATTGAGCAGATCTCGATGTCCGCGTCCCGCGAAGCCGATTCCGCCAACGTGGTGGCGGCCAACATCCAGCACATCTTTGCCGTAACCGAGCAGACGGGGGAAGGCACGCGCACCACGGCCCAGCAGGTCCGCGAGCTTTCGCACATGGCCGAGGAACTGCGTCAGTCGGTGGCTCGTTTCAAGATTTCCTGAACATCGAGCGCCCAACGTGTCGATTCAAAGTCCCGCTGCCCACACCGCCGGCAATGCGCCGGCCACGGAGGATCTTGGGCCGCTGGCCTGGGTTCTCGGAGAAATCCAGAAGTCGCTCGATGCCGTGGGCAAGACCTTGCGGCGTTTCTCGCGCGATGCCGCGTCGGCCCTGCCGGGTTCCGAAATCGACACCATGCCGGTGCGACAGGCCCGGCAACAACTTCATCAGGCGGTCGGCGCGCTGCAGATGGTGGGCCATACCGCGCCGGCCCTCGTGCTGGGGGCGATGGAGTTCGCGGTGCAGAGCTTCGTCACCGAGCCGTTGCGCTGCAACGATGCCGCGGTCCAGAAGATCGAACGCGCCGGGTTCGCGGTCGCCGATTTCCTGAACGCGGTGGTCGCCGGCAAGACCGTGTCCTCGGTCGCGCTGTTCCCGCAATACCGCGAGGTCCTCGAACTGGTCGGCAACGAGCGGGTCCATCCGGCCGATCTCTGGAGCATGACCTGGCGCTGGGTCGAGATCAAGCCCGCGCCGACCCAGGCGGCGCTCGTGTACGACCCCGCGGTGCGTTCCAAACTCGATCGCGAAGTCTTGCAGGTCGTCAAGAGCGGCGATGACCATTCCGCCCGCCGCTTGCAGGCCTTGTGCCTCGGGCTCGGCCGTGGCGCCTCGGTGCCGAGGGTCGCGAGCTTCTGGACGCTCGCTGCCGGTTTCTTCGAGGCGCTGGCGCTGGCGCTCATCCCTGCGGATTCGCATGTCAAGCGCGCCGCTTCGCGCGTGCTGCTGCAATACGCCACGCTGGCGCGCGGCGACAACACCGTGTCCGACCGTCTCGGCCAGGACCTGCTTTTCTTCTGCGCCCAGGCCGTTCCCGGACCAGGCGACGAAGCCGCGACGCTGCGCGCAGTGCGCGCCGCATGGGGCATTTCCAACGAGCAGAAGGTCGACTACACGATCGAGCAGTTCGGCCGCTTCGATCCGTTGGTGCTCGCGCAGGCGCGCAAGCGCATCGAGACCGCGAAGGAAATGTGGTCGGCGCTGTCCGGCGGCGACGTGGGCCGCACGCGGCAGGTGGTGGAGACCTTCGCGCAACTCGGCGAGTCGCTCCAGAAGCTGCATCCGCCCAGCCTGCCGATGGTGCAGGCGCTCAACAACGCGGTCGAGGCCTCGGTCCGCTCCGGCCAGCCGCCCGGCACCGAACTCGCGATGGAAGTCGCCACCTCGGTGCTCTACCTCGAAGCTGCCTTCGAGGATCTCGATCCGCAGGACCGGCAGCTCACCGCGCGCACGATCCAGCTCGCGGGGCGCATCGAGCGCGCCCGCGACGGCGGCCGCTCGGAGCCGCTGGAGCCGTGGATGGAGGAGCTCTACCGCCGGGTGAGCGACCGCCAGACCATGGGCACCGTCGTCGGAGAGCTGCGCAGCCATCTGGCCGAGCTCGAAAAATCGCTCGACCAGTTCTTCCGCCGTCCGACCGAGAAGGGTCTTCTGCGCAACGTGCCGTCGCAGCTTCTGCAGATGCGCGGTGTGTTCTCGGTGCTGGGCCTCGATCAGGCCGCGCAGACCGTTCAGCGCATGCGCGAGAACGTCGACCAGCTGCTCGCCGAAGAGTCGCCGACCGACGAGATCCGTGCCTTCGACTCGCTCGGCAACAACCTGGGCGCGCTCGGTTTCCTCATCGACATGCTCAGCTACCAGCCTGCCCTGGCCAAACGGCTGTTCGTGTTCGACGCCGACATTGGCGAACTCAAGCCGCTGATGGGCCGGCAGGCCAGCGATGCGTCGTCGGACGCGGCTGCGCCAGCGGCCTTTGCATCGGCGTCCGGTCCGGTCGCGGTGACCGAAGCGGTCATGAGCGTCGAGCAGGTCGATGCGCAGATCGCCGCCAAGCTCGCTGCGCTCGCCACGCCCGGCGCGCGCAAGTCGTCGCCCCCGCCGTCGCCGTCTCCGATCGACGAATTCAGCCAGGCGGCCACGAGCTGGACCTCCAAGATCACCGGCCCCGCACCGCTCGAGGCGTTGCCCGACACCGAGGTGACCGAGCTGGAGGAAGACGACCTCCAGAACATCTTCCTCGACGAAGCCCGCGAAGTCCTGCACAACGGTCTCGCGGCCGTCTCGGCGCTCGGCGCGCGCCCGGGCGACGAAGGCGAGTTGACCGTCCTGCGCCGTGCCTTCCACACGCTCAAAGGCAGCTCGCGCATGGTCGGGCTGATGGATTTCGGCGAAGCCGCCTGGTCGCTCGAGCAGGTGCTGAACACGTGGCTGGCCGACCAGCGGCCGGCCTCGCCGGAGCTGCTCACCGGTACACGCAACGCGCTCCAGGACTTCGCCAAGTGGGTGGAGGCGATCGCCGCGGGTGGTTCGCACAGCTGGAAGTCGGCGCCTTTCCTCGCGATCGCCGAGTCGCTGCGCACGGGCGAGCCGCTGGAAATTCCGGCGCGCGTTGCCGATGCCGAGGCGCTCGTCGCCGCTGCGCGCCACATCGCTGCCGAGGCCGCCGCCGAGGTGCCGTCGGCGCCGATGGAGCCCGTGCCTCTGCCGGAGTTGCCCGAACTGCCCGATCTTCGCGATCTGGAACTCGAGCTCGACCTGGAACTGAAAGGCGCAGAAGCGCTGCCGGTCGATGAGCCGGTGCCGGCAGTCTCCGTGGATTCCCCGGTCGCGGACGCCGAAGAGCCCACCGTCTGGTCGGGCCTCGACGGGGCCAACGAAGAGGCCTTGCAGACTGCTTCTGAACAGGCTCCCTCCGACGCGCCGCGTTCCGACGAAGGGTTTGCCTCGACCGACTTCCTCGACTTCGATGCCCAGCCCGAGCCCCCGCCCGAAGAGGCTGTGTCGCTGGGCGACTACGACGACGGCGATTTCCTGGAAACGGTCCACACGGCGCTCGAGCCCTCGCTCGTGTCGGCTGCATCGCGGCCGAAGTCCGAGCCCGAAGAGCTGTCACCGCTGGAGCTCGAGCCCGAAGTCGCCGCGGTCCCTCAGCCCGAGGTCGAACCTGCGCCGACCCTCGAAGAGGTCCCGGCCGAGCCGGCGGTGGCTTCGACCCCCGACGCCGAGCTTGCCGAGCTCGACGAGCTGACATTTGCGCTGAACCTCGAACCTGAAGCCCCGGCTCTGCCCGAGCCGACGGTCGCCGTCGAGGCTTCCGCCCCCGCTGAAACACCGGTCATCGACGAGTTGCCGATCGCGCATGACGAAGTGCCGGTCGAGATGGCTGCGCCCGAAATCCCGCCCATGGACGTGGCGGAGCCGCCCGTCGAGGCGGCCGCGGCAGCGCCCGAGGAGCCCCAGCCCGAGCGCACGCCGGCACCGAGCGCCGAAGAGCAGGTCAAGGTCATCGGTCCCTTGCGCATCGGGATCGCGCTCTACAACGTCTATCTGAACGAAGCCGACGAATGGTCGCGCCAGCTCGCGACGGAAGTGGGCGAATGGGCGCTCGAAACGCACCAGCGCGTTCCGACGTCCACGATCGGCCTGGCGCATTCGCTGGCCGGCAGCTCCGCCACGGTGGGGTTCCAGAGCCTCTCGGGCATGGCGCGTCTGTTCGAGGCGGCGCTTGCGCATCTGCATACGCAGGGCCGGGGTACGCCCGAGCAGGGCGCAGTGCTGGTCGCTGCTGCCGAGGAACTCCGGCGCCTGCTGCACCAGTTCGCGGCCGGGTTCCTGCGAGAGCCGGCGGAAGAGACCTTGGAGGCGCTTCGCAGCGTCGAGGCGTCGCAACTGCCCATCGAAACGGCCGAGCCGGCTGCTGCACCGCTTCACCTGGTGCGCCATGCCGGGTCCGACGTGTTGCTCGACGATGCCGATGACGCTTCGGACGTCGTCGATGCGGTCGACATGGACCTCTTCCCGATCTTCGAGGAAGAAGCCAACGAACTGCTGCCGCAGCTCGGCGCCGCCTTGCGCGATTGGGTGCAGAACCCCGAAAACAGCGCTTCGCGCACTTCGTCGTTGCGGACGCTCCACACGCTGAAGGGCAGTGCACGGCTGGCGGGTGCGATGCGCCTGGGCGAGCGCGCCCACCGCATGGAATCGGACATCGAGGCGATCGGGGCCGAAGGTGCCGACCGGCAGGCGATCGAGCAGGTGCTGACGCGCTTCGACGCCCTCCAGGCCAACTTCGATGCGCTGCGGGCTGCCGACGATGCGACGCAGGCCGAACTGGTCCAGCGTGCCGCGACAGCGCCAGCGCCTGTCGTTCCCGTGCCCGCCGAGGCAAAAGCTTCGGCGAAGCCGTCGGTTGCCGTGCCGACTGCGCTCGAACTCGAAGCCGTGCCGGAAGCGGCCCCGGCCTCGGCGGAAGCCGCTGCCGTGGAACCGCCCGCCGAGCGTGCCGCGATCGCCCTGCCTTCGCCGTCGGTGCTCACGCCGCTGCGTGCGGTGTCGAGCCAGGCAGTGCGTATCCGCACACACCTGCTCGACCGCCTCGTGGCCCAGGCAGGTGAGGTCATCATCACGCGCTCGCGCCTGGAAGCTGAACTGGGGCAGTTGCGCAGTTCGCTGACCGATCTCACCGGAAACCTCGACCGCCTGCGTCAGCAGCTGCGCGACATCGAGGTCCAGGCCGAAAGCCAGATGCAGTCCCGCCTCGCGCAGGCCAAGGATTCGCAGCAGGGCTTCGATCCGCTCGAGTTCGACCGCTTCACCCGCGTGCAGGAACTCACCCGGATGATGGCCGAGTCGGTCAACGACGTGGCGACCGTGCAGCGCACGCTCCAGAAAACAGTCCAGGCGACGGAAGACGACCTGAGCGCGCAGGCGCGGCAGACGCGCGAACTGCAGCGCGGCCTGCTGCGCACGCGCATGGTGGAGTTCGAGGGCATCTCGGACCGCCTGTATCGCGTCGTCCGCCAAGCGTCGAAGGACACCGGCAAGCAGGTGCGCCTCGACATCACCGGCGGCTCGATCGAGATGGACCGCGGCGTGCTCGAACGGATGACGCCGGCCTTCGAACACCTGCTGCGCAACTGCGTCGCGCATGGCATCGAAGATGCCGCCGCGCGCGAAAAGGCCGGCAAGGATCCGAGCGGCCTGATCGTCATCGAGCTGCACCAGGAAGGCAACGACGTCTCGGTGAGCTTCCAGGACGACGGCGGCGGCCTCAAGTACGACCGGATCGTCGCGCGTGCCCGCGCGCTCGGCCTCATCGCCGAAGGCCAGCAGCTCAGCGATGAAGAGGCGGCGGAACTGATCTACCAGCCCGGCTTCTCGACAGCCGAGCAGGTGTCCGAGCTGGCGGGCCGCGGCATCGGGATGGACGTGGTTCGCGCCCAGGTCGCCGGTCTTGGCGGACGGATCGAGACTCGCAGCAAGGCGGGGCAGGGAACCACCTTCAAGCTGGTCCTGCCGCTCACCACGGCGGTGACGCACGTCGTGATGATGCGCGCCGGCGGGGTCAGCATCGGCGTGCCTTCCAACCTCGTCGAACTGGTGCTGCGCGCCGGTGCGTCCGAGCTCGAAAAGGCCTACCTGGACCAGCACTATCCATTCGGCGGCGAGGACGTGCCGTTCTACTGGGCCGGTGCGCTGCTGCAGTCCTCTGCGGGCAGCGGGCGGGCGCCCGGCAAGGCGAACACGATCGTGGTCGTGCGAAGCGCCGCGCAGCGTGTGGCGCTGCACGTGGACGAAGTGCTGGGCAACCAGGAAGTCGTGGTGAAGAACCTCGGCCCGCAGCTTTCGCGGTTGCCGGGCATGGCTGCGATCTCGGTGCTCGCCTCGGGTGCGGTTGCATTGATCTACAACCCCGTCGCGCTTGCGGCGGTCCACGGGGACAAGGCCCGGGCCTTCCAGGCTTCGCCGAACCGTGGCGCCGCGACTCCGGACTCCGGCGGCGCTCGACCGGAGGCGCCGATCGCTCAGGCCCCCGCGCAGGTGCCGCTGGTGCTGGTGGTGGACGACTCGATCACCGTGCGGCGCGTCACGCAGCGTCTGCTGCAGCGCGAAGGCTATCGGGTGGCGCTGGCGGCCGATGGCCTGCAGGCGCTCGAGCGGCTGCAGCAGGAGCGCCCCGCGGTCGTTCTGTCGGACATCGAGATGCCGCGCATGGACGGCTTCGACCTGGCGCGCAACATTCGCGCGGACCAGTCGCTGGCCGACCTGCCGATCATCATGATCACCTCGCGCATCGCCGAGAAGCACCACGACCATGCGCGTGCGCTGGGCGTCAATCACTACCTCGGCAAGCCGTATTCGGAAGAAGAACTGCTGCGCCTCGTGCGCAGCTACACGGGCGTGGAACTGCCGGTGGCGCTCGTGGCGTGAACTGGCACACCCCCGGGGTTGCTCACTTCGTGTAGCCGCCCACCCCCTTGCAGGGGGCGCAACCGGCGGCCCGGCGAAGCCGGTTCCGCGGCTGCTCCCGCCTTGCGGTGCGCGCCAGCGGGGTTATTGCTTCACCACGGCGTAGCGCTGGAGGGTGCGCTCCCGCGCTTCGGCGTGATCGACGATCGGCCTGGGGTAGTTTTCGCCTAGCTTGACGCCCGCCGCTTCCAGTTCCACGGGGGTCGCCGTCCACGGCGCATGGATCGACGCATTGGGCAGCTTCGAAAGCTGCGGCAGGTAGCGCCGGATGAACTTGCCTTCGGGGTCGAACCGCTCGCTCTGCGTAACGGGGTTGAAGATCCGGAAGTAGGGCTGGGCGTCGCAGCCGCTCGAACTCGCCCATTGCCAGTTGCCGTTGTTCGACGACAGCTCGAAGTCGTTGAGATGGATCTCGAAGTAGCGCTCGCCGCGCCGCCAGTCCAGCCCCAGGTCCTTGCACAGGAAACTCGCGACCACCATGCGCAGCCGGTTGTGCATGTAGCCGGTCTGGTTGATCTGCGCCATCGCGGCGTCGACGAGCGGATAGCCGGTCCGTCCCTCGCACCAGGCGTCGAACAGCATGTCGGCATGCTTGCCGTGGTGCCACTGGATCCTGTCGTACTCGGGCCGGAAGCTGCGCCGCTTGCCGCCTTCCACCATGTGCGGATGGTGCGCGAGGATCTGGAAGAAGAAGTCGCGCCAGATCAGTTCGCCGAGCCAGGTCGCGGCGCCCGGGTCGCCCTGCTGCGTCAGCTGGTGGGCCGCGCCCGCGAGCTGCCGGATCGACACGGTTCCGAAGCGCAGGTGCACGCCCAGGTAGCTCGGCCCGCGCACCGAGGGGAAATCGCGTGTCGCCTGATAGCGGTCGATGCGCTGGGAAAAGTCGTTGAACAGCGCCGAGCCGCCCTGGCTGCCGGTGGGAATTTCCAGGTCGGCAAGATTGGTCTTCTCGAAGCCGATGTCTTCCAGTGACGGGACCGCGCTCCTGAATTTCTCGGGCGGAGGGGCGAGCGCTTCCGCATGGGTCCGCACAGGGTGGGCCTTCAGGTAGAAGTCATCGACCTTCGCCAGCCAGGCTCGCTTGTAGGGCGTGAAGACCGTGTAAGGCTGACCGACCTGCGTCAGCACCTCCTCGCGGTCGAAGACGGCCTGGTCCTTGTAGGTATGGAAGGCCACCCCGGCGTTGGCCAGCGCGCCGAGCACCCGGGCGTCGCGATCGAGTGCGTCGGGCTCGTCGTCGCGGTTCGCGAACACCGCCTGCACGTCCAGCGCACGCGCCAGCGATGCAATCTCTTCCTCGGCCACCGCATGTCGGACGATCAGGCCACCGCCCAGCCGATGCAGCTCCGCGCCGAGCTCGACCAGGGATTCGCGGATGAACTCCACCCGCCGGTCCGCACGCGGCAGCGCATCGAGGATCGCGCGGTCGAAGACGAACACGCAGACCACCTGGCGGCAGGCCCGCAGCGCCTGGTAGAGCGCGGCGTTGTCGTCGACCCGGAGATCGCGACGAAACCACATGAGGCCCTTGGGGTAGATCTTGTCGACGGCCAGTAAAATCGGCGGCATGGCCTCCGATTCTGCCCCGATGAACTTGACGCATCATTTTCTGATTGCGATGCCGGGTCTGGAGGACAAGGCCTTCAGCCGCAGCGTGGTCTATCTCTGCGAGCACAGCGAGCGCGGCGCGCTCGGCCTCGTGATCAACAAGCCCAGCGACATCAATCTCGGCGTGCTGTTCGAGAAGATCGAGCTGCATCTCTCCAGCCCTGAAATCGGCAAGGCGCCGGTCTTCCAGGGCGGCCCGGTGCAGACCGAGCGCGGCTTCGTGCTGCACGAGCCGGTCTTCGCGCACTCCGACAAGCCGAACGAATCCGTCTACGCCTCGACCATGACCATCCCGGGCGGGCTGGAAATGACCACCTCCAAGGATGTGCTGGAGGCGCTCGCCACCGGTGCAGGTCCGCGCAAGGTGCTTGTTTCTCTCGGTTACGCAGCCTGGGGCGAGGGTCAGCTCGAATCCGAACTGGCAGAAAACAGCTGGCTGACGGTCGGCGCTGATCCGGCGGTGATCTTCGACACCCCCGTCGAGCAGCGCTATGACAAGGCGCTGTCGCTGCTGGGCCTGGAGGCCTGGACGCTCTCGCCCGACGCGGGGCATGCATGAGCGGGTTGGCGATGCCTGACCGCGCAGCCCTTCCGCCTTCCGTTCCCTCCCATTTCCAAAGCTTCCTGGCCTTCGACTATGGCCAGAAGCGCACCGGTGTCGCGAGCGGTAACCGCCTGCTGAAGACCGCGACGCCGCAAGCCACCATCAAGGCCGAAGGCGACGCCCGCTTCGCGCAGGTGGAAGCCCGCATCCGCGAGTGGCAACCCGATGCGCTGGTGGTCGGCGTGCCCCGCCATCCCGACGGCGCGCCGCACGACAACACCCGCGCGGCGCAGCGCTTCGCACGACAGCTGCATGGCCGCTTCAGGCTCCCGGTGTACGAGGTCGACGAACGCTACAGCACGACCGAGGCGCTCGCCTCGGGCGCGCGCGATGCCGATGCCGCATCGGCCTGCATCATTCTTGAACAGTTCCTGAGGAGCCTTCCGTGAACTCCATCCCTGACGCCGAAGCGCTCTACGTCGAGCTGCTGCGCGGCGTGAAATCCCTGATGCGCGCCGACACGCGCCTCGTCGGCGTGACCTCCGGCGGCGCGTGGCTCGTCGAGCGCCTGCAGAAAGACCTGGGCCTTGCCGGTGCGCCCGGCGTGATCTCGTCCGCCATGCACCGCGACGATTTCGCGCGCCGCGGCCTTTCCGTCAGCGCGCAGACCTCTCTTCCGTTCGATGTCGATGGCGCCGACGTGCTCCTGCTCGACGACGTGCTCTATACAGGCCGCACGATCCGCGCGGTGCTCAACGAGCTGTTCGACTTCGGCCGTCCGGCGTGCGTGCGCCTTGCCGTCATGATCGACCGCGGCGGCCGCGAGTTGCCGGTGGCGGCCGATTTCGCGGCTCAGAAGCTGGAGCTGCCGACGACCCAACTGCTTGCGCTCGCGCGCGCGGACTCCGGCACATTCAGCTTCAAGGTAGAGGAAAACAAGTAATGCTCTACAAACGAAACCCACAGCTCAACAAGAACGGCGAGCTGATCCACCTGCTGTCCATCGAGGGCCTGCCGAAGGAGATCCTGACCCACATCCTCGACACGGCCGCGAACTTCACCAGCGTGAGCGACCGCGAGGTCAAGAAGGTGCCGCTCCTGCGCGGCAAGAGCGTGTTCAACCTGTTCTTCGAGAACTCGACGCGCACGCGCACCACCTTCGAGATCGCGGCCAAGCGGCTGTCGGCCGACGTGATCAACCTCGACATCTCGCGTTCGTCGGCCTCCAAGGGCGAATCGCTGCTCGACACCATCGCCAACCTGAGCGCAATGGCCGCCGACCTCTTCGTCGTGCGACACAGCGAATCGGGCGCGCCCTACCTGATCGCGCAGCACGTCGCGCCGCATGTGCATGTGGTGAATGCCGGCGACGGGCGCCATGCGCATCCGACGCAGGGCCTTCTCGACATGTACACGATCCGTCACTACAAGAAGGATTTCGCGAACCTCACCGTCGCGATCGTCGGCGACGTGCTGCATTCGCGCGTGGCGCGCTCCGACATTCATGCGCTGACCACGCTGGGCTGCGCCGAAGTGCGGGTGGTCGGCCCCAAGACGCTGGTGCCGGGCGACCTCGCGCAGATGGGCGTGCGGGTCTTCCACTCGCTCGAAGAAGGCATCAAGGGCTGCGACGTGGTGATCATGCTGCGCCTGCAGAACGAACGCATGAGCGGCGCGCTGCTGCCTTCGTCGCAGGAATTCTTCAAGACCTACGGGCTCACGCCGGACAAGCTCCAGCTTGCGAAACCGGATGCGATCGTCATGCATCCGGGCCCGATCAACCGCGGCGTCGAGATCGACTCCGCCGTGGTCGATGGCCGGCAGAGCGTGATCCTGCCGCAGGTCACTTTCGGCATCGCGGTCCGCATGGCCGTCATGAGCATCGTCGCGGGAAACGAAGCGTAGTGAACCCCACCCCCAGCCTCGCGCACTTCGTGTCGCTCTGCACCCCCTTGCAGGGGGCAATCCCAGTGGCCCGGCGAAGCCGGTTCCACGGCATTTCTGGGCTGGGCTGTGGCCGATAGAGGACAGAACATGAAAATTCAGATCATCAATGGGCGCGTGGTCGACCCCGCGTCCAAACTCGACAAGAAGGCCGACGTCGCCATCGCAGATGGCAAGATCGTCGCGATCGGCCATAGCGGGAGCGACTTCCGCGCGGAGCGCACGCTCGATGCACAGGGGTGCCTCGTCGTGCCGGGGCTGGTCGATCTCGCGGCGCGGCTGCGCGAGCCCGGGTACGAGCACGAAGGCATGCTCGACAGCGAAATGGCCGCAGCCGTGGCCGGTGGCGTAACGAGCCTGGTATGCCCGCCCGACACCGATCCTGTGCTCGATGAACCGGGCCTTGTCGAGATGCTCAAGTTCCGCGCCGAGAAGCTCCAGCGTGCACGGCTGTTCGCGCAGGGTGCTCTCACGCGAGGACTGGCGGGCGAGGTGCTCACCGAAATGGCGGCGCTCACCGAAGCCGGATGCGTGGGCTTCGGCCAGGCCGATGTTCCTTTGGGCAACACGCAGGTGCTCCTGCGTGCGCTCCAGTACGCGAGCACCTTCGGCTATGCGGTCTGGCTGCGTCCGCAGGATCGCGATCTCGGCAAGGGCGTCGCGGCCAGTGGCCCGCTCGCGACGCGCCTCGGCCTCGCCGGCGTGCCGGTGGCGGCGGAGACGATCGCCATCTTCACGATCGTCGAACTCGTGCGCGCGACCGGTGCGCGCGTGCACCTGTGCCGGCTCTCGAGCGCTGCCGGCGTGGCGCAGGTGCGCGCGGCCAAGGCCGAAGGCCTGCCGCTGACCTGCGACGTCAGCATCAATTCGCTGCATCTGGTGGACACCGACATCGGCTACTTCGACAGCCGCGCGCGGCTCAGCCCGCCGCTGCGGCAACAGCGCGACCGCGATGCCCTGTCCGCCGGGCTGGCCGACGGCACGATCGATGCGCTGGTGTCCGACCACACGCCGGTCGAAACCGATGCCAAGACGCTGCCCTTCGCCGAAAGCGAAGCCGGCGCGACGGGGCTCGAACTGCTGCTGCCGCTGGCGCTGCAATGGGGCGAGCAGAGCGGCGCCGGCCTGATGCGCGCGATCGAGGTCGTCACGTCCGCGCCGGCGGGGCTGGTCGGCACCGCAGGCGTGGGGCGCCTGGCGCAAGGCGGCGCGGCCGACCTGTGCGTGGTCGACCCTGCACATGAATGGCAGGTCACGCCCGACGCACTCCGCAGCCAGGGCAAGCACACGCCATTCGGCGGCTACGCCATGCATGGGCGAGCCCGTTTCACCGTGGTCGGTGGCCGCGTCGTTCACGGTTGAGCGGGCTCTTACCCACCCGATGCACGCACTCTCTGCGAGCCTGAAACTGTTGCGCGCCGTCGCGCATGTATGCCGGGGCTGGTGGATCATCCGCACGAAGTTTCCGTCGCTGTCCGTCGCCGAACGCGAGGCGCATGTGCAGCGCTGGGCCGAGCGGATGCTCAATCTCATGGGCATCCGGCTCACGGTGCAGGGCACGCCTCCGGCGCACGGGCCGGTGCTGCTGATCTGCAATCACCTGTCGTGGCTCGACATCCTCACCATCCACGCGGCGCGGCATGTGCGCTTCGTGTCGAAATCCAATGTGCGCCACTGGCCGGTGATCGGCACGCTGTCGACGGGCGCCGGTTCGCTCTACATCGAGCGCGAGCGTCGACGCGACGCAATGCGGGTCGTGCATCACATGGCGCAAGCGCTGCGTGACGGCGACGTGATCGCGGTCTTCCCCGAAGGCACCACCAGCGACGGCCACGGGCTGCTTCCGTTTCACGCCAACCTCCTGCAGGCGGCGATTTCTGCCGGCGCACCGGTGCTGCCGGCCGCACTGCGCTTTGCCGATGCGGAATCGGGTGAGACGAGCTACGCGCCGCGCTACATCGGCGACGACAACCTGCTCTCGTCCGTGTGGAACACGCTCAAGTCGCCGCCGCTGCTGGCGATCGTCCGATTCGGCGAAGCGCAGTCTTCGCACGGCCGCGACCGGCGCGCGTGGGCGAAGAGCCTGCACGCCGAGGTCCAGGCGCTGCGTCGGGACCTGAAGTAGCCGCGTCGCGCTTCTTCGCGATCCACCAAAAAAACAGCGCCCCGAGGGGCGCTGTAGAACGGCGCAGGGAAGCGCCGGGAGGAGGAATCGTCGCTCAACACATCAGTTCCACACCGGGCAGCCGGAGGATGATGCCCTTGCTCGGCGCAACTCCGGTGTGTGTTTGAAAACAGATTAGGCGCAGCTCGGCGCGCTTGCTGCCAGAGAAATGGGGAGGACGGCGTCGGCGCGTGCCTACACGCGGCCTAACGCGGCAGCAGCGCCAGGTAGTGGTCGAGCATCTGGAAATGGTCGTCCAGAAAGCGTTCTTCGCTCGCGCAGAGTTGATCGATCGGCATCCAGTTCGCCGCGGCGGCATCGTCGTCCGCGTGGATGGCGGGCAGTACGCGGTCGCCCAAGTCGAAAAAGAAGCCGTGCGTGATCGTTCGGCCTCGCTGGCTCCGGTCCGGCCGGTCGAACACGTCGTTACCTTTGAGGCAGCTTCGTAGCGTTGCGTGCGGCACTGCGAGGTGCGTTTCCTCCTCGAGTTCGCGCAGAGCCGACTGGAAGGTGGTTTCGCGTTGTTCGAGAAACCCGCCGGGGACCGCGAGCAGTCCCTTGCCGGGCGCGTGTCCGCGCTGGATCACCAGCACCCTGTCGCCGCACTTCACGACGCAATCGACGGTGACCAGGACCGGCGGGTAGGGCGCGACGGACCAGGCGAGGTCGTACTCGCGCAGGATGGCTGCTTCCTGCCGCAGATTCTCGAACGCCGGGCGCGCGCTCCATTCACGCAGGAAATCGATGGTGCCGGGTGGCACCTCGGCGGAGATGTCGGCCAGCGCCGTCTCGCCGTGCGCGAACACGGCATCGCGAAGTGCACTCGCTCGCCGGATCGGCGTGCTGTCCAGCGTCTGCAGCGTCCAGTCCGGAAAGGCGCGGAGGTAGTCGCGGGACGGATCGCGAAAGTGGCCGAGCAACACCGTCGATGCGGGCGGTGCGGCGTGGTGATCCGCCAGGACCTGGGCGACTTCGCGGCGTACCGTCGTCGCCCAGCGCGCTTCGTCGAAGCAGTCACGCACCGGCACGCAGAGGATGCGCGAACGTTCGGATTCGGGGACGGCGGCGTGAATCATGCGGGCGCATTCCTGCCAGTGAAAGGGCAGTTTGGGCGAGCGCGCACTGAAAGCCGAGCCGATCACCACGACGACGCGCGGCGCCAGATCGAGCGCCTGCTTCAGAAGCGAGAGATGGCCGTTGTGAAACGGCTGAAAGCGGCCGATCAGGACCGCGAGTTCGTGAGGGGGGGAAATGGAGGCGGTCATCTGGATACGAAGCATAGGCGCTCGGCCGACCGGAGCGCCGGCCTCGGCCTTTCGGCTTCGCGGTCCCGAAACCGCCCTCTGGCGCGTCAGGAGCGCTTCGCGAGCATCGCCCCCAGCGCGAAGACCGAGTTCGGCGCATTGACCGGTGCGGGCTTCACACGCGTCGTGGGGAGCGGTTCGCGGCGCGGACTGCGATCGCGTTCCACCTCGACGCCGCGCGCGATCTGTTCGTCGACCAGGCTCTGCAGCGTGACGGTGTCGAGAAATTCGAGCGCGCGCCGGCTGACCGAGGCCCACAGCTCGTCGGTGGCGTGCCGGTTCACCGCACCCGGGACTGCGGGGTGGCGGGGGACCGTCTTTTCCTGCCCGTCGCCGTCGATCGCCTGGATGATGTGCGCGATGGTGATATCCGCGGCCCTTCGGCTGAGCGAGTAGCCGCCGCCGGGGCCGCGCGTGGATTCGACAAGGTCGTGGCGACGCAGCTTGGCGAAGAGTTGTTCGAGATGCGACAGCGAGATCCGCTGGCGGCGGCTGATGGAGCCCAGATTGACCGGCCCTGCGGGCCCTTGCAGCGCCACGTCGATCATGGCCGTCACGGCAAAACGGCCTTTGGTGGTGAGACGCATGGTTGATTCCTTCCTACATTCCTGACGGGGTCGGCGGTGGACCGCCGGATCGATCGCATCGCGCGCATGGCGCCGCGATGCGGGGTGCTCGCATCGTGAAATCGAAGGCCGAATGGCCCTCGAAGCGGCGAGCTAGACGAGGAAGAGGCTGCCCCGAGGCGGCCGCTTGGGCCGCTCCAGCAGGGGCGGGGGTGCGGTCAGCGGCGCGAGGCGTGGTGGCCACACCGCGGCGACGACCGGGACGAGGAGCGGGCGAACACCCGTGAGGAATTCGTTGAAGTCGGACCCGGCCTCGTCGAGATCGGCGAACTCGTCGCTCGCGTCCTGCGGGGACGCATCGCCGGCCGGGGTCGTGTCTTGCTGGATCGATGCCGCCGTCACCTTGTAGGCGTCCGCAAGGTCGACTCCGCCCGTCCTGCCTTGCGCGGCGGCCGCGAAGCCGTAGCAGGAAAGCACGAAAGCGATGAAAGAGGCAATGAGCCAGCGGGGCATGAGTGTCGAATTCTAGCCGCGCTTGCCGGCGACCCCTCCCCCGGGGCCATTGCCTATTTCGTGAGCATCGTGTTTCGAGCCGCTCCAGATGTCGATCCGATGCGAATCCATTGCTGTTTTCCCCAAGCTTGTCCCCAACAGGCAGGGAAAACCCGAAAGCGGTGCGTTCGAGCAGGCCAAAAAGAAACCCGCCGAAGCGGGTTAAACAGCCGGATGGTGGAGGGAGTGGAGGGGTCTGTGAAGACTTCCGGCCGCGGAACGCAGTCTGCGGGTCCATCTGGGAGAAATCTCGGAGCCGCCGCACGCTTCGCAGCGAAGGACGGAAATTCTTTCGGGCCCAGCACCTTCAGCCATGCGCCATCAGCATCTTCAGGAAGGTGATGCCGTTGCGCTGCCCCTTATCCTCGTCGCAGTTGTTGAAGATGATGTGCTTGTTGCGCACGCTGTAGGCTATGCGCACCAGCTCTGCCGCAAGCTCCCCGAGTTCCCGATCGGGGTAGTCGTAGTCGAAGCGCTCGGCCGCGGTCTGGGCCGGCGCGTTGTAGGTTTCGACGTTGCGGCCGTGCAGGCGCAGCAGCAGGTAGTCCGGATGGGTGATCTCCCACACTGCCGGAACGCTGTTGTCGGCGCCCTGCGGGCCGTCGACGATCGTGTGCACCAGGCCATGTTCACGCAAGAAGGCCAGCGTACTGGCAGTGCGCTCCGGGCTCTCCCACCATGACCTGTGGCGGAACTCGATGCTCAGCGTGCAGTTCGGCATCCACCCGATGCAGCGCTCGATGTGCGCCATCGCTTCCGGGCTGTATTTCAGTCGCGGGGGAAACTGGAAGTGGACCAGCCCCAGCTTGCCCGCCAGCCGCAGCGGCTGCAGGGCTTCGGCGAAACGTTTCCAGAGTTCGGCGCGGATCTCTTCCGGCACATCCTTGTAGTAGAGCTTGCGTCCGGCGCCGAGCGCCTGCTGCAGATCCTTGTGCATCACCTTGGTTTCGGTGAAGTGACCGGTGAACAGGCGAAAGGCCTTGACGTTGAAGACGAAGCGATCGGGTGTGCGCAGCGCCCATTGCTGCGCGGTCATCGGCGTCGGGATGGCGTAGTAGCTGCTGTCCACCTCCACGAGCGGAAAGGTCGATGCGTAGTAGCGCAGGCGCGCTTCAGGCGTCTTGCAGTCCGGGGGATAGAAGCGCCCGCAGTCGATCAGTGTCTTGTCAGTCCACGACGCGGTGCCGACGAGGAAGCTCATTCCGGCATGCTACCGGCGCGTTGCCGGGAGCGCAGCGCGTGGGCGCTGGATTCGACTTGGCCACGGGCGACTCAGGCCCCGGTCAGGCCCTTCTGCGATGCTCGACGTGACAGCCTTCCATGTCTCGGCTGTTTTGAACCCGCTTCGGCGGGTTTCTTTTCTTATGGCCGCAAGAGCCGACATGGCTTCGCGCTCGGCAGCGCGCACATTCGGCGGGCAAAGCCGCCGCGCCTCTCAACAACCACTCTCGGCGCCCGTGGGACGCGCAGACACCCAATCTGACGCGCTGGCGCTAGCACACCTGCGGCTCTAGAGTCTCCTTCGTTCGAAGGAGTGATACTTAAGTTTCCAAAAGATACACTCGCCGCGCCGAGCGCGCGCTCCTGCCGCGTCGGCATCTCATAGATCAAAAGGACAAAACATGCGATTGAGATACTGCGCCGGCGCGGCGATGTTGGCGGTGGTGGCTGCCTGTGGTGGCGGCGGCGGTGGTGGGGGCGGAGCGGTCCTGCCTGCCGTGCAAACATCGGCACCGACACCGGCGCTGAGCCTCACGGTCAAGGTCAATGGCAATGAGGCCCAAGCGAGCAACGGACGCTATGCAGTCAAGCCCGGCGACAGCATTGCCGTGAGCTCGAATCAGGCGGTCAACTGGACCCCGACGCCCACACCGGCAGAGACGGCCACCCCGCGCACGCCGAGCGTCGCCGGGACGAGCTGGACAGCGCGAGTGGCCAACCTGAGCGCAGCCGCGGCGGTGCTCACCGTGGGCGCTTCCACGGATGCATCACACGCCCGGGACGTGGTGTTCGACATCGCGCCGGGCGACGCGCGCAATGGGAGCTACAAGGTCTTCGCCACGAATGGCTCAAGGCTGACTCTCACGCTCGACTTCGACAACATGGCCTATGCGATGACGGACGAGAACGACGTGACCGTCGCCGACGCGATCGCTGTCGACCCGACTGACAGCACCGCCTACATTTTCGCGAGCACGCGCGTATCTGCGGTAGCGGCCAACAGCCGGTTCCGCATGACCGCCGACACCGTGGTGGGCGCCTTTCCGTTCCATGCGCCCAAGGTGCTGACCAGCTATGCAGTGCAGCCCTTCGTGGCCTCGCGCGCGCTGGTCACGACGCAGGCTGCGCTCGACGGCGCATACACGCGTCTTGGCATCAATCTGCAAACGTCCACGCGGGATTCCAACATTCGACAGTCCCGTATCTCGGGAGGAGGGACAGTCCTGCAACTGTGCAACGACGTCGCCATCACGTCCATTGCGGCCTGCACCTTGCTGGTCGACTACACGGTCTCGCCCGGCCCGACGCCTGGCCTGTGGAAGGTCGCGAATGTGGCGGACCCGGTGAATGACTGGGGGTACTTCGCCATGGCGCGGGTCGCGGGCAAGAACGTGTACCTGTCGGCGGGAACCAGCCCGGGTGCGCCGAACGATTCGGTTTTCCGCATCGGCCTGGAGGAATCCGCAGCCTGGCCGAACCTCAACGCCATCGGCGGTGATACCAGCGGGAGCTGGGGAACGATGGTCTACACAGCGACCACCTACGACACGATGATGGTTCGTACCGACGCGACCGGCTATGGATTCGCCGGCCTCAGTCTCGGTGTCCCGAGCTTCACGATCTCGAACCTGAAGTCGTTCAGCGCCGGGGGCGCCTACTACTTCACGGCGCAAGACGGCACGCTTGCAGCCGTCGTCGGCGCACGCAGCGGGCCGGCAGCGGGACAGATTCAGATCGGACTCGCTCGTTGACTGCGGACGAATCAGTCAGAAGAGAAGTAAAAAATCCGGAGGAGTCTGGACTCATCCGGATTTGTACTGGTGCCCTCGACAGGAATCGAACCTGTATCTGAGTCTTAGGAGGACCCCGTTCTATCCATTGAACTACGAGGACGAAGGCCCGCAACTTTACCAGTTCAGTCGAACTGCAATGTGTAGATCAGGTCGATGCCGCTGGGCTGGCCGGCCTGCGCGCGCAGGGTGAGGTTGCGCGTGAGGTCGTAGAACACGAAGAGCGTGCCCAGCGTCCCCGCGAGGCTGCGTTCGTAAGTGACGTAGAAGTCACGCGCGATGCGCTTGCCGACGGTGACGGACGAGTCGCGCACTTCGCCGCCGCTGCCCGGTCCGCGGAAGCCGATCTCGTCGAGTCCGAAGCGGCTCGCGAGTCCGCCGCCCGTGCCGCCGCTGCCGAGTCCGCCGAGCAACGCCAGCGCGGCCTGCTGGAGCACCGCCGATTCGCTGCCGCTGGTCGCCGATCCGCGCCCCAGCACCAGCCACGACAGCGTTTCCTGGTCGGATAGCTGAGGGTCGGAATACAGGCGCACCCGCGGCGCCTGTGCCGTGCCGGTGATGGCGACCCCCGCGCGCTGCTGGATGTTGGGCCGGATGGCGAGGATGTCGAGCTGCGGGTTGTCGATGGGCCCGTTGAACCGCGCGATGCCGGTTTCGATGTTGAGCTGCTGTCCGTAGGCGCGGTACTGCCCGGCGACGGTGCGGACCTCGCCGGTCACGCGGGGCGGGGCATTCAGCGCAGTGCTCTGGATATTGAGCTTGCCCGCGAGGCGTGTCGTGATGCCGCGGCCCTGGACCGCGAAATCCTGGCCGAGGTCGAAAGTCACCAGCACGTCGGGCGGCTTCGCGGTCTGCGGCCTCGCGCCGAGCCGTCCGGTGGCTTCGGCGAGGCGTTCGGCCTCTTCCCTCGCCTCGCGATCGCGGACCGCCGAGCGGATCACGACATCGCTGCCGAGACTGGGCGCGGTCTGGTCCGGGAGGATGATCACTGCGCGATCGGTGCGCAGGTCGCCGCGCACGGTGAACTGGCCGTTCTCCAGCCGCGCCTGCACGTCGCCCGAAAGCGTGAGCTGCCGGTCCGATCGCACCAGGGTGCGCAGCGAACGCAGTTGCGCCTGCATCGCCATCCGGATGCCGCTGCCGGCGCCCGGGGCCGGCGCGGGGCCCCACGACAGATCGCCGCGCACCGTCAGCGTGCCGCCGTCCCTCGCGGCTTCGCTGGCCGCGGTGCTCAGGTTGCCGCTCTGGCCGGGGATGCGCATCTGGCTGCCGAGGCCGCCCTTGAGCGTGAACTCGTTGACCTCGACGTGGTTGCCGGCCAGGGTCGCGCGCAGACGGCCGTCGTGCAGGTCGAGCCCGTCGACCAGCGCGCGCAGCGCGAGCTGGTCGGCGCCGAGCGTGCCGTTCCAGCGCGGGTCGTTCCGGTTGCCCGAGAGCGTGGCATCCGCCTGCAGCGTTCCGGCGATGCGCCAGCCCGGCGGCGCCAGCATCGACCAGACCCTGAGGTTGGGCATCTTCGCCGTGACGCGACCCGCGAGCGGTGCGTCGGCGGCCCATTGCCAGCCGCCGGGTCTTTGCAGAAGGCGCGTGCTGGCTTCCACGCGAATCTGGCCGGCGCGCTCGCTCTCCCATGCCAGGAGGCCGCGGACGGTGTCGCCTTCTGCGTCGAGCCGGAATTCGGCCTGACGCAAACCGGCCGGCGTGCCGACGCCCGGTCCGGCCGCATCCATGGTGATCTCGCTGCGCGCGCCGGTGCCGGTGCTGTGCACGCGCGTGACCAGTGCCGCCTCGCCGGCCTGCACGCGGAGGTCTCCGCTCTGGCGATTGATGCGGACATGGCCGCGCAGCGTGTCGGCGGCGTCGATGTCCCATTCGCCGTTGAACATCAGGTCGCCGCTGAAGCCGATGCGTTCGAGGGCGTCGGTCTCGCCGAAGGCCTCGGCCCAGGCCATCGGCAGGCCCTGGAACTGGCCCTTGGACTGCAGCCGCGTCGAGCGCGTGGCGCCCGCGCCGCTCTGGCTGAAGCGCAGTGGCTGCCAGTCGATCTTCAGCGTGCCCGGCACCGGGCCGGTCACCTCCGCGCCGGCGCCCGACGCCTCGACTTCGAGACGCCGCGCGTCGCCGTCGACCGTGCGGATGGTGGCGTTGAAGGCGCGATTCAGGGCGAGCGTCCACGGTCCGGGTCGCGTGCTGTCCTTGTACTGCGCGCGGAAGCTGGAGAGCGCCGCGCGCCATTGGTTGGCGCGATCGATGCCGCCACCGCCGCGCGCATCGAGCGTGATCTTGCGCGTGCCGGTGGTGGCTTCGCCCTTGAGCGCCAAGGTGGATTGCGCGAGGCTGCCGGCCAGTTCGGCGCGGACATTGGCGAAAGCGATGCTGACGGCTTCCTCGCCCGATTCGGGCGGCGGCAAGGCGACATCGAGCTTGGGGATGGTCAGCGTGGCGTCGAGGGTCGGTTCGACGGTCCCGCGCGGAGCCGGCTCGTTGGCGGTCCGAAGGCGCCGCTGCACCGCCTGCCAGCCGCCTTTCCAGCTCGCTTCGAGCCGCGCGCTGCCCTGCATGCGCGCGCCGGCGAAGCGCTCCTGCATCGCCGGCAGGCTTTCGATCCAGCGCTGCAGGACGGCGGCATCGTCGATCTGCGTGCGCACCTGCCCATCACCGCTGGCCGGCGCGATGCGACCCTGCACCTGCACGCTGCCGCCCGGCACGACGAGGCGGAGGTTGCCGCTGCCACCCTGTCCGGCGACCTGCGCCTGCAGACGGCCTTCGAGGCTCGCCTGCCGGGCCTCGAGGCGCAGCGTTCTCAGATCGAGCACCTGGTTCTGCCATTGCCCCTGCGCAACGGCCCGTTCGACGAGCACGCCCTGCACGCCGGCGCCTCCTTCGGCACGCAGTGCAACGTCGAAGCGGATCGTGTCGCCCGCCTGATCGGCCTTGATGGTTCCACCCAGCGGCGCGCCGGCGAGATCGGAATGCAGCTGCCCGAGTTGCACACCCCGCACCATGGCGCGCGCCTGCCAGGGTTCGGGGGCGGGGCTCCAGCTTCCCTCGGCCTCGATGCTGCCGCCGCCGATGTGCACGGTGGCTTCAGGCACGGTCCAGGTAGTGCCGTCGAAACCCGCCCGGGCCTGGACCTGTTCGACGGGCAGCTTGCCTGCATCCCAGGGGCCCGCGATCGCGTTGCGGATGTCGGCGGTCGCCTTCCAGTTCGTGGTGCCAGCCGCAGCGTCGGGGCCGGCTTCGATGTGGCCGGTGAGCAGCGTGGCAGGCGCCTCGGGCCACAGTCGCGCGAGGTCCACGTTCTCGACTTCCGCCGTGGCGTCGATCACCGGCTGCGGCTGCCAGGGCGCGATGTTGGCCTGCAACTGCGCGCGCATCGGCGCTGCGGCGCCTTCATCGACCGGCTGCAGTTCCGCGGCCACCGCAAGGCGGGCGTCCGGTCCGGACAGCGTGCCGGTCACGCTGGCATTGGCCAGCACGTCGAGCGGGTTCTCCTTGTCGAGCGACGCGCGGATGCGGCCGTTGAGCTTCGCATCGATGGCCATCGGCGCGGGGCCTTGCAGATCGACGTGCGCACCGTACCGGCCGTCGGCCACCTCTACGCCGACGATCTCGAGAACGTGGTGGTGCTCGCTGGTGTAGCGATAGCTGCCGGCAAGTCGGGTGGCCTGCAGCGCCGGCGGGCCGGCCCAGCGCAGGTCGTCGATCGAGAAGGGCAGCTCGATCTGCACCGGCAGCACGATCTGATCGAGCGGTTCGACCGGCTTGTCCTCGGGTGCGCCGCGCCGTTCGATCACCACTTGTCCGGCGTGTACCTCGCCCAGTTGCACGCGGCGCCGCAACAGAGGTGCGAGCTGCCAGCCGATGCGTGCGCCGCTCACTTCGACGGCGAGCGTGGGACTTTGCCAGCGCAGCCAGCCGATGCGCCCGCCCGCGCGCAGCGAACCCGAGACATCGCGGCTTTCCAGCGTCTGATCCGCGGGCAGCAAGCGTGCGGTGCGCGCGAGCGCAAAGGCCAGGGATTCGTCCGTTCCGAGCCACCACCAGGCCCCGGCCAGCAGCGCGATGAGCAGCGTGACCAGGCCACCCACGAACCAGCCGAGCCCGCGCAGCACGCGGCGCAGGCGTGAGCGCTTCGGCGCCGTGGGCGCGGTTCCTGGCGTGGTTTCGGGCGTCTCGTCGGCCATGGTCAGAAGGTGAAGCCGAAGCGGAAATGCAGCCTGAATTCCTTCACATCGACGCCGTAGGCAAGATCGATCGAAATCGGCCCGATCGGGCTTTTCCAGCGCGCGCCGACGCCGACGCCAACCTTGGCTTCGAGATCGCCGACCTTGTCGGCGACCGAGCCGGCATCGACGAACACGGTGCTTTCCCAGTCGCTGATCTTTCCGTTGTAGACGAACGGGCGCTGCCACTCGATGCTCGCGACGCCCATGTAGCGGCCGGCGATGACGGTGCCGCTGGGCCGCACCGCCCCGATGGAGCGGAAGCTGTAGCCGCGCACCGTGGTGTCGCCGCCGGTCAGGAAGGCGAGGGTGCTCGGGATCTGCGCGCTGTCCTTGGCGATCAGCGCTCCGATTTCCGATCGCAGCTGGATGCGGGCGCCGCGCGATTGCGTGCCGTCGTCGCTGTAGACGGTGCCCGCGGGCACGAAGCCCACCCAGCGTGCATAGGTGCGCGTGAATGGCAGGCGCTCGCCGGTCAGCGTGTAGCCGGCGGCGAGTTCCAGCGCGATGCCCTGGCCGCGGGTCGGCGCGTTGGCGTTGTCGAAGTAGCGGCCGGTCCAGTTCCAGTTGATGCTCAGCGCCGAGGCTGACGGCGGCGCATTGAAGCCGTGGTTCGACGCGTAGTCGTACTGCAGGAAGAGGCTTCGGTCGATATGGTCGCTGGCCTTGCTCTCGCCGCCGCGCAGCCGCCCGCTGTCGACCGTGTAGTCGCCCGACACCTCGCTCTTGAGTTGGGCCGCCGTGAAGGTGCGCCATCCGCTGTCGCGCGGCACCGCGCTCCACTCGGTGCCGAGCGATTGCGTGTCGCGGTCCAGGTAGAGCCGGGACACCGCGCGCCATCCGAGCAGCGGCATCTGGTTGTGGATGTGGTCGAGCGAAAGCCGCGGGCCGCTGTCGGTGGTGTAGCCGACGCCGGCGACCACCTTCTGCAATGGCGCCTCCTGCACCTGCGCGATGACGGGTGCGCTGAGCGGGTCGTCGTGCGTGGTGTCGAGCGTGAGGAAGACCGAATTGAAGTAGCCGCTGCTCGCCAGCCGTTGCTGGGCATCGAGCAGTTGCTGCTGGTCGTAGTCGGCGCCGGTTGGAATACGCGCGATGCGTCGCATCGCGTCGGGGTCGTAGCGCTGGTAGCCCCGCACCACCAGCGGGCCGAAGCGGTAGGCCGGGCCGGAATCGTAGGTGGCGCTCAGCCGCGCTTCGGCGCGATCGGCGTCCACTTCCGCGCGGCTCGTGACGATGGTGCCCGTGGGGTAGCGCCTTGCCGTGAGACTGCGCAGCGCCGTGGATTTTGCGTTGTCCCAGGCTTGCTGGCTGAAGGCCTGGCCTTGGCGCAGGGGCCACGCGGCGCGGATCGCGTTGCGCCGCTCTTCGGATTCAGGCGTCTGCGCGATCGGCCCGTTGAAGTCGACGTGCACGTCGCTCACGTGCGTGATCTCTCCCGGCACGACGGTGATCCTGACTTCGCGCGGCGCCTTGCCGTCGGGTGTTTCGCGCAACTCGAGCGTGAGCGTGGGCGTGAAGTAGCCCATGGTGTTGAGCAACTCGCGCGCGTTGGCCTCGGCCGCGACCATCAGGCGCGAAAGCTCGACGGGCCCGAGATCGTTGAGCTTTCGGTAACGCTGGATCTCCAGGTTGCGCGTGAGGAAGTCGCGCACCGCATCGGGCGCCTGCACGTCGACGGCGAAGGCTTCGCGTCCCGAGGCGCCCGATTCACTCGTCACGGGGCTGTCGGCGGCATCGCGCTGGTCGGGTTCCTTTTGCGACAGCAGGCTGCATCCCTGCAAAAGAAGGAGGGTTGCAAACAACAACGCCGGCATCCAAGCCGGCGTGAGAGATGGAACAACCTGACGCACCCCGCCGATTCTGACAGCAAGGGGGCCCGCTCCGGGTCAGCCTATTTCGACAACAGCCGCATCGCGTCCTCGAGACCGCGCAGGGTCAGCGGGAACATGCGGTTCGACACCAGTTGCTGGATGACCGCAATGCTCTGGCGGTATTGCCAGACACCTTGCGGCTCGGGGTTGATCCACGCGAACTTCGGGAAGGCATGCGTGAGGCGCTGGAGCCACTCCGCACCGGCCTCCTCGTTGTTGTATTCGACGCTGCCGCCCGGCTGCAGGATCTCGTACGGGCTCATCGTCGCATCGCCGACGAAGACCAGCTTGTAGTCCTTGTTGTACTTGCGGATGATGTCCCAGGTCGGGAACTTCTCCGAGTAGCGCCGGCGGTTGTTCTTCCACATGAAGTCGTAGACGCAGTTGTGGAAGTAATAGAACTCGAGGTGCTTGAACTCGGTCTTGACGGCCGAGAACAGTTCCTCCACGCGCTGGATGTGCTCGTCCATCGTGCCGCCGACATCCATCAGCAGCAGCACCTTGACGTTGTTGTGGCGCTCGGGCCGCATCTTGATGTCGAGGTAGCCCGCATTGGCCGCGGTCTTGCTGATGGTCTCGTCGAGATCCAGTTCGTCCTCGTGGCCCTCGCGCGCGAACTTGCGAAGTTTGCGCAAGGCCATCTTGATGTTGCGCGTGCCGAGTTCCTGGCTGTCGTCGTAGTCCTTGTAGGCGCGCTGTTCCCACACCTTCACCGCGCTCTTGTTCTTGCCCGCGCCGCCGATGCGAACGCCCTGCGGGTTGTAGCCGCCGTGGCCGAAGGGCGAGGTGCCGCCGGTGCCGATCCATTTGCTGCCGCCCTCATGGCGCTCCTTCTGCTCCTCGAAGCGCTTCTTCAGCGTCTCCATGAGCTCGTCCCAGCCCATCTTCTCGATCTTGGCTTTTTCCTCGGCGGTGAATTCGCGCTCGAGCGTCTTGCGCAGCCAGTCGAGCGGCACTTCCTTGGTGAAGTCGGCCAGCATCTCCACGCCCTTGAAGTAGGCGGCGAAGGCGCGGTCGAACTTGTCGTAGTGCTTCTCGTCCTTCACCAGCGCGGTGCGCGACAGGTAATAGAAGTCATCGAGCCCGAAGGCATCGTCGGAATTGGGACCGACGACATCGGCCTGCAGCGCTTCGAGCAGCGTCAGATATTCCTTGACCGACACCGGCAGCTTGGCCGAGCGCAGGGTGTAGAAGAAGTCGATCAGCATGGCGAATCACTCCTGGGCCTGCGGCCTGGGCTTGTCCAGCAGGTCATTCAGTTGCGCGCGCACTTCGGGCCATTCGCCCGAGCGCAGGCTGTACATCACGGTGTCGCGGATCGTGCCGTCGCGGCGCAGCGCGTGGCCGCGGATCACGCCGTCCTTCTTCGCGCCGAGGCGCTCGATGGCGCGCTGCGATGCGTGGTTGAAGTTGTCGGTGCGCCAGCCCACCACATGGCAGCCCAGTGCATCGAAGGCATGCGTGAGCATCAGCAGCTTGCAGGTGGTGTTGACGTGCGTGCGCTGGCAGCGCTTGGCATACCAGGTGTAGCCGATCTCGACGCGCTTCACGGCCGGCAGGATGTCGTGGTAGCTCGTGCTGCCGAGCACCGTGCCGCTGGCCTCGTCGGTCACCGCGAAGGCGAAGCGGTTGCCGTCCTCGCGCATCTTCAGCGCGTTCTCGATGTAGGTGCGCGTTTCTTGCGGCTCCGGCACGGAGGTCACGCGGATCTTCCACAGCTCGCCGTCGGCGGCTGCTGCGCGCAGGCCTTCCTCATGGGCGAGCGACAGCGGCACCAGCGCGACGCCGCGTGCCTTGAGCGTGACCGGTTCGACGAACGCCATCGCGACGCCTCAGCGGTTGTGGCGTTGCATGAAGACGAGCTTCTCGAAGAGGGTGACGTCCTGTTCGTTCTTGAGCAGCGCACCCACGAGCGGCGGCACGGCGACCTTGTCGTCCTTGCTCTGCAACGCTTCGAGCGGAATGTCCTCGGCGACCAGCAGCTTGAGCCAGTCGAGCAATTCGGAGGTCGAAGGCTTCTTCTTCAGGCCGGGCAGGTTGCGCACGTCGTAGAAGGTCTTCATCGCCGCGGTGAGCAGTGCCTGCTTCAGGTCGGGGAAGTGAACCGCGACGATGCTCTTCATCGTCTCCGCATCGGGGAACTTGATGTAGTGGAAGAAGCAACGGCGCAGAAAGGCGTCGGGCAGTTCCTTCTCGTTGTTGGACGTGATGAACACCACCGGCCGGCGCCTGGCGCGGACGAGCTCGCGCGTCTCGTAGCAGTAGAACTCCATGCGGTCGAGTTCGCGCAGCAGGTCGTTCGGGAATTCGATGTCGGCCTTGTCGATCTCGTCGATCAAGAGCGCCACCGGCTCGTCGGCCGTGAACGCCTGCCACAGCACGCCTTTGACGATGTAGTTGTGGATGTCCTTGACCCGCTCGTCGCCGAGCTGCGAATCGCGCAGGCGGCTCACCGCGTCGTATTCATAGAGGCCCTGCTGCGCCTTCGTGGTGGACTTGATGTGCCACTGCAGCAGCGGGAGGTTGAGCGACTGCGCCACTTCCTCGGCGAGCATCGTCTTGCCGGTGCCCGGCTCGCCCTTGACGAGCAGGGGGCGTTTGAGCGTGATGGCCGCGTTGACCGCGAGCATCAGATCCTGTGTGGCGACGTAGTTGTCAGAACCCTTGAATTTCATGGATGGCTTCGAGCGGGGTGGTTGGTTGGGGGAACACAACATCGATTCGCGAGACGAGTCTCTCAGGGAGACTCCTGCATGGGTTCCTAGAAGGGCGACCCATATAATCAAACGTTGATTTGCCCTAAAACTCCACGAGATTGTGCGCGCAAAATGAAGAAGTTGTTGACCACGATATTTGCCTTCACTGTCGCTTGCGTGACGGTCTCCGCCCAGGCACAGAAGATCACCGGCAACGCGGAAGCAGGCGCGAAGAAGGTCGCCATGTGCATGGGCTGCCACGGCATCATCGGGTACCAGGCCAGCTTTCCCGAGATCCACAAGGTTCCGATGATCGCGGGCCAGAGCGCTTCCTACCTCGTCTCCGCACTCACCCAGTACAAGGGCGGCGAGCGCAAGCACCCCACCATGCACGCCATCGCGGACACCCTGAGCGAGCAGGACATCGCCGATCTGGCCGCCTACTACAGCCAGCTCGGCCTCAAGGAAGGCGACGCACCGCCGCCGGCCACAGCCGCCGCGCCGAGCTCCCGCGTCGCGGACCTGATCGCGCGCGACAAGGACAACTCCTGCACCAAGTGCCACGGCGCCAACTTCAACACGCCGAATGACGGTTCGGTGCCGAAGCTCGCCGGCCAGCACGCCGACTATCTCTATGTCGCGCTGAAGTCGTACAAGGTCCAGAACCGCATGCAGATCGGCCGCGCGCACCCGGTCATGGGCAGCCAGGCGAAGAAGTTCACCAATTCGGAAATCAAGGAACTCACGAGCTACATCAGCGCGCTGCCGGGCGACCTGAAGACCGTGCCGGAATCGCGCTTCCACGAAGCCAAGTAAGCGCGGCGCATCACTTCGCCAGACACAATGACAAAGCCCGCATTCCTGCGGGCTTTGTCATTCATGGCGCACGAAACCGGCGCGGCCAATTCCAGGGCACCCGCGGAACCGGCTTCGCCGGGCCGCCGGGTGCGCCCCCGGAGAGGGGGAGCGCCGAAGGCGCATGGGGGTGATCAATCCCTTGTTGCCCGGCGCTGGACGCAGGCCACATAGCCCTCGCCGTCGGGCGGCCGGCCGGCGCGCTGGCTCTCCCACATCATCTGGCCAAGGCATTCCATCGCCTCGTGATGCGCGTCCATCAAGGAATCGCGCCGCTTGGCCAGGAGCTCGACCGCCTGGCGGATGCCGCGCGGCTGGTCGATGGAGCATTGCTCGCTGATCGACAGGTGCATCGACAGATGCAGGAACGGGTTCTCCCGCCCGTCCTTGCCGTCATAGATGCGCGCGATCGCCGCATCGGCATCTTCGAGGTCGGCGTGGTATTCGGGGTGCTCGTCGATCCAGCGGGCGGCGATGATCTCGAGCGCCTCCATCGGCTGGCCGCTGCGGCTCTTGGCGAAGACGTCGCAGAAGAAGCGGCGGACTTCTTCCTGGGTGGGATTGAACATCCGCCGAGATTAGCACCGACCCTCACTCCATACAGTGCGCCCCGCGGCTACATTGCCAGCCCATGGATCGCCTGGAAAACATCGAGACCTTCGTCCGCGTCGCGCAGACCCAGAGCTTCGCGGAGGCGGCGCGGCAGATGCGCGTGGCGAAGTCGGTGGTCACCACACGCGTGAAGCAGCTCGAAGACCACGTCGGCGCGCCGCTCTTTCACCGCAGCACGCGGGTGGTGCGCCTGAGCGACGTCGGGCAGGCCTTCCTGCGCGACTGCACCGAGCTGGTCGGGCGGGCGAACGACATCATGGACCAGATGCGCGACGCCCGCGCCGGGCCGACCGGCACCTTGCGCATCCATGCGCTGACGGGCTTCGTGCTCGGGCATTTCGCGACGCTGCTGCGCGCGTTCCAGGTGAGTTTTCCGGACATCCACCTCGAACTGATCGTGAGCGATGCGGTGGTCGATCCGGTCAAGGCCGGCGTCGATTGCGCCTTGCAGATCTTCCCGGCCGCCTCGACCGAGCTCGTGTCACGTCCTCTTTTCCCCGTGCGGCGCGTGTTCTGCGCCACGCCGGAGTACCTGCGCGCGCACGGCGTGCCCGAAAGCCCGCGCGACCTGCACAAGCACACGCTGGGCCTCTATTCGGGCTACCCGACGCGCGACCGCTGGACCTTCCATCACGCGGGCGAGCAGGTCACGCTCTACATGAGCGCCGCCTTGCTGACCAACAGCGTGCACCTGCTGCGCGAATACGCGATGGAGCACGCGGGCATCGTCTGCCTGCCCACGCTGGTGGCCGGCGATGCGATCCTGCGCGGCGACCTGCAGGTGGTGCTGGCGGAGCACCAGCTCTCGTCCTTCTCGCTCAACGCGGTCTATGCGGGCACTTCGCGCAATGCCTTCAAGCTGCGCCTCTTCATCGAGCACCTCACGGCGGCGTTCACGCGCGTGCCGCCCTGGGACGCGGCGATGATCGAACGCGGGCTGATTCCCGAAACGCTGATTGCGGACTAGATTGCGGCCATGAGCGACGCAGCAGCGCCATCGCCCGCACCAGAACCCGCGCCCGCGCCTGCGCCAAGGCGGCCGCTGCCGGCCGGCTACCGAGAAGGGATCATCACCGCGGTCACGGTCATCATCGGCTTCTCGCTTTCCTTCGTGCGCTACTGGGCCTTCGAAGCGCCGGGCGACTGGACGGTGCGCTCGGTCATCGCGCTCATCGCGCTGCTGATCCCGATCGCCGCCGAGATCTACACGCTGTATCGCGCGCTTCTCGTCGAGGACGACGACGAGGCCACCTACAAGGCCACGGTTAAGTGGTTCATCGGCTCGGTGTGCGGGATGCTGGTCTCGGTGTCGCTCGCCGCCATCGTTCTCTCCGGCCGACCCTGACTTCGAGGCTCGGCGCCTCTCCCACGAGGTAAGCGGCTAGCCATCCCGTCTTGATTTCGTCGTATGCGCAAGGATCCACTACTCCACTTAACTTCTTGGTGGAGAAATGGACACTACAGTTGCTCTTAGCGCAGGTCGT